>CAJXCW010000235.1 GCA_913051705.1 uncultured bacterium
CGAATCAATGCCTGGACAGCTATAGGCACGTTTAACGTGTTGGTTAGCGCTATAGCCGTCTCTATATTACCGAGTTCTTCCACCTGGGTCGGGTCTGCGCATATCCGAGTGCCTTCACCTTCGAGTAAAAGATCTGTTGTTCGAGCTTCTTATGATTCAGGTCAGGGACGGCAAAGGCGGAAAGGATCGGCTGACCATATTGCCGGAGTCGCTGGTCAGACCTCTACAGGAATATCTTAAATATGTCAGAAGTATCTTTGACAGAGACAGGGCACTGGGATTCGGATCGGTACCCCTGCCACACCTAATGGACCGTAAGTACCCGAATGCCCCTCAGGAATGGGGCTGGCAGTATGTGTTTTTTCTTTAAGTTCTGGAGCGGCGATAAACACGCCCTCAGAATGAAAAAGATCGGTTGTCATATTTTGTCCATCGATTTATTATGTATGGCGCTATCCAGCTTTTAAACTTCAAACTTCTGTGAGAATATGATATCAGACCATGAATACGGCGTTTTGCTGGTCAGCTTCAGCCGACACAGCCACCAGCAAAGCTTTGTCCAGGCCTTTAAGGATCATCCTCGCATTCGCATTATCGGTGTGGCTGACGATCCCGATATAGATCCTTATTTAAAGCCGTTGAATCAGGCCTGGGCGAAAAAACTGGGAGTCCCCTATATTGAACCGATTGAAGAAGCTATAAAGCACGAAGGCGTAGATATAGTAAGTGTGGGCCATGAAATAGAACGGCGATCCCGAATTGCGGTGATGGCGGCAAGTGCAGGCAAACATCTATGGATAGATAAATTTATCGGCGCAAACCTCGCAGAATGTGATGCGGTGGTTGAAGCAGTCAATCAGGCTGGTGTGAAGTCTATCTTACCGAGTTATGTTTACAACAGTCTTGTGAGACAATGCCACCAGGCAGTAGCATCCGAATCTCTTGGCGAATTGATTGGTATCCACGTTGATATCATGTTCAATAAGGGGTTGCCTACGCCGATTCCGGATGAAATCAGAAAACCCTTCTTTTTACCACCGGGGAGATGGAAATTTCCCGATATAAAACGCGAATTATTGACCGTCGGCGCTTATGCTGTCGGGTTAATCCTGGGATGCTTCGACCGAATTACTGAAGTCTATGGTCAGGGCGATGCCTATTTTTTCCAGGAACACGCTAAACACGGCGCAGAGGATTTCGGCACACTGACCCTTGTAGATGAGAACGGCAGAATCGGAACCATATCCGCAGGGAGAATTGGTGTAGGCACCCATGGTGCAGGTGGTCCGCAACAGGCTTTTCTCTTTGGAACAGGGGGCACGGTGTTTATTGATGGAACAAGGCCGCGCTTTGACACCCATATCCGGTCAAGTATCCTTGAGGCGTCCTATGAACCTTCGCATGATGATCCCATGCAATGGGCAAGCAGTACCCCTTCCCAGGTGATCGGGCTATTCGATGATCCCATGATTCTGGCACTCGAAGATTTCATTCGGGCCTTGGATGAAGATGACGCGCCTCAGTTTACCGTACATCATGCCAGAGATCATTTGGAAATCCTGCTGGCTGGTTATCATGCCATCGTTCAAAACAAACCTGTTCCTCTGCCTCTGGATGAGGAGGCGGTATCGTGAAGACCCCATCCAGCCTATTATGCGGCTTACCCAATATGATATCCATGCTGCCGGAGATCCTCGTTACCAACCCGAACATTCACATTGCTACCGTAAACCAAAGAAAGTCCGGTGGGACATCCATTTCGGGTGATCTGGTATTCGAAAAGTATCTCGAAGAGGTTAAACCAGACCTGTGTGTTTTTCTCTCCCCATATAAAGGCATGCTCGGTGATCTTTCTCTTTGTCTGGAAAAGGGTCTGCATATCATTACCTCCGGCCCGGTTCCACACGCGGATAAATCCTTTCAACAACTCGTTGATATCGTTAAAACCAATAAGGCTCGATGGGAAATACGAGACGATTTCATGCTTGATCCGTATCAAGAAAAGTTACACCAGGCCATTGAGGAGACTGATTTCGGCTTGCTTGTATATTACCGGGAGATTACCTTTGGAGGCCCAAGTTTGCTATCAAACTGGTGGCGTTTATGTCAACTGTACGATAAAGCCAAAGCACTTTTCAAATCAGAGATTGTAGAAACACATGTATCCGCCAACAGGCAAAGAAATAAAATCCAGCTCTCTCTTACGCTTAAATCGGCAAACAGGGCAAACGGCCATATCATCTGTACAAATAGTTCGTATAAATCCGATGGAGATTTACTCCTCATTGGTACAGGTGGTGTAATGACCTATGAGGGCCTGCATAATGGACCGGGGATATTTACCAAAAGAGGATATCAACCCATTCCAAGCGACCCACATCTACCTATCATGTCGTGGTGGGATAAAATAATCGGGGAAGAGACACCGGCGTCCGAGGCGCTACCGTCACCGAAAAGAATGGGTATCCATAACGATATTCTGAGAGCGATAATCCGATCTATCAAGGATAAGCGGATTATTAAGATTAAACCAGGTTGATAGTTAGCGATACGCTCATCAGACCGATTGTCAGACCGAGCGGAGTCGAGGGATCTACTACGAGCTGACTCAGAATAGATCTCTCCGCTCACTTCGTTCGGTCGAGATGACAATGATAACTGCTGCTTATGTCCCAAATCCATCAAAGCACTAAGTACCAAACACAAAGTACTCCGATGTTACTCGGCATATCGAGTAACATCGGTTATTCTCTTATCAGAAACAGAATGGCCTGTATCGGTGGTCTGCTGGTTCTGGTATTAGTAGGTATGGCCCTATTTGCGCCCTTCTTATCTGAAGTGGGATTGTTGGAAAATCCATTGGAGCAGCATAGCCTTGGATTAAATGAGGATGGTTTACCTCGTGCACCCGGAAGTACATTTCGTCTTGGCACCGATAATCTTGGCCGAGACGTCCTATCCAGAGTAATTTTCGGCGCCAGGATATCTCTTACCGTCGGAATTGTTGCCATGTTGACCGCTGTTTTTATCGGCGTTTCGATCGGTGCGACAGCAGGATACTTCGGTGGGTGGATCAATACCCTTCTCATGCGGTGTACGGACGTCATGATGACCATACCCGGATTGCTTCTGGCGATCGCCTTCGCCGGTCTGATGGATGGTCGAATTGTTCACCTTCATCCGGATAGTTTGGAATGGCACAGTCTGGATATTCCATTGAAACGCGGTTTAATCACTATATTCCTTGTAATAGGGATTGTCTCGTGGACCTGGATTGCCCGGGTTATCCGCGGACAGGTCCTCTCGCTGAGATCCAGAGAATTCGTGGATTCAGCACGCGCCCTGGGCTGTTCTCATTTTCGTATCATACTCAGGCATATTATGCCCAATATACTCCCTACTATTATTGTTCTCGCTTCTCTCAGTACGGCTAATACGGTTTTGCTCGATGCCGGTCTGAGCTATCTGGGTGTTGGGGTCCCTCCACCCTCACCGTCCTGGGGAACCATGATTGCTGAGGGACAGGCTTATTTTATTGTTTCACCCCACATGACTATTGTCCCCGGCATCGCGATTATTTTAACGGTCGTCGGATTCAACTTGCTGGGCCAGGGGATGCAGGAGGTTCTTGATCCTTATGCGAAGGGAAAACGGTGATGTAGAGGGCGGAGTACGGAGTGCGGAATTAAGCCTTATATTAATCAACAAATCAAATTATGCGATCAAATCATCTCTACATACTACATCTGATAATAATTACTTTGGCATGCTGCATTCTGTCATCTTGTTCAGACGGCATGCAGGCGAACAGGCTGTATGAGGATAAGAATATCTTACGTATTGCCGTACCGTCTGACCCACGGTCGCTCGATCCGGCTATTGCTTATGATGTGGTGACCTGGCCGCTTGTGAGGACGATCTTTCATGGATTGATCGATTATGACGACGATCTGAACCTCTTCCCCTGGCAAGCCGAATCATGGACGATATCTGACGACGGCAGGACGCTGATATTTAAACTCAGGCCCGATGTTCGTTTTTCAAACGGCAGAAAAGTTATTGCCCCGGATTATGTCTATACACTGGAACGGATCCTTGATCCAACCACAAAATCACCCGGGCAGGGGTTTTTCAGGAATATTGTCGGCGCCCGGGCCTTTCAGGATGGCATGGCAGATCATGTAAGCGGTTTGAAGGCGCCTGACGATGAAACCTTTATTATAGAACTGTCGCAGCCAGACCTTCCCTTTTTATATGTCCTGGCGATGCCGTTCGCTTATGTGGTGCCGAGAGAAGAAATAGAAAAAGAGGCCTCCGATTTTGGTCGGTATCCTGTGGGTACAGGTCCATTTTTCCTATCGGACTGGCGCCGAGGGTTGATCCTTAGGTTTAAACGGAATCCTGATTTTTATAATCCTGCTGGGATCAAGCTGGATGAGATCGAAATCATGGTCGGCGGTGATGCAACGGTGCATATGATGATGTTCGAACGGGGAGAACTGGATATTGCCAGTGTAACCTCCTCGGGCATTCCTGATCCGGATTTTATCCGGGTGATGAAAAATCCGAACTTACGCCGGCTCGTAGCCACACAATCCTTAAACGCTCTTTTCTATCTGTCCATGAATACGGAAATGCCCCCTTTTGATCAGGTTAAAGTTAGAAAAGCCGTTAATCACGCCATTGACCGGGATCGTATTATTCGTTTGATCAGTGATCGGGGCGTAGTGGCCAATGGCGTGCTGCCCCCGGGGATGCCTGGATTCAATGAACATTTAAAAGGGTATGATTTCAATCCCGAAAAAGCGAGGCAACTACTTCTTGAAGCAGGATATAAAGATGGTTTCAAGACCGAATTGATGATCGTAGCCCAGAACAGCACCGAAACAAAAATAGGGCAGGCCGTTCAACAGGATCTCGAAAGGGTAGGGATTACCTTAGAATTAAAACCTGTAACGGGCGCCACGCGTATTGAAGCCCTGGGGCATCGTAAGACTGTACCCTTCGGTACCTTCGGGTGGTATCAGGATTATCCGGATCCCAGTAATTTCCTGGATGTTTTATTGAATGGACGAAGGATCACGGATATCAATAGCAATAATGTCTCCTTTTATAACAATGAGAAGGTGAATTCCCTCTTGGAGGAAGCCGCCTTTATCACCGACCAGAATCGACGCTTAGGCCTTTATCAAGAGGCTGAAGAGATTATTGTGGACGAGGCGCCCTGGGTCTTTTTATATCATCCTAATATGTACATCCTGAGACAGGCCTGGCTGAAAGGGTTGAAGTTAAATCCGGTGTGGCCGATTCGGTATGAGAAGATGTGGATCGAAAAGGATTGAAAATGGTGATTGAGCGCAGCGAAATCCATCAACAAATCAATACATGTTGGTGATATGATAAAAAGATTAATCCATCGGCTTCTTTGGGCAGTGATGATCTTATGGGGGGCGACGGTAATTACATTTATAATTGCCCATGCGGTCCCTGCAGATCCTGCCCGGGTGTATGCCGGCGCTAATGCAGACGCGGAGACGATTGCACGGATACGACTCGAAATGAGGTTGGATGATCCGCTTATTGTTCAATATACCAGATACTTAGGCAAACTGATCCAGGGGGATCTGGGCACATCCCTGGTTACGAATGAGCGGGTTTTGGATGCTATTATTTTAAGATTTCCTACCACGGCCGCCCTGTCTATATCCGCCGTCATCCTTTGGTTGCTTCTCAGCATTCCTCTCGGTGTATTAACCTCGATTTATCAGGGGCGTTTCATTGATCGGGCGGTTTTATTCATCGGTTTGATCGCCATTTCATTGCCTGTCTTCTGGTTAGCCCGGATGCTTCAATACTATCTGGCGTATCGAACCGGACTTTTTCCTGTAGCAGGATATGTAAATTGGACCCATATTATCTTACCGGCGATTACCCTTGCCATTGTAACGACGGGATACTACGCTCGGCTTGTCCATACGAATATGGTAGAGGTACTTAATCAGGAGTTTGTACGCGTAGCCCGGGCAAAGGGATTGTCGGAGTGGCGCGTTTTGTTTAAGCATGTCTTGAGAAATGCCCTTATCCCCGTGGTCACCATTCTCGGACTGGATGTCGCCGCTTTATTGGGCGGTGTGGTTTTTACGGAAAATGTATTTGCTTTACCGGGTCTTGGAACGCTTGCACTCCAATCGGTATTTAATCTGGACGTCCCCATGATTATGGGTGTGGTATTATTTTCTGCCACACTCGTGGTCTGTTCTAATATTATAATCGATTTTATTTATCAGTGGATCGACCCCCGGATTGAAAGTGAATGAAATATTATATAAATTATAAATTTTGAATTATGAATTACGAATTATAAACCGTGAAACGGTCACAGGAGTTTGCGTAGTTCAGCAAATAGGGATGGCAAGCGATTATTACCAGGTTTTTCAATCAGATGGGTAATATATGACGGCTACGGAACAATGGGAGACAGAAGGATATCTGGTTTTTCGATCCGTTTATGATGGAAGAACGGTGGATCGATTACGACTTATCAGCGATGATTGCCTGACGAAATGGAGAGGCTGTAGTCCGGAGATCGGGAAACAGGGAGGAGATCCTGAATCCACGGTTATGCGTCACTTGAACCATACCGGCTATTTTCCAGACAAGGTAGATCGATTGTCGGATATTTTGAATGCGGTAGCTGATCCGAACATTCTGGGGAAGGTGACTGAGATCCTGGGAGAAACACCTCTTTTTCGTGCGACCAGTTATTTTTTTAATCCATTATCCGGTGGGGGGGACGGCAACTGGCATCGAGATTCGCAGTTTAACACCTCAGATGATGATGCTGAACAAAAATTAATCAAACAACGATTGAAAACCGGATCGGGTATACAAATGCAAATCGCCCTATCTGCAAGTGAGGATATAGAGTATGTTCCTGGCTCACATCTCAGATGGGATACGCCGGATGAATATCATATTCGTAAAGCCGACAACCAAACGCATAACCGATCCAATGAAATGCCAAATGCAAAAAGGATTGATTTGGCACCTGGCGATGCAGCTATGTTTAATCCCATGGGGTTACACCGGGGACGTTATCATGTTGATCGGTTACGGAGGACTCTGATGTGGACCTATACGAAGCGATCCAAGCCGCACTGTGATTATTTCTCCATGCAGCCCTGGTGTTTAGAGGAAGGATATTTATTGGGGGTTAAGCAGGGAACAAAACAGTTCTTTGAAGATTTTATCAACATTTACCAGGCGTTCTGGCAAACACAATTACGAATGTAAGACCGATTCCAGGACGTCCATGACCTTATCCGCCTCTTCATATCCATAGGCGAGCCACATGGTCTCCTGATTATAATCCAGTATAACGGTAGGAAATTTATCTGCGTGGAATGATCTTCTCAATTCGAAATCTTTATACAGCATATCATTTATTCCGGGGGAAACGATATCAGTAGAGAAGCGGTCCACATCCAGTTTCAATTCAGCCGCCAGGCTGATCAGTGTTTCCAGGTCAGAGGGATTACGGGCTTCCATATAATACGCCCGCTGGATCGCATGAAACATGTCTTCAAGGCCGGCTCCCTGTTGCTCCCCGGCTGCAATGGCTGCCCTGCAGGCAGGATAGGTTGATCGTCTCGGCTGGCAGGCGGTCCAGAAGTCCCAATTGAATTGGGCGCCGGTTCGGTCTGTAACCAGTTGCCATTGCTGTTTTACATATTCCAGGGTGTCAGCAGGCATAGGCTCGTCTGAATCTTTAGCCAGCCCCCCCATGACGTATCGAACATCAATTTCCTCGGGTAGGATATCGATGATGGATTCAAGGGTCGGTTGGAATCCCCAGCACCAGGAGCACATGGGATCGGCGATGTAGTAGAGGGTGGAGGTAGGCATAAAAAAAGGTGATCAGGTGATTGAAAAGAATAAAACAAGACAATTCTAAATAAATTAGTAGGTGAAATGTAATTTAAGAAAAAAATCTTAACTATCAAGGAGAGAATGTATGGGGTTGTTTAATGGGCTTGGGATGCATATGGGTAACTTACCGCGGCTTTCTCATGCGAAGACGCGTTCGATGTCCCCGGAGAATTTTACGGGGGAGAAGGGTAAGGGGGGCATGGCTACGGATGGGACGGGGGAGGTCCATGCCCGATTTCTGGGACAGGGCTGGAAGATGTCTCCCTCCATCGACATTGAATCGGGTGAGACGATCACCCTCGCAGATATTGAAGGTTCCGGCGCCATCCAGCATATCTGGATGACCCCAACCGGGCACTTCCGCTTCTCAATCATCCGTATTTATTGGGATGGCGAGGAGCAACCCTCTGTAGAATGTCCCGTAGGGGATTTCTTTGCGTGCGGGTGGGGGGAATATGCCCAGGTATCCTCAATGGCCATCTGCGTGAACCCAGGAAGTGCTTTTAATTGTTATTGGGAGATGCCTTTCAAAAAAAGATGCCGAATTACCATGGAGAATATGGCCGACGAAAAGATGCGGGTCTATTATCAAATCGATTATACATTGACGGAAGTCCCGGATGATGTGGCTTATTTCCATGCCCAGTTCAGGCGAGTCAACCCCTTACCATATAAAGACGTTTATACTATTCTGGACGGCGTCGAAGGTCATGGTCAGTTTGTGGGAACATATATGGCATGGGGGTCAAACAATAACGGCTGGGGGGGGGAGGGAGAGATAAAATTTTATATTGACGGCG
>CAJXCW010000236.1 GCA_913051705.1 uncultured bacterium
AAGTTAATTTTTTCGTTCACACATGCTTTCTATTCTCTTTTCTTCACAAAACACGCTTGATGTAGAACAGATTTCAGATCAGATCACCTTTATAGACCGGGGCCGTATTATCGAATCCCGTGACAGGGAAACATTTTTGTGGACCGCTGGCGGCGGGTCCGCCTGGAAATCCCCCAGAATGCAGGTGGTCTGACGTTGGTGCTATAGTCGCATTTATTACACGTCTTGAGGAAAACATGAAATGACGAACAACGAGGAACGTATTTACTATATGGACAATGTCCGTGCATTGGCCATGTTACTGGGGATTTTTTTCCATGCGTCCATACCCTACGGCACGCTGCTGCACGAGGTCTGGATCATCACAGATATACGGGGAAGCTGGCTAATGGATTTCGGCGCCTGGTTTTCTCACCTGTTTCGCATGCCTGTATTTTTTATTGTGGCCGGTTTCTTTGCCCACCTCCTGATTAACAAACGCGGAACGGCCGGTTTCCTGAAAAACAGAGCGGCCCGCATTCTGATCCCATTTGTTGTATTCTGGCCGATTGTGGGGATCTCTATAATCATATTAATGGTCCATGCAGTGGAAACCGTAACGACCAAACTGCCCCTGCTGCAATTTATTGCAGTCGAGATGAACAACCCCGGTGCGGAGTCTCCCCCCGTCAGCACCACGCATTTATGGTTCTTATATCAACTTATCTGGTTTTATATACTGACGGTCATCGGCATAAAATTTAAAATGGAAAGCGTGTCCCGCTATCTCGATCGCATTTTTTCAAATGCGCGGTATCTTATCTATCTGCCTCTCCTGCTCGTACCCAGTCTTTTCGTAACCTCTGCGCCGTTGCCTGCACCGGAACGCGTGTATCCGGAGTTATGGTCTTTCGGATATTTCGGTCTCTTTTTTCTCTTCGGCTGGGTTTTATTCAGTCAAAGAGGGTATCTGGATCTTATCACCCCTTATTGGAAACATATGTTGGGAGCAGGCGTTGTGTTGTATACAGGTTTCTTTCTGACGCTGCCTGATATCACGCTCGAGGCTGCGCTTAAAATGGCGAATACCTACGACTTCAGCCTGAAGCATCTTGGGGTGGCCGTTATAGAAGCGTATGCCACGTTATTTCTGACGCTGACCTTCCTTATTCTCGGCAAGAAGTATCTGGACATCCGTCATGCCGGTCTTCGGTATATCGCCGATTCCTCGTACTGGGTGTATATTATACATTTCCCCGTACTGATGTTGATCCAGATCCATCTCGTGGATGTGGAGATCAGCATCTGGCTGAAGTTTCTGGTGTCTTCCCTATTGACGTTGAGCCTGGGGCTCGTGAGTTATTTGATATTGGTGCGATATACCCCTATAGGCTGGCTGTTGAATGGCAGGAAAAAAGACATGCCGACGACATTCCTCAAAGATTGACTATAAAGATAGAGGTTGCTGAAACCAATCCGGTGAGTTAAAAAAATGGAGTGATACATTTCGCCCGAAGGAGCGAGTCCCTACCCTGTTACAGGAATAATATCACCTGATAGGAGCCCGTTCCTTCGGGCGATTTATATCTTTGGCATACTGAAGTCAGGCTTCATAGTCTGTTCCGCGGCGATTGGCGATAGACCTTGGAGAGAGTTCGAAGTAGGGTTCATGACCATTTAAAAAACGGATCATTTCGTCTACCATCAAGGCAAACATTTTGGGATAACTCGGGGCAGTCACCCCAGCAATATGGGGGCTGAGGAATACATTGGGGAGATGAATGATTTCACTGTCGGACGGAATCGGCTCCGGATCGAAAACGTCAAGACCGGCGATAATATCCCCGCGTTTGAGACGGGTTGTCAGCGCATCGGAATCGACAATAGCCCCGCGTGATACGTTGACAAATACCGCGTTAGAAGGGATCAGATCCAGCTCACGCTTGCCGATCAGACCTTTGGTCCGGGGCGTCAGCGGGGCGAGACATACGATGACGTCCATCCCCGACATCACATTATCCAGCGAGGTCAGCGTAAATCCCAGGGCGTCCGCCATTTCACGGGGAAGATAGGGGTCGTGGACGTAGATATCGACCTCGAACGGCGCCAGGAATTTCATTAACCGGCGTCCGATATGGCCGCAACCGATCAGCCCTACCCGTTTTCCTGTCAGATCGCCCCGCAGATATCCAGCATCCTCGTGCCGTTTCTTTGCATCCCCCGCCATAATATTCCGAAAATGAAACCCGGCATTTCGCAGTGAGATAAGAATCAATCCCAGCGCCCATTCCGCCACCGGATAGGAGGTGCCGTTTGTGGTATCCACCACGCGGATGTGTCGTGCCCAGGCGGCTTCTACATCAATACGGTTGGCAAACCGGTCACCGTCCATATCCCCTATGATACGAAGATCCGGCATCAGATCCATCAAAGCGCCTGTAATACGCGGGGCGCCACCGGACAGAATAAGACCCGTCGCGGCGCCAATCTGTCCGGCCAGGTCCGTTTCCGAAAGAACCTGACCCACTTCCGCCTGTTCGTCATATGCGATCCATGCCACCTCCGCCAGATCGTGTAACCGTTGCAGATCGGCCTGATCGACATAACGATGATAGGTCTGCTTACTGCACAGGATGGCTATTCGGTTTTGATGTCGGGTTGTCATATTGTAGGCTCTTTCGTTACACTGCGACTAATAATAAACGTAAATCCATGACATTCGTGTTGGTCGGGCCGGTGATGATCAGATCATTCAGGGCCTCGAAAAAATGATAGGCATCGTTTTCATTCAGGTAGGATTCTGCGTCGAGGCCAGCTTGCTGTGCCCGAGCTATAGTCAACCCATCCGCGATGGCGCCGGCGGCATCTGTGGGACCATCCGTCCCATCTGTCCCCGCGCTGAAGACCACCGTTTGATCCAGCCCGCTGATCCCTGGGGCCGCCGCCAGGACAAACTCCTGATTGCGACCGCCTTTGCCTTTGCCCCGGATGGTCACCGTCGTCTCGCCGCCTGAGATGATACAGGCCGGAGGGGGGACAGGATGGCCACTGGTCCGTATTTCCCGGGCAATAGCGGCATACACCCTGGCGATTTCCCGGGTCTCGCCGTCGATCGAACTGGAGAGAATCAACGGATGATATCCCCGGTGTTCGGCTTCCGTCCGGGCTGCTTCCAGTGCCTGTCTGCTGGTGGCAATCAGAACATTCTGCACGCAATTAAAAACCGGATCACCCGGTTTTGGTGTTTCCGGGTTACGGCCTTCTTCTCCTTCTTGCAAATGCCGGATCACAGAGGCCGGGATGGTGTTCTCAAATTGGTACCGGGTCATAATGGCTCGGCAATCGGCAAAGGTTGAGGGGTCAGGCACGGTGGGGCCTGAGGCGATGACATCGAGCGGATCGCCGATGACATCGGATAAAATCAGGCTGATGACCGTGGCTGGTGACGCCAGTCGCGCCAAATGTCCCCCTTTCATCTGCGAGATATGTTTGCGGACTGTATTCATCTGGTTAATGGTCGCCCCGCAATCCAGCATAAGCCCGGTTACCGCCTGTTTCTCCTCAAGCGTTATTCCCGCAACGGGCAACGGCATGAGCGCCGATCCCCCCCCCGATAGGACGCAGAATACCAGATCCTCTTCATCCAACGATTCAAGAAGACGGACGATGCGCGCCACCCCCTGAACGCCGGCGTCATCCGGAATCGGATGCCCTGCCTCTATCAGCTCGATCCGGTGGACAGGTACGGTATGACCATATTTGACATTGACCACGCCCCCGGTCAGACGATCTCCCAGGATCGATTCAAGTGCGGCAGCCATCAGACCGCCGGCTTTTCCGGCGCCAACCACATAGATGTGTCTGAAGGCCTTCAGGTCGTATGACTGCTGATCAACCGAAAGCATATGATCGGTCCGCCTGACATACCGATGAATGGCCTTTTCTGGATCAACCGCGAGTAAGGCGGCATCGAAGATATGTCGAGCGTCTGTGCGGAGGGTAGAGAGGGATTCAGGGTTCATTTATCGTTTTAATAGGCGCCGGGCGCCGATGTATCGGGTTTTGAAGTAATTCTCATCCAGGTTGGATATGGTGACACCGCTGGATACTCCGGCATGCACAAACCGGCTATCGCCTATGTAAATTCCGGTATGCAAGTCGCCTTCCCTGGAGCCCGTATTAAAGAAAACCAGGTCACCAAAACGAAGCTTGCGTCTGGCGATACCTGTGCCCATTTCTCTAAGCCGCGCCGCGCGATGCGGCAACCGGACCCCGGCCGCCTGTTGAAACACAACCATCACCAGACCGGAACAATCGATCCCTTTACGACCTGCGCCGCCATAGACGTAGGGGACGCCCATATACGATTCCATAACGGCCATCATACGAGCGCGCGTCGTGCTGGTTTGCGTCTGTGATCCCGGGGTATATCTGGGAGCGGATTTCATACCGCAACCACTGAGCCACAGACCGGCAAGCAGGATATAAAAAAGGCGCACGACCGGAAGATGTGTGCGCCCATGGCAGGCTGGAATCATGATTAAAGGGTTGTTTCAAGTCTCAAGTTTCAAGTTGTCATTCTTCTTATCTGGCGATGGGGCAGGCTTCGGGGGGCTGGTTTCTTCGCTATCAACTTCCAGCTCAATGTCATCGAATTCGTTTTCAGAAACGACGTCCTGTTTCTTGACCGGAGTGGAGGTATGCTTAGACGACATGCGTTTTGGTGGCATGGTATCTTCGACATCAATCGCCCGTTGAATTTCATCATTGGCATTGTTGACGATACGCTTGAATTCCCTGATCCCTTTTCCGAGCCCCTTGGCCAGTGCCGGAATCCGATCTGCGCCGAACAGAATCAGCGCAATCAAAAAAATCACCAGCAGCTCGCTCATACCGACATCACCGATCATAAACGATGGCTCCTTGAAAAGGGATCAAAAGACAATCAACGTAGCTTCGTCGTTTCACCATTCTTAATCTATAAAAAGAGTACGACGTAAGCAAGCGAAATAGTGGACAATGCACAGAGCAGGTTGACAGAGCAGGTTATTCAGGTTTGGACAACACCATCATGATGCCTCCCGTCTTCCTCAGCTTCCAACACGTCCTCTATTTTCTGCACAATCTGCTCAACCGGCAAGGTACGGAGGCACAACGCGCCTTTACGATATGTGGCTACAATGGGTTCATAGCAGCAGGTCATAAAACAACCGCTGCAATGGACATAATCCGGATGATATACGGTATGCTGATTAGTAAAGCCATATTCCACCGGATAGGGGAAAAAGTAGCCCAGGTTGCTGTTTTGGCTCACGCAGATCGTCTGCTGCCCCAGAATGGACGCCACGTGGCTAAGCCCGGAATCCAATCCAAGAAACATACGGGACTGATGAATGAGCTGGATCGTCTCAGGCAGGGTCGTTTGACCGCATAGATTGATCAGGTTCGGGGCGGTTCTTCCGGCTAATCTTTCCTGCTCCGATCGGGTGCCGAGTGCAACAAATACCTGATCCTGAAACGACCCTATCACGTCAAACCACCGGGGTAAAGGGTAGTCTTTTTTCGGATTGTTACTTACCGGTTGCCAGGCGATATATTTCCCCGGCTCAAGATTGAATTTTCGGCAGATAGACTCGTCTGTCTCTTCACCTGTCAGTTCAGGTTTCATAGGGCATACAAGTTCATGGGCGATATGGACCCGTTTCAGAACCTCACGGATGTAATAGGCCATATGATGGAGTACATGTCGTGTGGAGACCTCCTTTGTATCAGGATCATGGGCTGGCTGTCGAGGAATGATCTCGAATCCAGCCGGGTAGGGCCGCCACGGCGCCAGGTTGGCACCAAGATGATATCCTTCGTAGATAAATTTCTGCGGTGCTTGTAATTGCTCAAGCAAGCGTCCGATCACAAATACGCCCCCGTAAAACGTATGGATATCCGCAATGATTTTACTGAACGGCCGATTGAGCTGATTCAGGAGATGATGTTGCCTCTCTTCTTGCGACACCTCTTTTTTTTCATCAAGGGGCACAAACACATCAATGTACGGTTTGACAATGGTCTCCACCTCGGGGCGGCCCAAAAGCCATACCGGATGCGGATGAAACCATCGGCGGAGGTGCCTGAGATGGCCTGTAGCCAGCAACAGATCCCCGATCCTTCCCCAGGCGACATAAAGAATCGGGGCGGCCTCATCGCTGTCCACGGGTAGCTCGGACATTTGCCATCGCCTGCTCTTTTGCCATAACTTACGCCCGCGATAAGCATAGTACAGTCGATAGAGTACGGTGTTTATATGTTTCCACATAGATCGAATGGGGTGGGAGGATGAAAGGGATCACTTTGTCAGGATCCTCGTCATTGACAGGCATCGGTTCTCTCGATATATTTACTGATTAATGATTTATAACGTAGAGTTAAGATCGAACTATCTTTGTTGTCAATATATATAATACGTATAGCGAAACATCAGATCTGGTGGCAGGTCGTTTGGAGCAGGTTCAATATGGTCAATACAGCCGAATCCATGGTCGGCAAAACTTGTATCGTTACAGGAGCAAATGCCGGTATCGGGCGGGCGATAACCGTTGGGCTGTCAATAATGGGCGCGACAGTCGTTATGGTCTGCCGTGACCGGGACCGCGGTGAAACCGCGGTGAACGAAATCAAAGAAGAGAGCGGTAATGACGCCCTTTACCTGTTTATAGCTGATCTTTCTTCGCAAACCTCCATCCGGCAATTTGCTTCCGAATTCAAGACTGAATTCACCACGCTGGACGTGTTGATCAACAATGCGGGTGTGATACCACCAAAGCGTACCGAAACCGCAGATGGCCTGGAGACCCAGTTTGCCGTCAACTATCTGGCTGGTTTCCTGCTGACCAATCTGCTTTTGGATACGCTCAAGGCCAGTGCGCCATCCCGCATTATTAATATTTCCTCTAATTCGCATACCTCAGCGACGATAAACTTTGACGATCTGCAATCCACGCAATCTTACAACCCACAACACGTCTATCCACAGACCAAACTGGGCAATATCCTGTTCACCTATGAACTGGCTCGCCGGCTTGATGGAACGCAGGTGACAGCTAACTGCCTGCATCCGGGTGTGGTCGCGACCAGATTGTTGAACGACTACAATGGGGCAAGTCCGCTGGTTAGTTTAATGAATAAATTTTTGTATGGCACCCCTGAAAATGCGGCTCGAACGCCGCTCTATTTAGCGAGTTCACCTGAAATAGAAGGCGTGACTGGAAAGTATTTCGAGAAACGGAGAATGGTTAAGTCATCCAGGCTCTCTTATGATTTGACCGTTGCCGACCAATTATGGCAGGTAAGCAAAAATCTGACGGCGTGACGCCTATGTCCACGTCCTCACCCATCGACCCGTTTCTCGCCGACCAGGGCGTGCTGATCTTCGCCCACGACAATGTGCGGGTGCGTGCGCTGGAGCGCCTCCGGTTCCCGCGCCGCGGCGGGAGTTTCGCGCCGCAGCCGCCCGACAACGCCCGACCGCTGATTACCTACAACGATGCCGTGAGCTTCCACCTCAACGGAGAGGAGGTGCGCGCGTTTCTGGCGCCACCATCCCACACGGACGGTGACACGTTCGTGCATTTCCCGGACTCGGACGTGCTGCATCTGGGCGATGTCTTTCGCACGACGAGCTATCCGGTGGTCGACATTTTCAACGGCGGCAGCCTGGCCGGCACGGTTGACGCGCTGGATTTGGCGATTGCGATGGCTGGGCCAGACACCCGGGTGATTCCCGGGCACGGTCTCGAGGTGGTCGGACGCGCCGCTATCATCGAGTTCTGCGACATGATCGTCGACGAGACCACCTGCAGCACCTCGTACTCCCTGCACTGCGGCGAACACGAACACCCCCATTGCTCGTACTTGCACCGTGCCGTCGCTGCTGTTGATCACGTCGCTCCCGCTGCCGCCTTGCCAAGAGGAGACCACTCGCCCTCTTTCCTGTCGCTCTCCGACAACTTCACGAGCGTCGTCAACGCAGTGTTGAGCGTCACGGTCTACCAGATCTGGTGCACGCTGCTCTTCGCTCTCATCGTGCTAGCGATCACGTCGGTCAACATCAGAATGATTCTCCTCCTCCTGTTCACCCTCGCGCTCTCCTCCATCACTCACCGCGCCCTCCTCGATCCCGACGTCGGAAACTTGTCGAGCTACTTCTGGTTCTACGTCGACTTCTTCCTCTCTCCCGTTGCTCTCACAGTCATCACGTTCGCGTTCTTCGGCTACTGCATCAACCGGGAGAAACACTCGAAGAAGATCTCGGATTTGGTCGGCACCCCGCTCCCCTCTGCCGCGGTTGGCTTCTGCCGCGGATTGCTCAAGCCGTCGAGGGGGCGGACACAGAAAGTCAGCAGTAACAAGAGGAACATGTGGGCAAGGCACTTCATGGTCATCATGGTGCTCTGCTGCGTCACAGTCGCGAACAACAGTGCGCTCGTAGGCGCCGCCAACAGCGGGAAGCGTGGGCTCGTTACAGAGCTACCGGTATTGGAAGGTGCGCTGCAGAAACATATCCAAGAGGCGCAGCGAATGAGTGGAAGGTCTCTTGACGTGGGCATCGAGGAAGAGGGCGGAGGGGATGACGAGTTCGCTTCTGGTGAGCCAGTCGTCGCGAGGCGACTGACCGACGTCTGCTACACCGCCAACCTCTTTGACAGTTTCGGGGACGGCT
>CAJXCW010000237.1 GCA_913051705.1 uncultured bacterium
GGTAGATCCTGTAGTCACTGGGAATATACCATGGAATACAACGAAGAGCAGAAAGTGTACTTGTGGTGCTATTCGCCTTGTTGCCGATCAGAGAGAATTGAAGACCACGGAAGGGTTGATTCTGCCGATCAATGATGAGCGGCGTCGATAGTCGGTACTCATCATTCGGGTTGCCGGTCGTGTTCACTCCGCGCAGTGTGGTTTGCTCCTGATCGAGTGGTTGAAAATCAGTCTGATTGAGGACCACACGGTCGTCTTCGCCCAGCGTCAGAGAGGTATCGGATCACCCGGGATCCTGCTGATACTGAACGGTGTATGTGCCCGGTTCCAGGCCGAGTTCCATCCGGCGTCCCGCCGCCTTATATACTTCTGCGACCAGATGTTGTTCCCCATCACGGTATGTAGGATGTATCTTGCAGGGCAATCATATATATGTATATTGTGAATGGATGTCGTATCCGGTCAAGAATAAAGGTGTTAATAAGGAGTGGGTGCTGATAATGCTTCGTAGAGGCGTTCCTTCCTTTCGATGATGCGTAGCGGTAACAAATCAACAAACCCAGAAGGGTCCGATGAGTTCCCGCAGGGAATCATCCATCAACTGATCAACAATTTACAAGCCAGGCGCCTACACATATAACGGTTAAAATATATTGGAGATACTGCCATGCTGAACCTATTCATAGCCTTAGTCAGCTGTGTTGCAATCGCGATGACCGCCTGTTCTCCTGCAACTGAATACGACATTATTATCCGAAATGGCGCCATATACGACGGAAGCGGTGGAGATCCAATGATAGGAGATGTAGCGATTAAGGGAGATACCCTGGCCGCAATCGGCCCCTTAGAGAACGCTATAGCCAGACTGGAGATAGACGCCGAGGGTCTGGCTGTCGCCCCCGGGTTTATCAATATGCTCAGTTGGGCCAACGAGTCCCTGATAGAGGATGGACGTTCTCAAGGTGATATCCGTCAGGGGGTCACACTGGAGGTGTTTGGTGAAGGTTGGTCCATGGGGCCGTTAAACGAGAAAATGAAAGCGGCGGAGACCGAACAACAGGGAGATATCAAGTTCGATATCGAATGGACGACCCTGGCGGAATATCTTGACTATCTGACGGCACGAGGGATTTCACCGAACGTGGCTTCTTTTGTGGGCGCCACCACCGTACGCATTCATGAAATCGGCTATGAAGACCGTCCGCCTACCCCGGAGGAGTTGGAGCGGATGCGGGGCCTTGTAGCCCGGGCGATGGAAGATGGCGCATTGGGTGTGGGCTCTTCGCTGATTTACGCGCCCGCCTTTTATGCCAGAACAGATGAACTTATCGAACTGGCCCGGGTCGCGGCCGGATATGACGGAATGTACATCTCGCACATACGCAACGAAGGCAATCAGTTGCTTGAAGCCGTAGATGAGTTGATCACGATCGCCCGCGAGGCGGGGATTCGGGCAGAAATATACCATCTGAAGGCGGCGGGCCAGGCCAATTGGAGCAAACTGGAGACCGTGTTTGAGAAAGTGGAAGTCGCTCGCGCCGATGGGCTGTCTATTTCTGCCGACATCTATACCTATGTAGCAGGCGCCACCGGCCTGGATGCGGCCATGCCGCCGTGGGTGCAGGAAGGCGGTTACGATGCCTGGGCGGAACGGTTAAAAAATCCGGCCACCCGTCGCCGACTCCAGCGTGAAATGTCCACGCCTACCAATGACTGGGACAATCTCTATCTGGCGGCGGGGTCGGCCGATAAGGTCCTGCTGGTCGGATTTAAAAATGAAGCATTAAAACCACTGACGGGTAAAACCCTCGCAGAGGTGGCGGCCATGCGGGGTAAATCCCCCGAGGAAACGGCCATGGATCTGGTGATTGAGGACGGCAGTCGGGTCGGTACGGTGTATTTTATTATGGCAGAGGAAAACATTCGCAAAAAGATCGCTCAACCCTGGGTGAGCTTAGGATCAGACGCAGGATCGATCGCCCCCGAAGGTGTTTTCCTCAAATCGAATCCTCATCCACGGGCTTATGGTAATTTTGCCCGGCTGTTGGGTAAATATGTACGAGAGGAAAAAGTGATCTCATTATCGGAAGCCATCCGAAAAATAACCTCTCTACCGGCCACGCATCTCAAAATCGAGAGACGCGGCATGCTGAAAATGGGTCACTTCGCTGACGTCGTGGTATTCGATCCAGAAACCATCCAGGATCACGCTACATTTGATCAACCCCATCAGTACGCCACCGGGGTACACCATGTCTTCGTGAACGGCGTCCAGGTGCTGAAGGATAGTGAGCATACCGGTGCAACCCCGGGGCAAGTCGTCCGAGGACCGGGATGGAAACCATAAAATCACCTGACGCGGCATCACAAGATACAAAGCTAAAACGCGAGGTGACAGCGAACGATTCACCAATCACCAACCACGAAGTGCTCGCAATGTGTCCGCAGGACACTTGCCATCACCAATCACCATCTATGCCCCGTATCATGATCATCGCAGGTGAAGCATCCGGCGAATTGCACGGCGCCGGCGTGGTCGAGGCGCTCAAAAGACGTCATTCGGACAGCGATATATTCGGGATTGGCGGAGATCGCATGAAGGCGGCCGGATGCGAGTTGTTGTATCATATCGAACAGTTTGCCTTTATGGGGCTGGTCGAAGTGCTTCGCCATCTGCCCTTTGTACGTCGCGCCATGCAACGCCTCGAACAGGTATTTCAGACCCGCCGACCGGATGTGCTTGTGTTGATTGACTACCCCGATTTCAATCTCCGCCTTGCTCGTATCGCCCGGCGATATGATATCCCCATACTCTACTATATAAGCCCTCAGGTATGGGCCTGGCGAGCCGGGCGTATTCATACGATTGTTAAACTGGTCGACCGAATGGCTGTGGTGTTCCCCTTCGAAGTGTCATTATACGAACAGGCGGGTGGGCAGGTAGAATTTGTCGGTCATCCCCTCCTGGAAGTGCTTGAAGCCAAATATGATAAAGACGCCTTCTGCCAACAGGCAGGGCTCGACCCCCAACAGCCTGTTATCGGACTTTTACCGGGCAGTCGCCGGCAGGAAGTTTCCAGCCTGCTCCCGGTGATGCTCAACACCTTGTCGGCAGTACAAAAGGGCCTACAGCATGTGCAGGGCGTCATCGGATTAGCGCCGACCATACGCCCTGAAACGATATCTCCTATGCTCAACGGGCATACGTCGGTAGCCACGGTAGAGAATATGACCTACGACGTGATGAAACATGCGGACCTGCTGCTGGTCACCTCCGGGACCGCCACACTGGAATCCGCCTGCTTCGGTACACCGCTGATCGTGCTCTACAAAATGGCCCGTTTATCATGGTGGATCGCCAGACGTCTGGTCACCATCCCGAACATCGCCCTGGTAAACGTCGTTGCCGGTCGACGTATCGCTCCTGAGTTCTTACAGGATGCGGCCCATCCCGATAGACTCGTCCCGGAAGTCGTGAATCTGTTGCAGGATCCGGAACGATTAAAAGGAATGAGGAAAGAATTACAGGACGTCCGCACCAAACTCGGCGCCCCCGGCGCATCGGATCGCGTCGCCGGCCTGGCTCTGGATATGGCAAAAGAATTGTGAGCATGTGAGTAGCATTCAGGAGAGAAAACGTTTGGCCCCTTACAACTTGAAACGTTTACCAATTGCCACGTAATAGACCATCTATTATTTTTATAATTGATTGAATATAAGCCTTTAATCACCATTCACCATTCACCATTCACCAATTAGTTTTATGTCCCCCCTCATCAGTCTGTTTGGCGCCGGTATGATTACCGCGTTAGGGCATACACTATCGATAAAATTGGTTAACCATAAACATTTAGAACAGGCAAAGGCCAACAACAGGCATGTGATCTATGCCTTCTGGCATGAAGGGTTGCTGGTCGCCACCTATGCCTTTCGCCGGCAGGATATTCGAGTGCTGGTTAGTCAACATCGGGACGGGGAATACATCAGCCGTACAATCGAGCGGATGGGGTATACGACGGTCCGAGGTTCCTCGACACGAGGTGGAACCAGAGCGTTGTTCCGTATGTCAGCTGCCGGAGTGGCAGGAAGTGACCTGGGAGTGACGGTAGACGGACCCCGGGGGCCCCGACATCGGGTGAAACCGGGCATCATATATATGGCTGGCCGATCGGGCTTACCCATTCTTCCGTTTGCCGTATCCTGTGCAAAACCCTACATCCTGTCAAGCTGGGATCGGTTCATGATCCCCTGGCCATTCACAAGGGCCGTCATCGCCTTTGGTGAACCGCTGAGCATACCTGGAGAAATGGATAAAGACGCCATAGAGACCTATCGCCTGGAACTCGAAAACCGCCTGTCAACCGTTCGAACAGCAGCCGATGAATCACTAACACAAGAAAAGATTTGTTAATTGTCTGAATTGTTGATTGTCTGATTTCAGTTTTTCAATCAACAATTCAGACAATCAACAAATCAACAAATCCTTATGCTCTTTCTCTACACCATTCTCATCACCTGCCTGGCCATTGTCCTGTCCCCTATCCTGGTGTGCATGGCCGTTTTCAACCAACGAGGCATGAAACATAGACTTGGATTGCAGCCTCTTATACCGGAAAACAATACACGACCTGTAGTCTGGTTTCATGCCGCTTCGATGGGGGAGGTCGTCGGGATGGCGATGGTCGTCCATCGGTTCGTCCATGCCTATCCGGAGTATCAGATCTTCGTGACCACCCTGACCGCCACCGGCCTGGAATACGCCAGGCAGCATATCCCCGAAACCCGGGACTGTCATCTGTTGCCGCTCGATGTACCTTTCATAGTAAAACGCTTTTTCAAACGATTGCGACCGGTCGCCTTGATCCTTCTTGAAGGGGAACTCTGGCCGTCACTCCTCGCGGGGGCTGATCGATACGGCTGTCCTTCGGTGTTGATCAACGCCCGCATGTCGGATCGAAGCTATCCACGTAATCAGTATGTCAAGCCCCTCTTCCGGGCCATACTTCGTCGCCTGACGGTTATAGGCACACAATCCCCGCTGGATGCAGAACGCTATATCGAATTCGGTGCGGAACCGAATCAGGTCGTGGTGACCGGAAATGTTAAATTTGATCAGGCCACCGCCTCATCCTTGCCAGATCGCGGGACCGTCCGAAAGATGCTGGGATTGTCGGACGATGACCTGGTGATTATGGCCGGGTGCCCACGGCCTGTATCGGAAGAGGACGCCGTTTTACAGGCGTGTAAGGTGGTGCATGACCGATATCCGGATTGTAAGATCATCTGGGCGCCCAGGCATCTGGAACGTATCCCTGATGTGGAAAACAGGTTAACGGAAGCCGGCCTGCCCTACCTGCTTCGTAGCCGGCTGGATCATCAAATCTCCATGGCGGCCACGGTATTGATCCTCGATACCATGGGGGAACTGGCCACGCTGTATGCCGCGGCCGATATGGCGTTTGTAGGGGCTACGATCGTACCGCTTGGCGGGCATAATGTACTGGAGCCGGCGGCGTGCGGCATTCCGGTGCTTTTCGGGCCACACACGGAAAACGTCCGGGCAAGTGCAGAGGCCTTGCTGCGTTCCGGCGGGGGAAGGGTTGTTCAAAACGGGGATGAACTGGCCGAAGCCTGGATGATGTTGATAGCGCAACCGGACCGGCGTAAAGAGATGGGCGCAGCGGCAAAGGAAGCCGTTCATGCCGGGAACGGCGCCCTGGATCGGACCATGGCGTTGCTCGAGGAACGGCTCTTCGGGGATAGATAGAGATATGTCTTTCCACACGCTTTTTTTACGTATCAGTGATACTGACGATCACGCGCCGGGCATCATGCTATTACGCGCCCTCCTGCGGATGCCTGCCTGGTTGTTCGGGTTTATGGTTCGATGGCGTGGATGGATGTATGAAGCCGGTTTGTTAAAGGCGGAACGATTACCTGTACCAGTAATCAGTGTGGGCGGGCTTACCATAGGCGGCGCTGGAAAGACGCCGGTCGTGCGGTATCTGGCGGGGCTTCTGATGGACATGGGGCATCGCCCTGTCATCTTGAGTCGAGGATATGGACGAACGGATCGCCGAATCGTCTCCGTGTCACTTGAAGAGAACTGGCAAAACGTTGGCGATGAACCGTTTTTCCTGGCGACCATGTTGCCGGATGTGCCGATCGTGGTCGGGGCGGATCGCGTGTCGGCAGGGCGTCACGCCATAGCTGAATTTCAGCCTGATGTTCTGCTCCTTGATGACGGATTTCAACACAGGCGTCTACAGAGGGACCTGGATATTGTGGTGTACGATAGCACAGGCTATGCCCGGAATCTACCCCTGATACCAGCCGGACCGGCGCGCGAGCCCCTGACCGCTTTGCAACGCGCTCAGGGGCTTATCCTGACACGGACAGATCAGGTCAATGCACCCAGCGATGTTTCTCAAGACATCCGGGCTGTCAACCCGAATATACAGATCATAGAAAGTATCTACGAACCCGTTCGTCTTCGCCGGATCTCAGACAACACCATTCTGTCTGTGGACGACATAAAAAAACAGCCGGTGCTCATCCTTTGCGGCATCGCGAATCCGGATTCCTTCGGCCGGACGGTATCCGACCTGGGTGCCCACGTGGCGTTCACGCTGTATTTCCCTGATCATCACACCTATTCTATAAAGGATATGGATGAGGTCGTTCAATCAGCCCGACAGGTGGGAACCGAGTGGATCATAACCACCGAGAAGGACGCCGTGCGTATTCCCGATCATCTGATCCAAACCCATCTTCTCGCTCTCGATATCTCGCTTTCCATCCCCACAGGCGAAGAGATATTGAAAAACTTGATTTTGTCGTTAGACATTCCGAAATAAAATGGTATATTATAAAATCTGACCTTTTGAACAAAGTGGTGCTTTGTACATGGTACTATATACTTTGTTAAATTGTACCACTGATCGGTTAACACATATGAACCCTACACCTTGAAGCACTAATTTCTAATCCCATTTTTCCAAATCACCAAATCACCAAATCACCATTTTTAAAAGGATGTCTATGGCCCAGCACGAATGGATCGCCATTCTCGATTTTGGAGCCCAGTATGCTCAGTTGATTGCTCGTCGGATACGGGAAAGCCACGTCTACTGCGAGGTGCTGCCTTACGATACGACGGCAGAAGAACTTGACCGGCGAGGGGTAACCGGAATGGTGCTTTCGGGTGGACCGGCCAGTGTGTATGGGGACCAGGCGCCGCATCCAGACCCGGAGATATTTACTATGGGCCGGCCGGTGCTGGGCATTTGCTACGGCCTGCAACTTATGGGGCATTACCTCGGCGGCAAAGTGACCGGGACTGATTCCCGGGAATACGGCCATGCCACGATCCGTGCTGAAACAAATACCGCGCTGTTTAAAACTCTGCCGGAGAATATGACTGTATGGATGAGCCATGGGGACGAGTTGAGCGAACCCCCGACGGATTTCGAGGTTATTGCCCGGTCAAGCAATGGAGTGATCGCCGCCGTCGGGCAGGCGGAGCGGCGTATGTATGGCGTTCAGTTTCATCCCGAGGTAGCGCATACGGTCCAGGGATTGGAGATCCTGAATAACTTCCTGTTTAATATATGTGGGTGCGCAGGCGACTGGACACCGCAGTCGTTTATCGAGCAGGCGATTGCTTCTATACAGGAGACAGTAGGTGAACAGCGGGTGGCCTGTTTTGTCAGCGGCGGCGTCGATTCTACGGTGGTGGCCGCGTTGATCGGCCAGGCCGTCGGCGATCGGCTGACTTGTATCTTCGTAGACACCGGTATGCTCAGAAAAGGCGAAGGGAAACAGGTAGAGGAGACCTATAGACGGACCATCCATGCCCGGTTTCGTTTCGTAAACGCGTCCGACCGGTTCTTAAACCGCCTGGCGGGCGTTGTAGAACCTGAAGAAAAAAGAAAGATCATCGGTGATGAATTCATTCGGGTGCTGGAAGATGAACTGCATTCCCTGCCGAATGTGGAATTTCTGGCCCAGGGTACCCTCTACCCGGATGTGATAGAAAGCGCCATGGCCACAGGACCCGCGACCACGATCAAGACACACCATAACGTAGGCGGATTGCCGGATGACCTGAAGCTTCAGTTGCTCGAACCGGTCCGGGATCTGTTTAAAGATGAAGTGCGCTCGGTCGGGCGCGAACTGGGCGTGCCCGAAGAAATTATCAGCCGCCATCCTTTTCCAGGCCCCGGTCTGGGCATTCGCATTCTGGGAGAAGTCACCCCGGAGCGGATTTCGATTTTGCAGGAAGCGGATCATATTTTTATCAGCGAACTGCGGTCTGCCGGTCTGTATGATGACGTATCCCAGGCGCTGGCGGTCCTCCTGCCCGTGAACACCGTCGGCGTGATGGGCGATGCCAGAACCTATGAAAGCGTCGTGGCCCTACGGGCCGTCACCACACTCGATTTCATGACGGCGGACTGGTCGCGCCTGCCGTCGGAATTCCTGGCCCGGGTATCTAATCGGATTATCAACGAAGTCCGCGGTATCAATCGCGTCGTCTACGACCTGAGTACCAAGCCCCCAAGTACCATAGAGTGGGAGTGACTGGTAGCTCTGAAACCCTTATAAACACTGGGTTTCAGGACTTCAACTTTCTAAATCTAAT
>CAJXCW010000238.1 GCA_913051705.1 uncultured bacterium
TTATCCTGTTGGTTTCTTTTCTATGGACTTCAACACCTCGTCCGAACCGGATTCCGCACCGAAATGTATTCTCACCAAGCCGGCACGCCGGTATAATCTGGCCTGATCGGCGGTCAGTTTAGCCCAGGAGTCCACACGATCCTGAATATACCACTCAAACTTCAGGCCGGATCGAATAAAGCCTTCCGCCATTTCCAGGCAACGGTCCATAAAAGCGAAGTAGATATCATCGATGATGCCCACCAGATTGATATTGTATTTCCGGACCAGATAGGTGACTTCGTCCACCACCTGCTCGACCGGCAGCATATCCAGATTACGCCCGTATACCGACGCATTAGAGCAATAGCTGCAATTGTAAGGACAACCATGGCTGGAGGAGTACATGATCCACCGCAGGCCGGTCAGGTTATAATAGGTTTCATAATCGAATAAATCATACCCCGGCAGCCGACTGGGTAATTCGGCAACGGCAGGATACTTTCTCGGCAGGTTCCGGCGAATTTCATCGCCGTCTTTCCATAAAATGCCCGTCACATTTTCCAATGAATCCCCGGAGGTAAAACATTCAATCAACTCCTGAAAGGCTTCCTCTCCCTGCTTCAAGACCACGACATCTACGAAGTCGGCCTCCAACGTTTGCTCCGGTAAAATGGAGGGGTGCCAACCTCCCAAGACGATGGGAAGCTGCGGATATCTGGCCTTTGCCGCACGCCCTACCTCCGCGGCGCCTTTGAGCATCGGTCCTGTGACCAGCGACATACCCAGGCAAATCGCATCGTCTAATTCCCGCAGGACCGCGCCAACCATGTCCTCTTCAAGCGTGGAATCAACAATTTTAACCTCATAGCCTTTGCTGATTAAAGGGGCTGCAATGGAGATCAGCGCAAGAGGGGGGCACGCTTCGTTGCTGTTGTAAGCGGGGAAAAACAGGACAATTTTGTTTTTATTAGCCATTTCAGATATCTGTATGATTTATCGTATTTTGTCAAGCAATTTAGGCTGTCGTCAGCTACATCTTTCCTTGTCCAAACTGTTTGCGGATTGCCATGTTCCAGAAGAGACCGGATAAAACCACATTAGAAATGAGCACGCTCATAACAGCGCCCATCATGCCGAAGGCCGGAATAGCCCAGAGAAGCAGACCACCGTTTATGAGGATACCGATGAACGATATCTTCGGTACCAGAATCTCACGACCGGTCGCATAGAGATAGGTCTGCATCAGGTCGTTAATTACCAGCGGGATCATAATCCACACCAGGGATTGCAAAATCGGGATGGAAGGCGCAAACTGCTCTGTGTACAACCATCGAATCAAATAGGGGGCCAGGATGACAATAATCAGGACACAGCCCAACCCGTACCCTATAGACCACCGACGTGCGCGTTTGAAATTTCCCTCGACTTCGGTTCCCAGCCCGTCTGCTTCCGCTCTTGATATCATCGGAAAATACGCCCCCTGAAAAGCGCCGGGCAGCATGCGAAGCAGGTCTATAAACCGATACGCGGCGCTATAGAGTCCAACCATCCGATCTCCGGCAATAAAGGACAGCAGGATGACATCCAGGCGAGTATGGATCGTAACGGCCATCGTAGATAGTCCGATAGGCCAGGCCCGGTTGATCAAATTCATGCTGAATTTCAGCCAGCCCCAACCGTGTGTTTCGATTGGCCCTTCATCCTTGTTTTTCAAAAATCGTTCCAGCCGATACCAGGAAAAAATAAACCTGGCCATCTGAACGATGACCGTCCACCAGATGAGGGCATCCACGTTGTAGCCCGCCCATGTCAGGCCAAACAGCCCCGCCAGTTGCGCCGTTACTGCCAGCACGTTGAACAGGAGAATTTCGTTCATGTGCTCATAGGCGATAAAAACAGAGGAGATAGACGCGTTCAACGCGATGATCAAAACCAGCAAAGGGGTCAGATCAAGCGCTGCAAGTAACACATCGGCTCGATCTTGAAATCCTACCTTTAGTAAAATATAATACGGTATGGCCATCGCCACAGCGAGCAGGACCTTCGCCAGCCAGGAACCCAGTAGAAACCGGCGCGCTTCCGATCGTTGCTGCGCGATCTCCCTGGTCAGGAAAGTATTGAACCCCAGTTCCACGAAATGACCCGCTATCCCGACCACCGCCATCACCAGAGCGTATTGTCCGAATCCCTCCACGCCTAAATAACGAGCAAGGATCACCGCCGACAACACGCCAAGTGCCGCTTGAGACAGATAGCTCAGAAATAAAAGCAGGGTGTTACGCGCCAGCAGTCGCTGAGAGGAGGTGGAGGTCATGGCGTGACAGAGGACGGTACATCATCTTTGGTCATGGGAGCGTTCCCGGACGAGGTTACTGTTAGCGCGCTCTACGGGTATACATAGTCATTGAAACTGTCAAGAAGATAACTATATTGACTGATGCTACGCAGCAAGCAGCGCAACATCAACGCGGGTGGCCTGTGGCGGGCAACGGGTCGTCTGATAGTAGTGACAATCACAATAATAGGCTCATAAAACACCGCCTCTCACAAGATAGGAGACGTATGAATGACACAGATTACGCCTACCATAGACTTCGATCAAGAGGGTAAGCAAGTCGGCTGGTTACGCTTGCCTCATTCAGTCACCCGCAGCGCCTACGGTACGCTGACCATTCCTATCGCCGTTATCCGGAATGGTGCGGGACCGCAGATTCTGCTTATCTCCGGCAACCATGGGGACGAGTACGAGGGCCAGATCGTGTTGACGCGTCTGATCCAGGATCTACGGCCGGAAGAGATCTGCGGGCGTATCATCATTTTACCGGCGTTGAATCTTCCGGCCGTGCAGGCGGGAACACGTGTGAGTCCGCTGGACGACGGCAATCTCAACCGCGTCTTTCCCGGTGATCCGGACGGCGGCCCCACCTGGAAGATTGCCGACTACGTGGAGCGCCACCTGCTGCCAATGGTGGACGTGGTTGCAGACTTTCATGGCGGCGGCAGCTCCCTGGAATACCGTCCCCATGCCAGCGTGCACTACTCTATGGACACCCCAACAGAACAAAAGCGCCGCAGTCTCGAGGTGGTCCAGAAGCTCGGGGTGCCGCATGTGATGGTTTTTGAGCGTATGCCCAGACCGGGCGGACTGCCGGATGCAGCCATACGGCAGGGGGTGATCTCCCTCGGCGGTGAATACGGCGGCATGGGCTGTGTTTCACGAAAGGGTGTGGCGCTGGTTCAACAGGCAGTGGCGCGATTGCTGGCTTTTTTTGGAGCTAAGGACACGTTGCCGCCTGATGTGCCGCAACCCGAAATGATGCATATCTTCGGTGCCGAGGCGTATGTGTATGCGCCCGAGCCGGGTCTGTTCGAACCGGCCACGGACCTGGGCGACCGCGTACGACCTGGGGACCTGTGCGGTCATGTACTGTTTCCGGACAACCCGGCTCGGCCCCCTATACCGGTGGCCTTTGAGGGGGCGGGAGAAGTCGTATGTAAACGTCATCCCGGCAGAGTAGAGCGGGGGGATTGTGTCGCCCATCTGGCCGCCCCCTTGTCGATCTGAAACGCATTCGGCGCTCACCCCAGTTCAGTGCGAATGGCAGGGGCCACGGCGTCGTCGAGATGCCCCGCGCCCTCGTCGGTGAAGTGCACGCCGTCCGCCCACAGCGGCGCGCAGAATACCGTCGGGGGTTATGTCGAGGACGGCGCGGGCGTGGTTGTCGACGCCTGAGTCCAGAGTAACGGGCGCACTCCATTTGCCGGGGGCGTGATCGAGGGTGCGTACACGGTTGAAGTATCCCTTGCGGGTTACGTCCTGCCAGGTGACATCGGTGAGCCCGTCGTAGGTGATGATCTTGCCTTTGTCGTTGGTAGCACGCTCACTGCCCTGATCGGAGACGATATGCATGGTCCTACTCCTGGGTTGTCGGCATCCATGATGTCGGGCGCTGTGGCGTTGGATTTCTAACGCCCGAATTTATCGCCGGGTTTCAGGTTGACGGACGCTATCCAATCCGGCGCCATGATTTTGCGTGCACCCTCTGGCTGTACTCTGCCGACTAAAATGGCCCCACCAGCGGCCGCAACCAAAAAGCCCTTATCCGAAACCTCAAAAACCGTGCCGGGTTCCCTGCCTGTATCACCCGATTGTTTTTGGACGTTATAAAATTGAATTTTGCTTCCGTTATACGTGGAGCCCGCTCCGGGAACGGGTTCACTGCCCCGGATCAGATTGTATATCTCGTCGACCGATTTGTTCCAGTCGACCACGACATCCTCTGCCTGGCACCAGCCTTCATACGTGGATTCGGATTCGTCCTGTACAATTTTGGGTGCGGTACCTTCTTTGACCATTTTTACCGCTTCAGCCATGGCCTCGACCCCCATGGGAAATAGCCGGTCGAAGTAAACGGACCCCAGGGTATCATCGGCGGTTATTTCCGTCTCCTTCTGGAGGAGAATCGGACCGGTATCCAGGCCTTTGTCGGGCCAGAATATGGATAAACCCGTTTTAGTTTCCCCCTGAATAATAGGCCAGTTTATGGAACTGGGACCACGGTGTTTGGGTAAGAGGGACGGGTGATACTGAATACTTCCATGGGTCGGCGCTTCCAGGATGGCATCGGGCACAATATCGGTGACAAAAGCCATCACGCACAGGTCCGCGTTCAACGCTTTAAAGGCGTCTATCGCTTCTTTATTTCGCATCCGTTTGAATTGAAAAACGGGGATATCATGCGTCCGGGCTGCCGTTTTTATGGGATCTAAAGGCCGCCCTTCCTTATCGGGCGAGCAAAACACCCCCACGATATTTTCATCGTGTTCTACCAGTGTATTAAGCACACTTTCTCCAAAAGCCGCCTGCCCGATCATCACAATACGCATATCTTCAGTCAACGCTTTACCTCCTTCAACCGGTTTTTATAGGCTATGGCCGTTATTGAGGGTTCCCCGTAGTAATACCAATTGTTGAACCGCGCAGCGCTCGCTGGAGCCCGCAGGGATCAGCAATTATGAATTATGAATTATAAATTATGATTGACGACCTTATTATTATCAGTCGGTTATAAAATTAATACATGATCTATTACATGGTAATTGGTATAAGTACGGAGAATCGAAACTCGCTTGCACGAATTGCCGCAAGCCATGTGTATTACTATGCTGTTCAAAGTGTAAAAGGATTAAAACCTTATTGCAAGGTTTAAAGAAACAAATTTTCAGCGTGGCATTCAGTAGTCGATAACGCTTGACGTTATTAACGGGAAACGTTATGTAGGCACCCCCCGATGTGAAACCATGACTAAACGTGATTTTCCACCCATCCATCCCGGCGAGATTCTGCCAGAGAATTTTCTCAAGCCAATGCAGATCAGCCAATACCGTATGGCTCAGGCCATCGGTGTGCCACCGCGTCGCATCAATGAGATTGTTCACGGAAAACGAGGCATCACGGCCGACACCGCGCTGCGGCTGGGGCGCTTCTTCGGCATGGAAGCCCAATTCTGGATGATTCTCCAAACACGATACGAGCTTGAAACGACACGCGATACGCTGGCCGATAGACTGGACCAGGAAGTTCGGGTGTACGTGGCTTAATATCCATTACACATCCGCTCGCCAACTCCCATCATATCCTGTGTAGCCCTCGGCATACTGTTTCAGATGGTCCGGTAGCACATCGATCATGGCCTGTGCGGTGGACGGTAACGGCCAGGGTGCGTCGATGCGTACCGACTTCGGTCGGAAGCCGAAACCGCAGGAATAACGCCGCTCGTGGGTGGCCATGTTCGCATGGTAGGTCAGCGCGGCGAAGCAGATGAGGTCGCCTGGATCGGCTATGATCCCAATACAACCGGGGACATCCATCTGATTATATCCGGCGTCGGATGCTTCTCCGATCGGATGGAATCCAGTGCGGTCGGGCTTCATCTCAAAGCCCTCCGGTCCCGGCCAATCGGCTCGGTTGGATTTCTCAATCACGGATATTCCGCTGCGGTCGGGATGGCTGCCGTTCAGATAATACCAGCTTCCGCTCGGCATGGGGTAGCGGTTCAAAACCTCGTTGGCGATCTTCGGCTTTTCGATATGCCCACGATGGTCCGTGTGCCAGCCTCCCATGCCCTCGCCCGGTGTACGCAGGATAGCCGCCGAGCGATGCAGACACACATCGGCGGTCCTGTGGACTTTGCGGATGTAGTTCATGTACGGGGCGTGTTCGGTCAGTCTCCACATCGCCGGACCGGCTTCCGCAAACATCATGTGATACCGATTCGAAGCGAGTGGCAGATCCCGGTCCGGATCCAGCGCCTCGTCGATGGCATCCTTCAAGATCTGGACCATAACCTGATCAATCATCTTACGGATCACGCAGTAGCCGTATGTATCGAGGCACACGAGCGCGCCGTCGATGTCTTCCCGCTCAAAATAGACGTTGTAATCGGGTTGGTAGTCTGCCATGGCCTTCCTTCTTCAGCGTTCCCTTTTCCGGGACGTGAGCCGCATGCCCCACCGGCCGATGCGGGCATTAACGAAGGCTTTGGCGGCTTTGGTATAATCTCGTTCTGGACCGTGCCAGGCTTTGTGGAAGGCGACATCATGCACCATCCAGCGATTCGCATAGCGGTAGAACCGGTAAGAATGTCGCCCCCCTATAGACAGATCCCGCTCTGTACGCGTATCCCAGGGTAGCCGGTCGATAATATGAGATTCGATTTCGCGGTAATAGGGTGTTCCTTTAATCGGGTAAGACACGGTGGTCAAAAAAGTATCCGGCGCCGTCCGTTTCAAATGGGCGACCGTTTCCTCGATATCGGACACCTCCTCGCCATCATATCCCAGCATGACAAATAAACCCACCTGAATACCATATTGTTGGGCCAGTGCCGTCATCTCGCGTATACATTCAACGGTCACATCCCGCCTCATGGCGTCCAGAATACGCTGCGATCCGCTTTCTGATCCCAGCCAGATGCGTATACAACCCAACTCTGCGAGCGTCCGGATCACCTTTTCATTCAGCCGGTCCGCTCTGGATATGCATTCAAACGGCACATGCAGCCCCCGGGCCTTCATCTCCTCGGCAAAACGGTAGAGCCACCGATGACTGATGGTGAATACATCGTCAGCGAACCAGAGCGTGTCCGGGTGGTAGGTTTCTATCAACTGCTCAATTTCATCAACGATCAGTTCAGGTGTTCGGCGTCGATGGGACTCACCGAAGACGGTATGGCTGCACCAGGTGCACTTATATGGACATCCACGCGCCGTGATAATCGATATGGAACTCGACCCATGATGGGTTTTCCACGCATCCAGATACTGCCTGATATCGATCGCTGAGCGATCTGGTGCTGGTAACGTATGGACCTCTTTTATATACGGCCGGTCCGGCGTACGAACCATGTCCCCCTGATTATTTTTGTATGCAATACCCTCAATATCGCCCAGGTTCTTCACACCCTGCTCACGAAGCGCGGGCAGCAAAGCCTCCAGCGTCTGCTCACCCTCGCCGATGACGACGACATCCGCGCCATGGCGTAAAAACTCTTCGGCATAATGCGGCGGTTCGGGGCCGCCGACAATGACGGTCGCACCAACCGCTTTGGCCTCCTGGATCATTTCGAGCACGATAAGCTTGGTCATCAGGTTGCAGTAGAGACCCACGACCTGAGGTTGGGCTTCCGAAAGCCTGTCTCGAAAAGCCTGCCGTGTCTGGAAGGTTGAGTCAAACACCTGAATCTCAAACCCTTTGGATTTCAGGTAGGCAGAAATATAGAGGATACCCAGCGGCGGATACGGCCGCATAATACGGAGTTCTTTGGGATCATCTTTGAGGAAGTAGCCGTGGGAGAGGAGTAGGGACATGGGTAATTGGTGATTGGGTGATTGTCTGATTGGTGAAGTGTTTTGTAGCAGATTCTCACTCGCGGCCTTCGAATTCCTTTGACCAGTTTTCTACTACCGTCATCGTGCGTACCGCCTCACGCACCGTTCGGATGACGACAAACCATTGGCCATCGGCGACACGTCGTACAGGCCGCCAGCGAAATTTCCACTGATCTTCACCGGGTCAAGAGCTACCCCGAGATCATCTCCGGAAAATAGCTGCTCGGGTTTACCAATGCGAAGTGAGGCATTTGTTTCTTCTACCGAGGAAACCATCAGGGCATTCCCGCTCACGAAGAAAATCTCATTCCCGCGCCAACGGGGATGGATGCCTCCGCCATCGGATACCGGCCACCGACCGGCTCCTTCAGGAAATGAGGTTACATAGATCTCCCATTGGCCCAAATCATTAGATTGATACGCAAAATACTTTCCATCTGGTGAAAAGACCGGCATGATCTCGCTGGCGGGAGGCTGGGGAATCGGTAAAAATTGCTCGATTCCATCCAGAGGCAGGTATCCTATGTCCACATTGTTTATGAGTGTGGTTACATATCCCACAAGATATTTGCCATCAGGTGAAAATACTGGAGATTCACCGGAAAAGGGTTTTAGCGATATGTTTCTGACCTTCCTCCCCCCATTTGCGGATAGAATACTGATTTTATCTTCATCATTACTCCTAGTTATCTTGATTATAGGTAATTTTATAAATTAAACCGTTTTGATCATCGCTTAAGAGCATTGATCCGTCAG
>CAJXCW010000239.1 GCA_913051705.1 uncultured bacterium
AACAGGCGGGATGCGTTGAAACTCGACCCCGCTAAAGAAGTTTTGATTGTCTGCAATCCCCCATATGGCATTCGTTCAGGCCGGGATGAAGACCTTCATACCCTCTTCAAACAATTCGGCGATGCCCTTAAACAACGATGCAAGGGCTCCAACGTCTGTATTTACTTCGGCAATAGAGACCACTTGAATAGCCTCGGCCTCAGACCCAAATGGAAAAAACCCCTTTCCAATGGGGGCCTCGACGGCCTGTTAGCAGGCTTCAACTTATTCTAACCTCCAACTTATAGTACACGAAAAAAGTTAGAAATGTGTCATCCCCACAGGCTTTAAGCGGGGATCCATCAACTACTGAACTACTTTTTTTTCTTCTTCTTCTTTCTCTTCTTCTTTCTTAGCTCGTTCCCAGGGCGTCCACTCGATGCCGAGAACATGCTTCTGTATCCAACGAATTTCCTCAATATCACGGGTACGCTGGTGCCGTGGTTCCCGGAAGCCGTGGAGTTCTCGTGGGAAACGGATATATCGAACCGGTTTCCCCTGGTCTTTAAGCGCGGAATAAAACATCATACTCTGTGGTTCTGTATCGACCGGATCAGACATGCCATGTAATAACAACACAGGGGTTTTTACATTTTTGATATGTGTTAAGGCGGAGCGTTGACGCCACCCTTCAGGATTTTCCCAGGGAGTATCACCAATATACCAGAGCCGAACGTCATGATTGAATCCGGGACCGTACTCGGAGGTCCAGTCTGAAACCATGGCACCGAGAGAAGCCCCTTTGAACCGATCGGTCTGCGTAATGGTCCAGCCACCCAGGATACCACCATAACTCCATCCGCGGACGCCCATGCGGTCTGCGTCCACATAGCCCTCTTTTATGACGTAATCCACCCCGGTCATCAAATCCTGGTAATCTCCCCCACCGATATCCTGTATATTACCACGCAGGATATCATCCGTATACCCGCTCGATCCACGGACATTCGGTAGAAGCTGGGCATAACCGAGTCCAGCCCAGACGTGATATCGAGCATCGAATCTGTTGGTGAATACACCGGCCGGCCCCCCATGAATATGCAATAAGAGGGGAAGACGTGTTCCCTCCTGATAATCCGGCGGCAGGAGCAGAACCCCTTCGATATCCAGGCCATCCTTACTCTTCCACTGCACGACTTTCAAGCTGGCATGCAGCAAACTATCTTCCACGGCCGGATTGGCCCTGGTCAATCGGGTAGGTGCCATCTGATCTGTCGTTGAGACATATAAATCAGAGGGGGTATCCACATCTTCGAACGAATAGACCACCATGGTACCATCTTTTGAAAAATCCTGAACATTCATTGTACCAGTCATACTGGTTAACTGATTGATCTGTCCGGTATCGATTTCCAGATTATACAAATTAGAATTCGTTTTCTGAAGTCCTGAGAACTGAATGGTATTACTGTTGGGCATCCATTTAATTCGCCGGATGCTGCCTTCGTATGCACCCGACACCAGCCGATAGGATTTCGTGACGGGATTCATCACCCATATTTTACTGTTACGAAGTTCCCACTGCTTATCATCTGCTGCCATAAAGGCGAATGATTGGCCATCAGGCGCCCAGATGGGCCGACTTTCGGGCGCTTTGTTATCCGTCAGCCGGCTGATGGTACTGTCCTCTAAAGACATCACATATAATTCTGATAGATTGCCCTGATTACGACGATTTTCAGACCGGGAGGTAAACACGATCCGATCATCCTGCGCCGAAATATCAAAGGCGCCGATAAGGCGATCCCCTTCTGACAGACGGATGGTTTTTTTATCGTCCCCAATCTCTATCGACCAGAAGTTATTCCACCGACCCTCATTCTGTCCGTTTGGTCCTTCACCGACCCATATAGCATCGAGGCCATTTTCGTGTTCCTTCTCCTCTTCTTTGGTACGCGGTTCCTCGGCGACGAAAAAAATCGATTTCTCATCATGCGCCCAATGGTAGGATCCGACCGCAGATTCGTGTTTCGAAAGCTGAATGGCCTCACCACCGGCGGTACGCATATAAAATAGTTGTGATTTCTTATCTACCGTTCTTTTGAACGAGATATAGGTCCCATCAGGTGAGAACTGGAAATTCGATCCGCCATCCTCACCGATATACTGATACGGTTCACCACCTTCGGTCGAGATCATGTAGTACGTGTTTTTTCTTTTATTTTTATCCCAATCCAATTCACTTTTACGATAAAACACCCTGCTACCATCAGGGCTGATGAGGGCGTTATTCACCTGAACCATATTCAGTCCGTCATCGGTCGTCATAGCCCGCCTCTGAGCAAGGATTTCAACCGGAAACCATGCTGTAAGGATAAACACCAGAGGAATAAGTAGAGCAAAACGCATGATGGTCTCCTTTATATCTTCAGGTATAGAATATTGGCACTAAGCACCGAGGTTCAGGAAATGTGATCTCATAGGTTCTATCATGAAATAACGTGTATACGATCCAGAGCAATTTGCGCATGGGCACGGATAAAATACGTCTCATCCTGCAGGGTTTGGCGTACCCTATCCACAGCAGTTTCAGCGGCGGGTCCGATACGCTGGAGGGCGCTGACGGCATTGAGCCGCACCCGGGCATTCTGATCACTCAGCGCTATGGAGAGAGCGGGCACAGCGTCTTTCGCTTCGACTCCGAAAATCCCCAGAGCCTCTGCCGCATTGCGACGTACCCACAGGGAAGAATCGTTCAAGGCCTTGATTAACTGAGGCGTCGTATCGGCAGCCAGGGTGCCCATATCCCCGAGGATATCTGCTGCCGATGCGCGGACAGCCCATTCAGAATCATCGAGGGCTTCGAGCAATGTGGGCATGGCATCTTTGCCGGCGGCAACCAGACCATAGGCGGCATCAAACTGGCAGGGATTCGTGTGATCTTTCTGCAAATTGAGATCAGTTTTCTCTTCGGCTTCTTGACGCAACTCATCCATCAGTACAAAAACACCCTCTTCACCATGCGTACCCATGCTGTATGCCGCCATCAGACGATCTGCTTCATCGCCATGGCGATACTGATGTAGTAAAGCGTCTACCGGTTGGTCGCACCGGGCAGAACACGATGGCCGACCGTTAAACCAATCCCATTGATGTTTGCAGATAGGGTCAGATGGAGGACAATCCAGTGATTGCCAAGCATCTCCTTCACATTGCCACGCAGGGGTTGACGGTTCCGCCATCCGGCAAAACAGGAATTTAAACATGAACCGCGGCAGAGCGCCTGTATTCGGCATCGCCCGGTGCCAGAGATCATAATGGACGATGGTAAAGGAACCGGCAGGCCCGTAAAGAGGTAATTCAGTCTGCTTATAGGCCACATCCTGGTTGCTGAAATATTGTGTTCCAGGTAAAACAGCAGATGGACCGCGTGAGGCGTCTACATCCTGAGGATAGTAAAAACCCATGACCCATCGACAATGATGATGACGGACGTTCTCATCGGCTTCATAGCTATCCTTATGTTGATTCTGACCCGCACTTCCCGGCGGGTTATGGTGTCCATGCCGATGAGGGTGAATAAGATAATCCGAACCGAGCAGACGCTGCAAGGCGCCATCTACCTCAGGATGCCCCAGGATATCATATAACGCCGGGATCCTGGGTAGCAGGTCGTTTCCAGGATTTCCTTCCCCGTCATAAAGAGCCGTTGTTTGATCATATATCATCCGGTGAAATGCTTCAGGGAAATCGGCCTGAACAGTGACATATCCATTGCTTATGAAACGTTGCATGTCGTCGTCATTTAGAAGGATTGGCATATTTGACATATTGGTTTATCCCATTTAAAATCAGGTCGGATCAACCCGATAATCATTCGGAGCAACTCACATCAGTTTATTAGAGAGTATATAGAGATTCTTTTGAAAACAAGAGGTATTTATGCCTTTAGTATGCTTCTGTTTACCTTTGACAGACAAGCTATTAAAAGTATAATAATGAAGACGTAAAATATCCTTAAATAACACTATATATGGAAGGGTCCTATGCATCGTCTACTTGTCGTTTCATCGTTATGTCTTCTCGCCCTATTGGGCACAGACGTGCTCAGGTCACCTGCCATTCAATCCGCTCAGACCAACAGTATAGGCAAAGTGTTACCGCCGGACGCCGCCCCGCCTGAAAGGCAGCACTATCGATACCTGTCCAATGAACCCACCAGTCTGGACATCACGGTATCTATCTATACGGCCGATGGCAGTGAATTTCTATACGAACCGCTCACCGTTATGGATGAATATAATGAGGTGTTGCCCGGCGCCGCGGAGCGTTGGGAGGTTTCCGAAGATGGGTTGACCTGGACGTTTTATTTTCGCCCGAACCAGCGATGGAGTGATGGGCGTCCGCTTACCGCCCATGATTTCGAATATGCCCTTAAACGGGCACTGGATCCGATGAGTGGCAATGTGTATCCCTTTCCGTATTATGTGATCAAAAATGCGGAAACGTACAATCATGGAAAGATGAAGAACGCGGATGTCATCGGTATTCGTGCGGTCGATGATCTGACCTTGAAAATTGAAACGACGTTGCCGTGTCCGTATCTGCCTTTGATTATGTCTTATAAAACATCGGTCCCGGTCCCTCAATGGCAGGTGGAGAAATATGGGGATCGCTGGTCGCTCGCCGAATATAATATCAGTAATTCGAGCTATAGATTGGTGGAATGGTTGCCGGGACAGCGTCTTGAATTTGAGCTGAATCCGTATTATGATGGCCCTCACAAGGGATATTTTGAACGCATCACCCGTTTGATCACCTATGCGGAAGCAGGAATCGGCACGGGCATTGCCCCGTATGAGAATAACGAAGTCGAGGTCATCGGTGTGGCGCCGATGCAACTGCCTCGCGTCAAAGCAGACCCGGTCCTTAGCAAGGAGCTATTTGCCAACCCCACGTTTCAGACCTGGTATCTCTTTTTTCAGAACACCATTCCGCCCTTTGATGATATACGGGTCCGCCAGGCCATTGCCCACGCGATTGATCGAGAAACGATTACCAGGGTATTGCTGCAAGGGATGGGCACCCCGGCGTATACCATGCTGCCGCCCGGTTTCCCCGGCTATGTGGGCGATAAATACAGAGATCTCCAGGCCTATGATCCAAAGAAGGCAAAACAACTGCTTGCCGAGGCCGGTTATCCGAAGGGAAGAGGGTTTCCCACAGTAGAATGCTGGCTGCGCGGAGCCAGTCGCGATATGGTCGCTGAGGCGATACAGGGGATGCTGTCACAAAACCTGGGAATAAATATCAAAATCGTCGGCCAGGATCGCAAGGTCTATGTGGATAACATGTATCAGTATCGTATCCCCATGAGTCTGATCACCTTTGTTTACGACTATGTCGATCCGCACAATATGCTCGGCATGGTCTGGCATACGCGTCCAAAGGGAACAGGCCGTCACGATTGGAGTCACGAGACGTTCGACCGACTGGTGGATGATGCCAGCAGCGAGATGGACCCGACCAGACGGACGCAGATGTACGATGAGGCCGAGCGCATCCTGGCCTCCGACGCCGGTGGCGTATTTATCCATCATTCTCTTCCCATGCAACTTCGCAAACCCTGGCTGAAAGGATACACAAAGGACCATGCCGGCTATTATTCTCATCGCCAGCCGGTGACGATGACTAGGTTGTATATAGGGAAATGAGGATTTGGATTTTTATTGGCCTTCGAATTCCCTATACCCGTTCAGGACGATCGTAATATAGGGAATCGTGTCCGTGGTCTGTCCCGTGGTCTGAAGCACTACAAACCTGATCTTGCCCCGGAACGGATCCGTGGCCAGTCCGAGTCGATGATGGCGTACTCAGGGCTAAAGTTTGGGGTCCGGATCGTTGGTATTATCTCCCCCCGCCTGAACCAGGATACGTGATTCAGAAGCAGCATGACGAAACTGCATGGCTTCCTGATAGTCCGGATCGGCATACCAATCTTCGATATGTTGTTTGCTGGGAAACTCGAGAATAACCAACCGGGCTGTGTATGCCTCCCCCTCAATTGTCGTCACCTCTTCACCCCTTGTAAGGAATTTGCCACCATACCTGGCTACGATGGGCGGCGTTCTATCCGTATATTTTTTATAGGTCTCCGGATCATGAATCGACATCATAGAAAGGACATAAGCGGCCATTGAATTACTCCAGTTTTAGAAGTTGACGATCTGCGCAGAATGCCAGGCATCCATTTTTTTTCTAAACATTAATCCTCTTATACTGCTTAGGGTGTCTCGAAAAATCTCTCGACCATAGACATACTGTTTAGAACACAATGGGCTATAATCAGTGCCCAGAGATTTCGTCCAAAAGCAACATAAGCAATACCAAAAACCAGGCCAATAATGCCTGTGACCAAGGCGCCCGACACACCATGAGTTGGAGAATGTCTGAACCCAAAGATAGCAGCCTGGGTTATCACCGCGAGAACAACCGATAGTGGGATTATGGAGAATAGCTGCTCAAGTTTAGTAAGTAAGAAACCTCGATCCAGCAGCTCCTCCAGGAAGGATTCGATCCACACCAGGAAAATAATCGACAAAAAATACAACACATTGCCTTCAATTCCCTCGAATCGAGTATCCGTGTCCGACGTGGAAGCGTTCGCACTTTGCGTGGGGAATAAATAGTCTTTAATAACGGACTCATAAAATATGATAGATACAATGACCATTCCAAGAATGAAAATCGCCACACCACCCATTTTCAAAAGGCTTTCCGGTCGACTTAGCCCAAGACTTTTCCAAGTCTCACCCCTACGGTACAACAATAAGGTCGCGACAATAAGTGTGGCAAGTGAGTTAACCAAGACGTTACCCATGTAACCAATTTCGGGTACAGAAATAGTTCTAATGAAAATCATGGTGGTGAGGAAAAGGCCAAGGTCTACTATAAGGGCTACATTCCCGTAATGAGCCGGCGCTCTGCTACCCGTGCTGAGTGTCTCTCCGACAGAATCAACATTTGGGTCTTTGTTATTTTTTGTGTTCATCTACGTTCCTATTCACTGTGCTGCTTCTCACGGCGCGCCATCAGCTTCTTGAAAAGATTCGGGCCCCGCCCGGGTTCGCTCCATGGGCACACCTCGATGCAGATGGCACAGCCGTATGTTTTAACAAAATAGGGGATACATTTATCAAAATCTACATACCATTTTTTTTCGCCCCGGACAAGCTGCTTTTCATTGAAAATGGCGCCGGGAGGACAATCGACGACGCAGCGACGGCAGGATTTGCATAGGTCATCGACGGCCAGGTCGACTGGTTCGTTGGAGACCAGCGGCAGATCCGTCAGCACGGTGGCCAGCCGAAAATTCGATCCGTATTCCCGGCTGATCAAGGAGCCGTGCTTACCGAGTTCACCCAGTCCAGCGCGGACAGCCAGCGGAATATGCAGGATGTCCGTACTGTTGGGGTTGCCGTACGCCTTGGCCGGCCAGCCCATAGCCCGGATCTGTTCACTCAGCTCAACGGCGATTCGGGACACGTCCTTATAGGCCCGCATCACCTCCACCGCCGCCCGCTCGTGGGGCGCCTGAAGCATCTCTTTACGGTCCATCGGTAATCCGAGGCAGATGGCATACCGGTGCGATACTTCGTACCCCTCGTACAGCGCTTCGTCGAACATGGCGGTAACGCCGACCAGTCCGATGCCGAGGTCTCTGGCCCTTGCTTTGATCTCAGCGGTCATCGCCACCGGATCTTCGACCTTTATCTGCGGCTCTCGTAATGGACCGTCCTGGCGGCGCAATTGCCAGATATTGGCCAGCATATGTTTCACCACACCCCAGACGTTGATCTGACTGAAAAACTCATCCAGCGCATTCCAGGGCAGCGATTCCCCTGTCGCATTGTGGAACACATGCCTGGCGCGCGTCTTTTCCTCCTGGTTCAGCCCGTTGATCTCGTTTCCGGACCGGGGCGGGTTTTTATAGTCGAACGCATAGGTGGGCGGCGGTGGGTCCTGTACCTTCATGACGGCATCTCCTCATCGACCAGAAAGACCTCGCCACGCGATTCTTTCGCCCGGTACGCGCGCCGGATACGCCGTCCCCCAACCAGATACGCATACAACATATGAGCGATTCTCAGCAGCAACCGTCCATCCCGAAGGATACGCTGCCGGAACGAGGTGCTTTTGATAGCCTGCTCGTCAATGGTACGCATTGAAATTTTCCTGTAGTGGCCGTGTTAGGCGGCGTCTTGTGAGCAGCCGCTCACCCTCGCCGTCGTTTAGAAAACCCATGAAAATGCGTGGGAGCTTCGTTCATGATTTTGAGTTTTCACAACCTAACGTTCATCGCCGTTCTGCAGAATAGCGAAGCGACAGGAAAGATATTGTGGCCGTTCCGCTCCCGATGCGGATCAGCACCGGGATAGACACGCCCGGGCGCACGGCATTTCCAGCACCGCACCTACCCGGCAGGCGTCCGCCTTTGGCTACTACCTGGCTACCGAGTACCTGGTAAACGCGCCACCAGCCTGGCTCAGCGAGTTCGGCCCTTCCGCAGCGTACACGTTACCGTCCGCATCGACCGCAACC
>CAJXCW010000240.1 GCA_913051705.1 uncultured bacterium
GATGAAAGTTCGACCCGTGCCCTGGAGATCGTTTTTCTTCTTCTCGTTCACACGCAGCGGTTCCACGACGAGCAACTTCTGCCCCGTCATGATTTCCGCCTTCTGTGTCGAGACGACACTGCCGGTGACTTTTGCAAGAAACGATGTCCACCGGCGAGCAGGGCATCGAGATGATGAAGATTTTGGAAGGCATTTATAAGTCGGCCGATCAGGGAAAAACAATTAAGATCGGGTAGGCACGGCGTGCGCCTGCATCGGAACTCAGAACTCAGAACTCAGAAAGGACCCCCATGTCGGAATCTCTTAAAGTAGGCATCATCGGCGTCGGTGGCATTGCAGCCACCCATGTCCCCGGATGGCAGGCATCCGGGAAGGCGGACCTGGTCGCGGGCAGTGACGTGAGTGAACCTGCCCTTCAAACCTGGGGTAAAGACCAGGGCATTACGAAGCTTGTTACGGATCCGTCGGAGCTATTCTCTGATCCGGACATCGATATCATCGATATTTGTACGCCGAATATGTATCATGCGCCGCTGGCTATCGCCGCACTCAAGGCGGGTAAACATGTCATCTGCGAAAAACCATTGGCGCCGACACCGCAGGCCATCCGCGATATGATCGCCGCCCGGGATAAATCCGGAAAATTGCTCATGACCGCGCAGCATTTCCGGTTTGCCGGCACGTCCCGCGCCCTGAAAAACGAAATCGATAACGGGGCCCTGGGGGATGTGTATCACGCCCGCGGATGGATGTTACGCCGCGCCGGCTTATTGACCCGGCCCGGCTTCGTGCAGAAGCAGCATGCCGGCGGTGGTGCCTGCATTGACATTGGCGTGCATATTCTGGATCTGACCCTCTGGATGATGGGCAATCCGAATCCTGTCGCCGTCAGCGGGGTCGCCCGTACCGAGCTGGCTAAGATACCGGGCGCATTCAGCAGATGGGCAGGCGCCATTCCAAAGAAATTCGATGTGGAGGAGTTTGCCGCCGGGTTTATCCGGTTCGACAACGGCGCGACGCTGGTGCTGGAGGTAAGCTGGCTTTTGCACCACGACATCGAAGGGGAGGATATGCAGATGTGGCTATACGGCACCGGAGGTGGAAGCCATTGGCCATCCTGTGAGGTCTATCACACCGATTACGAGAAAAAACAGCAGTATAACACCACCCTGAAAATCACCCAGGATCGCCTCGAACCTCATGCTCAGGAATGTGTGGAGTTTGCGCGTGCAGTAGCCGACGAAGCGCCATCCCCGGTACCGGCAGAGCAGTCGCTACAGGTCATCTCTATTCTCGACGGTATCTACCGAAGCCAGCAGGAAGGCAGAGAGGTGGAGATCAGTGTGTGAGCAGGTGGGCAAATGGGCAAGTGGGCAAAGGATGGAGGCGCTTTACCTGCCCTCCCTCCCTCTGCTGTTTCGCAATATCATCTTATCCTTCGGCTTGAGCGCTAAGGCACGGGCATAGGCTTGCTGTGCCTCATTCGGCATACGGGCTTGCTCATAGGCCACCCCCAGATTGTTCCAGGCAGCGGCATTATCCGGGGCATCCAGCACCGTTTGCTTCCAGATGGCGCGCGCCCTGGCCCAATCTCCGCCTCGCAACGCCACGATATCCGCGTTATCCGGTTTAATTTTTTCGTATATTTCACGGGTAACGATCACCTGATGCCAGGCAAACGTCCCAATTAATTGAGTGATGAGTTCGGTTCTGATTTTATCAGAAAGCTGAGGGCTAATGTTTTCCACGGGGATAATGCCTTCAGGCGGTTTCTCGAGGCGTGTGGGAAGTACGATGTGGAGCGTATCGGATACGCGGACGAATTTTTCATTGATAATATGTCCTGAAGGCACCTGAATCGCCCGGAGCGTTGCGGTCATGGTTGCAGCTTGATCTATAAAGGGTTCATAATAAGGCCTATCTATCAAGCGATAACCGGAAGGCGTAAAGCTTTCCTGCATACGGTATTTTTTTTCTTCACCATATTGCTCTGTATAGACTTTCTCTAAGTCGCCGATCAACACCAGGTCGGCGTCGAGCGCACGGCCTGCATCCAACGCCAGGGAATCTGAAATCTGCCCGGCAGTGTAGGTATAACGGGATAAAACCCGCAATATTTTCCTTGGTTCAATCACCGTGATGGTCGTATCGGCTCTGAGTCGCTGCGTAATCAGAAAGCCTACCCGATCGTTAAGGGCCAGACCATCTCCGTTAAATCCCATATTGGCGATGGTCCTTCCACTCGTCACCTCTAAGACCGGCGGCTGGATCGCTGTAAAGCGTACGGGGATGGAAGGGGCGGCGCAACCCATACAGACGGTGGTCAACGCCAATAGAAAAAATGGGAGCAGGTTCTTATGCGGTGATCCGGTCATAGTGGTTATTGGGAAGAACAGTAACGGGAGGGGAATCAACCTTCATCTGCTTTTCTGTGTCTTTCAGGGACAGCCAGTACGGTGTCTTTTAATCCAGTCAAATCGGATGATTTAACCACATAGGCATCGGCAGGCCAGGTTAAATAGTTATGCTGATAAACCGGGTAGGCGGTATTGATCACAACCGGTAGTTGCGGGGTCTGCTGTACAAGGCGCTCAAGAAGTTCTATACCGTCCTGTCCGGGCATCACAAGGTCGAGCATAACCAGATCCGGTAGGTCGTCGGCCAGAACCCGTAGTGCCTCCTGGCTATCAGCCGCTTCAGCCACATGATACCCGTCCTCCGAAAACTCGCGTGTGTAGAACTTTCGAAGATGGAGATCATCTTCAACGATCAATAATTTCGCCATGATTCCCATCCTGTAGATCTTTGTATAAACTACGTTGATTATAACAGTAATGTTATATTTGGAGGGAAAACCGATAACGGCTGCGTCTACTGAATAAATGTCTTTTAACGTATTGCATGTCAAGCGAAATCTGGCAAGAAACGCAAGTGGCCATGGGCTACAAATAGGTTGACAATAATAGATATGATTCATAAGGTACGATGCCATGCGTAAAATGATAAAAAGATTAGCGGGCGGCATCTATGACTGGTTAGATAACCGTGTTGAAGTGTCAGTTCTGGTCGATTTTGCCCACAAACAATTGACCAAACTGGCGCCCGGGCATCTTAATTGGTTGTTTTCGTTCGGCACGGTAACCCTGGTTTTCTTTGCCTGCCAGTTTGTCTCCGGCTTGCTTCTGATGATCTACTATGAAGCTTCCGCCGACTCTGCCTATGAGAGCGTGAAATTCATCATGGAACAGGTCCGTTTCGGCTGGTTGATTCGCCAGGTTCATGCCTATAGCGCCCATTTCATGATCGCCTTCTTATGTTTGCACGCCATCCGGGTCTTCTTTCATGGGGGGTATAAAAAACCGCGGGAAATGACCTGGTTGTTCGGTTTCGCCTTGCTGGTCGTGGCCATATCCTTTGCCTTTACCGGGTATCTTTTGCCATGGGACCAGCTATCCTTCTGGGGGACAACCATTGGTACGGAGATCGCCGGGACCACGCCTGTTATAGGAAAATATCTCCTGATTGTTTTACGGGGCGGTGAAACCATATCCGATGTAACGCTCACTCGTTTTTATGCTGCCCATGTCGTCGTTTTGCCCTGGGTTTTTGCCATGCTTGTCGGGATGCATCTGTTTCTAATCTACTATAAAGGGCTCTCAACTCTCGATCGGACGGATGTGCCTGAAAAGACGCCGGAGGAACTTAAAAAAACAGGCGGCAAACCTTTTTATCCCGAACATGTTTTAAAAGCAGCGATTGTGGTGCTGCTGGTCCTGGCATTCATGGTACTTATGATTATATATTCTCCTATTCCTTTATCTGATAGAGCGGATCCTTTTAATACGCCGGGTGGGATCAAGCCGGCGTGGTATTTTCTGCCCATGTATCAGGCCCTGAAATATATGCCTAAAATGATCGGTATTATCGGTCTGGGCCTGGTCATTCTGGCTATATGGCTGTTGCCCTTCCTGGATCGGACGCCGGAAAGACAGATTTCCAGACGTCCGCTGGCCATGTCGCTGGGTATTCTGTTTATCGTGGCTAATCTTATCCTGGCCTTACTGGGCAAGATCGGAGAGACGGAACATACCATCTGGGGGACACGATATCATATCGATACATACGGGTATCCCCATGTTATTGCGTCGCCTGCTGAAGCGTTGATCATAGAAGACCTCGATTTGGCAGATGAGACTGAGGATGGGGAATGAGAAAGACAGAAGGCAGAAAGCAGAAGGCAGAACGCTATTCGTGATCATGGCCGGCGTAACCTGGCTCTACAAGTGCTCGTTGTCAAGGAGACCTTCATGTCCCTTAGAATAATCTTAAACTGTATTTGTTCTCTGATATGGATCTTTCTCTGTATCATCCCACAAGCCCAGGCCCAGTCTATCAAACCCGTCCCGGATGGGAAAGGGTCCGGCACGCTCGCGCAGGCGGTACTCAGATTGCCGGTCGTTGTCAGCCTCCTGCATACCGGGGCTCATCCGGATGATGAGAACAGTTCGCTGATGGCTTATGTCAGCCGGGGCTTGCATGCCCGTACAGCCTATATGGCCCTGAACCGCGGCGAGGGCGGCCAGAATCTGATCGGCTCAGAACTGTACGATGCCATAGGGATTATACGTACCGAAGAGTTGATGGCCGCCCGCCGGTTTGACGGCGCCGATCAATATTTTACACGTGCTTTTGACTTCGGATACTCCAAGTCAGCAGACGAAGCGATGGAATTTTGGAACCAGGATGAGATGCTGCTGGCAGACGTTGTTCGTATCATTCGGATCTTTCGACCGGATGTCGTGGTGTCCGTCTTTGCCGGATCGCCTCGTGACGGCCACGGCCAGCATCAGGCCGCCGGGTTGATGACCCGGGAAGCGTTCCGGGCAGCGGCAGATCCGAATCGTTTTCCGGAGCAGATCAGGGCGGGACTTCGTCCGTGGCAACCCGGAAAACTGTATATCAACAACACCCGGGCCTCATTCGAAAGTATTGATTCGTTGATGGTCAATACGGGGGATTACAGCCCGGTGCTGAACCGATCCTACCTGGAAATTGGTTTAGCCGGTCGCAGCATGCATCGCTCCCAGGATATGGGCACGATTCAGAGGAAAGGCCCCTCGGCTCGAATGATCAAACTGGTCGAACGTGTGGGGCTGTCTGAGCAGGCCGATGATACCCATCTGTTTGACGGGATCGACACCTCTTTTATGCGCCTGCTCAGCATGGCCGGTGCGGATGCAGGTCAAATACCGGACTTCGCCTCACGCCTTACCCGGCTGGATGCGCTGGCGCATGAGGTCATTACATCCTACCGGCCATTTGAGCCGACTGGTGTTTTATCGCCGACCCTCGCAGGGCTTCAACTACTTCGCGGACTTAGAGAGGATATATCCGGTAGTGGTATTCAGCAGGCGGCCAGAGCCGATATGCTCTTCCTGCTGAATCACAAAGAGACACATTATATTGATGTGATTCAATTGGCATTAGGTCTATCTCTTGAAGTGCTGGCAGATGATGAAGTCGTGGTCCCCGGCAGCACGTTTGGTATCAACATGGCCTTGTTAAATCGCAGTCCCCGGCAGATTACCCCTTCCCGCCTCTGGCTCGAAGTGCCTGAGGGATGGACCACGCAATCGGAATCGGCTTCGCCTTCGGCGCTCGGCTACAACGAATTTGCAAGACGCGCCGTCACCGTGACGGTAGGTCCACAAGCCCGCTTGAGCAGACCATACTGGCAGCGCCAATCGATGAGAGATACACGGGTGACCGTTGACGATGAGACGTTGATCGGATTACCGTGGCAACCGCCGGATGTGATCGGTTACGCCCGATTTGCTATTGACGGCGTATCGATTGATATCGTCCGGCCGGTGCAATTTCGTTACGCGAACCGGGCGATCGGCGAGATACGTCGTGAATTGCGCGTAGCCCCTGCCCTGTCCGTGACCCTGGCGCCGAAGGTGACCGTCGTACCTGTTGACGGTGGCGTCCGGATTCGACAGTTTAAAATCAGCGTGCGTAATAATGTCAATGGAGAGATAGCCGGGACGATGCGTCTGCAGGCGCCGGCTGGCTGGCAGGTCACCCCGACGGACATCCCCTTCGCGTTTTTACGGGAGAACCAGGAAGAGACATTTTCCTTCATCGTGTTGCCGCCGGACAACGCAGCGCCGGGCGCCTATCCCATTCAGGGTATCGCAGAGGTGGATGGAAAAACGTATACCGAAGGGTATCAGGAAATCGCATATCCTCACATTGAGACGAGGCACCTGTACCGGGAAGCCTCCGTAACCGTTCAAGTCCTGGATCTTAACGTCGCAGAGGGCCTTCAAGTCGGTTACATTATGGGCGTAGGAGACGACATCCCGCAGACGTTAAGAGAATTAGGCGTTCAGGTGCAGATGTTGACAGGAGAAGACCTGGCCACCTCGGATTTAAAACAGTTTGACGTGATTATTACAGGTATCCGCGCCTATGAGGTTCGAAAAGATCTGGTGGCCATGAATCAGCGGCTGATGAATTATGTACAGGAGGGCGGTACGTATATCGTTCAATATAATAAGTATGCTTTTAACAGAGCCCAATACGGCCCCTATCCGTTTCAGATTCGACGCCCTCATGATCGGGTCACCCGCGAGGAGGCGCCGGTTAAAATACTCCAACCGGATCATCCGGTGTTCAACGTGCCCAATAAAATAACGGAAGAAGATTTCAAAGGCTGGGTGCAGGAACGCGGGTTATACTTCCTGGGAGAATGGGACGATCGCTATACCCCGTTGATGTCCTCACAGGATCCGGGCGAAGCACCGAAAGCAGGCGGCCTGATAGAAACGCGTTACGGAGAGGGCAGGTACATTTATACCGGCTACGCCTGGTTCCGGCAACTGCCTGCCGGTGTCCCCGGCGCCCTCCGGTTTTTCGCCAATCTCATCAGCTTGCCCAAAACTACATTAGTGCCGTAATATTTCAGTTTACAACACCACGCCGTCTATTACGGAACGGCACTATGCTCCCCCCATCCCGAATCATTTCTGTCCTCATCTGGACAGGCGTTCTCTGTTGTTTCATACCCGGTGGGATGAACGCCGCCGATAGGTATGTCAACACCATCGGCGTGCAAATGCCGCCGGATGCGGCGCGTCCGGAAGATCAGGTCCTGCGCCTGTTTTTACGGGAAGGGCGGTCCATGGAGCATTTCGGTTCCATCTATCAGGGCATGCAGGCGATGTGGATGGTAGCCGAACCGTTGATCCGTCGGGATAAGGACTTCCAGCTTCTGCCTGCAGGGGCGGAAAGCTGGTCGGTAAGCGACGACGGGCTGGTCTGGACTTTTCATATTCAGCCGGGGTTGCAATTCAGCGACGGCAGACCGCTCAATGCGTACGATTACGTGTATTCTTTTCGCCGGGGCGCCGATCCCCGGAACGCATATGACGGAGAATTCTATTTCCACGGCATCAAACACTGGCAGGATGTGGTCGGCCGGCGGCGGCCGATCGAAGATCTCGGCGTGTATGCGCCCGACGAACAGACGCTGAAGATCACCACCCATACCCCTATGCCGCATCTCCCGCAGTTATTGACGTTCTCTCATGTTACGCCAAGACAGGCGGTCGAAAAGTACGGCGATACGTGGTCGACCCGGGCGGAGACCTACATCTCCAGTGGTCCGTTTCTCCTGCATGCCTGGGCGAAGCGGGATCAACTCACTTTGAAGGCCAACCCCACCTATCAGGGACCGGCAAAGCCATATCTGGAGCAGGTGGTGTATAAACTTTTTATACCCGCCGCACCACCGCCTTATCTGGCCGCCTATCAAGCCGATGAAGTGGATTATATCCCGGTAGCCCACCAGGCGGAGTTGTCCCGTATCCAGACCGATCCGTTATTACAGCAGGAATTGCATTCCTTTCCTGAATTTACGACCTTTTATCTGTTGATGAATACACTGGAGCCGCCGTTTGATAATCTGAAGCTCCGGCAGGCGCTGAGTCATGCCATCGACCGAACGGCTCTGGTGTCGTCGGCATTGCGCGACGTGGCCGAACCGGCCTGGTCCATGCTCCCGCCGGGTTTTCCCGGCGCTGATCCTGAACAGTTACGCGATATCCAGCGATACGACCCCGTGCTTGCCCGGCAACTGCTGGCAGAAGCCGGGTATCCTGAGGGTATGGGACTGCCACCTCTGGAACTGTGGTTGCGTGATGAAGGACCGGTGCAGAAAACGGCGGCGGAAGCGATTCAGGCCATGCTCAAACGGAGCCTCGGTATATCGGTTCTGGTCCGGAATCTCGAACGTAAAACGTTTATGGATGCGTTGAACAGTCATCGGCTGACCTTTGGGATGACATCGTATGTCTATGATTTCTACGATCCCATCAGCCTCCTGGGCATTTGGCGGTCGAACGGCCGGCACGCCTGGCGCCATGATCCTTTTGATCGCCTCATTGTGGAAGCCGGAAGGACTGTGGCTGATCCTTTACGCCGTCTGGATCTGTATCGGCAGGCGGAACATACTCTGG
>CAJXCW010000241.1 GCA_913051705.1 uncultured bacterium
TCGGCACCCTCAGTTTTTACTATTCCATCCGCCTTTACGCTCATTTGCCTGCCGCAAATTTCGCCTTCTTAGGATTTGCCGTACTGGCATTCAGTCGAATAACGCAGGCCCCCATCCGCTCCTGGTCTACCTTCGGATCGGGTTTTTGCGTCGGGATGGCCATATTAACGGATTATGCCATCGCCCCCGTGGCCGCTTGTCTTGGTCTATATACCGTATGGTTAATTCGCGATAGACGCCTATTATACGGGCTTATGGGCGGATTCATACCTGTCGCGCTGCTATTTATTTATCATACCATATGCTTTGGCGGCCCTTTCACCACTGCCTATGCGTATCCGAACGGCCCCATTGATGACGGCATACATAAATATTATGATGAAAATTTCCATGGATTTTCACTACCGCCTTTAAATCAAATATGGGGCTTGACGTTTGGTACGTTTCGGGGCGTTTTCTGGTATATACCTGTTGCGTTCCCCTGTCTGATCGGTTTATATATGGCCTTCCGTCAGCATAAGGCCTTCCGCCCAGAATGGGTTTTGATCTGTGGTGTGCTATGCACCCAATTCTTATTCAATGCTACCATGCATACCAACTACTGGTTCGGGGGATGGGAATTCGGACCGCGTTTTCTGACCCCTGTGATCCCTTTTCTTATCCTGCCGCTTGTTTTTGTTGTCCATGGCCGGCTCCAGGCGACGGCCGTATCCATCCTGATCGCTGTCTCTATATTGATCAATTGGGCGGGCGCCATATACGGCCCTTCTAATTCCATCTTCGGCGTTTTAACCCTATTTTTACTTTCGGGACCCTCTACGCCTCTATATCTTTTTATCTCGGATTACATACAGTCATATACAAGCTGGTCTATAAGTATATCCCCTTATGGAAGTTTTCTGATGTTGGGCGTCTTGATTTACGTACTCTGGCGATATTCGCCTCGCCCTGTAAAGGAATAATCCTGTGCCAAGCATTTCGGTTGTTATGCCGGCATACAACGCTGAGAAAACATTAAAACAAACCGTAGAAGCCATTACACCGGGCGTGGTGGATGAAATCATTTTAGTAGACGATGCCAGCCAGGACAATACGGTCGAGGTCGCCAGAGAGCTTGGTCTACACGTGGTCGTCCATCCCGATAATCGTGGTTATGGCGGCAATCAGAAAACGTGTTATCGGACGGCTTTGGAACGAGGGGCGGATATTATCGTAATGATCCATCCCGATTTTCAGTATGATCCGCGCCGGGCAGGGGATATGGTACAACCGATCAAGGATGGCAAGGCGGACGCCGTATTGGGATCACGGTTCTTAACCCATCGATTCTATAATCCACATATGCCCATATGGCGTAATATAGGTAATGTTTTTTTATCTATGCTGGAGAATCTGGTATTTTCAACGAATCTGTCGGAGTTCCACACCGGATATAAAGCCTATCACCGTCGCGTATTGGAGCAGATTCCTTTTCATCTGAACTCTGATGATTTCGTGTTCGATCAGGAAACCAACGCTCAGATGATCGCCATGGGTTTTACGATTACCGAAGTGGCGGTTGAAACCCGATATTTTGAGGACGCCTCTTCAATCAGTTTTATGAGAAGCGTGAAATATGGCCTGGAAACGTTGGAGATCATGGGAAAATTCCTTTGCCAACGTTTTAAGATCAAGCGATATCCTATGTTTACGCCTAAAGATGTAGACTGAAAAACGGTCAACCGATCAAACCAATCCCTTCTCCTTCCACTCCCTCGTCACTTCATCAAATCGGTCTTCTGCATGGGTGGTACCGGACCACTCAATCACCTCTTTTAATCCATCTTCTATCGCAGTTTGAGGGACAAAACCTAATAAATCATGCAGTTTGCTGTTGTCCGCTATGCAATGCCGGACATCGCCCTTTCGAAATTTCATGGTAATATCCGGTTTGATATCTTTTCCTAAGAACTCCGATGTGCACTCTGCAATATCTCGTATCGAGGAAGGTGTCCCACTACCTACATTGAACGTCTCGTAATTAGCTTTCTCCTGTTCCATTGCAATATGGCCCCTCTGATTCCATACCCGGCGTGTTAGCTATGTTTATCCTCTCCGGTCCTACAACCCCATTATACGAATTTTTATCTCACTATTTTAAAACCTATACGCAATGGGATGTTGCTATTTCAGCTACAGGCGCTTATGTTATGCTGTCCATTCTGATATTTGCAATCTGGAGACGGCCGCGGGTGATCCCGACGGGGCCGTCGGTCGAGTAAACCGATTTTATAATGAGTTGAGAAATCTTATGCGTGATTCTTCTAAAGTTATCGTGATCATGCCTTCTTATAATGTCGCCGACATTCTTGAGAAGACGTATAACGATATTCCTAAAGATTGCGTGGATGAAATTGTCGCGGTTGATGACTGTAGCATAGACAATACCAGTGAGGTCGCAAAGAATCTGGGCATTACGGTCGTGCGACACGAAAAGAACCGAGGATATGGCGGCGCCCAGAAGACAGGCTATGCGGAAGCGCTTAAAATGGGTGCGGATATTGTCGTCATGGTCCACGGAGATTACCAGTATGACCCGACGAGGGTGGCCGATTTTGTCGAACCTATTCGGTCGGGGCGAGCGGATGCGGTTACCGGCACACGCATCATCGGCGGATCGCCGGTTAAATCCGGTATGCCATTATGGAAGTATATTCCTAATCGCGTTTTATCCAAGATCGAAAACATGTTTTTAAGAACGGATATTTCCGAATTCCATAATGGATATCGCGCATACAGCCGCCGTGTGCTTGAGGCCGTCCCCTTCCATGATCTATCTGAAAAATTCGATTTTGATACCGATATTATCGTGCAGATCGCATTAAGGAACTTCACATTGGCCGAAGTGCCTCATATGACCCGTTATCTCGACGAAAATTCCCAGATGACCTTCATGGAAGGTGTACCATATGGCCTCAGCATTCTGCGTACCATGTGGCGACTGCAATTACATCGGATGGGAATTAAGTATAATCGGCTATTTGACATACAGCATCCGACCGACCCTGCATAAACCATCTCTCCCAACTTGGGGTCTATCCTACTAAACCAGTCCCTTGTCACGAAGTTCCCGGGTGGCATCCTCAAACAGATCTTTTGCGTGCGCTCCATCTGACCATTCGATTACTTCTTTCAAACCATCTTCAAAGGCAATCTGAGGCTCATAATCCAGCTTTTGCTGTATCCTGGATATATCTGAGATACAATGCCTTATATCGCCCTTACGAAATTTCATCGTGATTTGCGGCTCGATATGCTTTCTAAGCAGTCTGGCGGTATGCAACGAAATGTCCCGTATGGTCACGGGATTGCCACCGCCAACATTGAAGACTTCATAATTGGCTTCGTCCCGCTCCATGGCTAACATATTCGCCTGGACGATATCGTGTACGGATACAAAATCTCTGGTTTGAAGCCCATCTTCATAGATAACCGGTGGCTGATCATTTTTCAGGCGGCTGATAAAAATGGCCATGACCCCTGTATAAGGATTTGAAAGCGATTGACGGGGGCCATAGGCATTAAAATACCGTAATGCGACAACGGGCAAATTGTAGGTGCGACCGATATTAAGAACCATATCTTCCTGGTCTTTTTTTGTCTGCGCGTAGATTGAACTGGTATATTGATAGGCCGATTCCGGTGTCGGTACGGGTTTAATCTCCACCTGGCATACGGGGCAATGCTGTTCCCAATCTCTGGCAGCCATCTGCTCTTCGGTACGAAGCCCGGGGCGCACGGGACCATGCTCGTCACACGCATAAAGCCCTTCACCATAGCTGCTCATGGATGCAGCCACCATGACTTTTCGGACCTGATGTGTATGGTTTACCAGTATATCGAGCAAGTTAGCTGTGCCACCCACGTTGACATCCACATATTTTTTGATTTCATACTGCGACTGACCGACACCGACGGTAGCGGCTTCATGAAAAATCACCTCTGCTTCACGTACCACCTGATGGAAGGCATCATAATCGCGCACATCACCTTGAACAAAACGAGCATGGGTATTTAAATAATCAGGAGGGTGACCATCCGGATGAATCTGCATATCCAAATTATCGAAGATAGTGACGTCATGTCCCCGGCGAATCAGTTCATCGACAATAAACGAGCCTATAAAACCAGCGCCTCCGGTTACCAGAATATTCATATTTATATTTCCTTTTACAAATGGTGGTGTATTACACGGGTGATTCCCACGTTAAATCAAAACCTGCATCGGATAAAACCTGCAAAGCCTCTTCCCAAAATTGCCCCACATTTTTTACGCCATGTGAATCATCACCCGGTACAACCGCAATACCCATTTTACGGGCTTCCTCAAGAATTGGCCGGGAGATATACGGTTCCTGATGGCCCTTTAATAACGCACGGAGGTTAAGATCCATGATCAAGCCCCGCTCTTTGATGGCCTTCAGATTCCGCTGAATACGCGGCCAGATATCCGGTTTGACAAGCCGCTTGCGGTAGTCCGGATCAAATATCCGGATCAAATCAAAATGACCGACCACGGCAGGGGCGAAGGTAGTAATTAATTCGTACTGTCTATCAAAATAGGCGGCATACAGGGCATCCATACCGCCGAATACATCAGCCGCTTTCCGGTAATCCGCCGGTGTGGAATCGATCAGCATATCCTGCACATGATGCAGGGAGCCGACGATATAGTCCGGCTTCAATGTATCCAGCAGGTGTTGCAACCAGAGTTGGTAGCCTTCAAACGCTTCCGTTTCGAATCCTACAAAGAGCGTAATCTCCGAGGCATATTTCTCCTGGAGTTGGCGAGCGGTAGCGATATACTCGGTAAAACGAGTATGTTGATCCTTCGCGCTCAACCCGGCTTCAGCCTCTTCCGGGTAGCCGTGCTCAACCCGGTCAGGTGTCATATGCTCTGTAAGGCCGACCCAGCTATATCCCTGAGCGATATAGGCTTTGACAATATCTTCGAGCGTATCCTCCGCATGGCCACAAAATTGCCCACTGTGACCGCCGTGTATGGAAACGCGGAGGGGGGAAGCGGGCATAGACCTCATGACAGTCCTGCTGCCTTCCAGGCCGTATGCATCGACTCCGCCGTCACCTTAAGCGCTTCTTCGGACGGCATCTCATTAACGCGCTTGCTGAACGGTTCGGCAGTCACGGGACCATCGTAACCAATCGTATTCAGAATCTTCAAAAAGGCGGCGATGTCGAGCACACCGGTTTCTCCGGGCAGGCAGCGGGTGTTATCAATTTGTTCATCAACCGGAATACCGGCCGGCGCATCGTTGACATGGACGTTGACAATATCCACACTTCTTAAATTTTGTAACGCGGCCGTCGTACCGTGCGCGGTATACCAATGCCAGAGGTCCAGCAACAGGCCGACATTCGTGCCCAGGTCAGCACACAAGCCCAGCATGCCTTCCATGGCATATATGAACTCATGCTTCTTATCAATCCGGAGGGTCTTCGGACCGATGAACTCTAATCCCAGGCGACAATTATAGTCCTGAAGCGTCTCCGCTATGGGCTTCAACCGTTTTACATGGAAATTATAATTTTCCTTGAACGGCAGATCGTTCGAGAACGGCATCACGACGACCGTGGTACGATAGGCGCCGATCTCCTGCGCTAAAGAAGCATTGTGGCGCAACTGACCCAGGTCTTCCTGCCACTTTCCCTCATCCCCACCATGCCAGTCTACCGGCATGCCCCAGTTGCCGGGTCGGCCCCGGGTTCTGGTAAAAAGGTCTTTGACCTCATCTATGGAGGCGGCTTTGACCATCTCAACTGCTTCCGTCATGTTCAAATCTACGCCAGAAAAACCGTGCGTCTGCGCCATCTCCAGCGCTTCCGACAGGGAGGCCCGGATGCCGATCATGCCGGGATTCAAGTTCATGAACATGGGCTGCTCCTTAAAGTGGTTGAAACGCGGATCATTTTTTATACGTAGGGGCAAACGAAGTGTCGCACTATTAGGGAGATATCGAAAATAAAAAAGCTACGGAGCTTCGAAACGGTGAACAGCATCATTTCGTAGCTTCGTAGCTTCAAGGCATATCTCAACCTACCCAACAACGACCCGATGGTAGCGTTTTTTGCCAGCTCTTAGCAGGATAGTGCCGTCGTCAAGATGATCGGTGTTGATCATCAGATTGATATCAGGCACCCGTTCGCCATTGACGGACGCGCCGCCCTGCTGAATCAATCGGCGCACTTCACTTTTTGTATTACCCAGGTTTGCTTCGACAAACATTTCGATGACATTGATCCCTTCTTCCAGGCGCACCGAATCTACTTCGGTTGTCGGCAGATTGTCTGCCCCATTCGATGCACCGGTGAACGCGCTTTGAGCGGCTTGCTGTGCGTTTTTCGCTTCTTCTTCGCCATGTGTAATCTTGGTCGCTTCATAAGCCAGGATCGCTTTGGCCTGACGGATATCGGCCCCCTGAAGTGACGCCAGTTTCTGAATCTCATCCATCGGCAGAAAGGTAAACAGTGAGAGAAAACGCCCTACATCCCGGTCATCTGTATTGACCCAGAACTGATAGTAATCATAAGGCGATGACATGCCCGCGCTGAGCCAAATAGCACCCTTGGCCGTTTTGCCCATTTTCTTTCCATCTGACGTGGTAATAAGCGGCGCGGTGATCGCCTGGACCAATGCTCGATCCTTACGGCGAATCAGGTCAACCCCGGCGAGAATATTGCCCCACTGATCATCCCCGCCCAACTGCATGGTACAACCATAGTTACGGTAGAGCATCAGGAAGTCGTATGACTGGAGAATCTGGTAGTTGAACTCCTGGAAGGTCAGTCCCGTTTCCATGCGCGTCTTGTACGCTTCTGCCGTGAGCATGCGGTTGACACTGAAATGGGTGCCTATTTCCCTGAGGAAATCGATATAGTTCAATTGTCTCAACCATTCCGCGTTGTTGACCATGAGCGTGGCGCCGCTCTCAAAATCCAGAAAATTGCCCAATTGTCTTTTAATCCAGGCGATATTATCGTCGATGGCCTCGGTAGTGAGCATGGGCCGTAGTTCATCTTTGCCGGTCGGATCAGCGATCATAGCCGTACCGCCGCCTACCAGCGCAATCGGCTTGTGGCCGCATCGCTCTATATTGGCAAGCATCATGATCGGTACCAGATTGCCGACATGCAAACTGCGTGCGGTCGGGTCAAAACCGATATAGCAGGTTACCGTTTCCGTATCGAATGCGCGGCGTACCGCCTCTTCATCGGTAACCTGTGAAACAAAGCCCCGTTCTTTCAGGACATCAAATGCACCGGACATGATGATTCTTTCCTTTAGCTACGAAATGAAGTGCCATTTTACATAATCCTTCAAGACCATATATTTGCAAGGCATAATATGGATGCATCGGACGTTTGTCAAACAGTCCCATAATTCGACGAGCGCCTCGTAGCCGACTATACGTCGTGATGCAAACACATCAGCTCAGCGTCACTTTTTGTTCGGTCCTTGAAGCTTCATAGACACCCAGGATCAGCGACAGTGATTTTTTCGCTTCTTCGCCTGTAATACGCGGTGTACCACCATGACGAACGAGCTGCACCATATCCTCGATAACATTGTTGGGACCGTCATAGTCGAACGGATCATCGATGGACTCGTCCGGCACATGCCAGGTCTGGATCTTGTTGCCACCGGTTATAACCAACCCTTTGTCTCCGTGGACTTCCACGTAGGCCGGAAGGCTGGTCGGGCAGGTTGTCGTGCCTAAAATCGTACCGAGCGTTCCATTCTCGAAGGTGATCATGGCCATACCGAGATCTTCGGTCTCAATATCATGCGTAAATACGCCGATCTGGCCGAAGACGGTTTTGGGCGTACCCATGAGCCAGACGAGCATGTCGATCTGATGGATCGATTGATTAATCAGCGAGCCGCCGCCGTCATATTTCCAGGTGCCGTGCCAGCCTTCATAGTAATCATGCCCCCGATACCACTTCAGCCGGGCTTCCCCCAGCACCATTTTCCCGAGCCGTCCCTCGTCGACCGCCTGTTTGACGCGTACATTGTCCGCCATATACCGCGCCTCGAAGTCGACCGCCAGAATGACTCCGGCTTCCCGGCAGGCGGTGATCATGTCATCCGCCCGCTCAAGCGACACGTCGATGGGTTTGGTAGAGATCACATGCTTGCCGGCCTTTGCCGCTTCTATCGTAAAATCACCATGGGCGCCGCTGGGCGTCATCACCATAATGACATCGATATCTTCTCGATCCAGAAGTCGTCGATAGTCATCATACCAATCGATGCCGTGCTCTTCGGACGCCTTACGTCCCCGTTCTTCATCCAGGTCTGCCACCGCAACAAGCCGGGCGCCTGCCGTTTGCGTGGCC
>CAJXCW010000242.1 GCA_913051705.1 uncultured bacterium
CAGGTGAAGCGTGGCGACGGGTCCCTGGGCGACCCGAAACGCATCAAATAGAAGAAAGGTACCATGCCTGGTCTCGGCATCGAATTGCTGGCAGATAATGAGCTCTTCATTTTCATCATTCGGATTACCGATAAAAACCGGCTCACCCCCCAAATAATGTTTAGGCGGAGCCTGATACACATCCCGGCCCTTCCTTTGCGTAGCACTTCACAAGCATGGGCGATCGCAAAACCACCTGCTGCACACGCCGTCGGGATCATCATATTGCTGCCCATAAACCCCAATTCCGCTGCCACATGGCCGGCAATATAATGACAGGGATAGGATGAAATGAAGTATGGGCTGACCTTTTCGGTTTCATTGGCCACATAGCAATTGTCAAATTGCTCTATCTGATTCGGCTCACCGGATGTTGTTCCCATGGAAACGCCGGCACTCCGGCGATCAATTTCCTCAAGATCCACACCGGCGTCCTCAAGAGCGAGCCGAGCTCCTGCAATAGCAAATCGAGAAGCACGACCTATCTGGTCAGAGTTCAGGTTTCTGACATAGGGTTCATGCAAGAATCCTTTAACCTCGCCTCCTTTATGGACACTGTAGGCGCTGGTATCGAAAGACGCTACTTCGCTAATCCCGCTTTTACCGGCCAGTATATTTTTCCAGAACACCTCACGACCGATGCCGATGGATGTGACCAGGCCGATCCCTGTAATTACAACGCGCGTGGACACCTGTTATACTCCTACTTTTTCCGAAGTCATATGTGACAGAACCAGATCCACGAAATCCTGAACCGTATGGAGGTGCTGAAGGCGTTCAGAGAGTTCTTCATCGGGAATATCAAGTTTGAAAATGTGATCCACATCGACCGCAATCTCCAGCAAGGTCAGAGAATCAAGGCCTAATTCATCCTCAAAAGAGGCATTGTCGCTGATATCGGCTACGTCAATACTTGTTGCGTTGGCAATCACTTCCTTGATCTGTGTGCGGATTTCAGTCGTTTCCATCAGGAATCCCCTCCCGAAATGATGAATAAATGTAATGAAGATAAAAATGAAAGATCGAGTTATTACAACCGTTTATGTTTAGATCACCCGATCAAAATTGTACCTCAAAATTATAGTATCCTGCTTTACGATCCAACTTCTATGGCCATACACTCCGTATTCTAATCTTTATTAAATTAACAAATAGTATGCCATGTTAATATTAAAAATCACAAATAGATGTAGTTGATGAAGTTATATATAACATATGGCAAAATTACAATAGGAATACATGTATGATTTCCATGCATGTTGTATGATTTTCATGCATGTTGTAGGAAAATCATACATCGGTGATGTGCTGTTTTAAATCTGGACCATAGTATGGTAAGCTCATATATTCTGTTATCAAGACAGGATGGCTCAAGTTGAGAATTGGCTGATATTATAAGATATACACATAATAAGGAGGTTTTGTGCGCTACAATCGCGTATTAATTAAATTAAGTGGAGGGGCATTGGCAGGGGAAAGGACCTGGGGGTTTGAACCGATAGCCATCAATCATATTGCTAAGGAGGTCATAGAATTACACCGTATGGGCGTGGAGGTGGGTATTGTTGTCGGTGGCGGAAATATATTTCGAGGTGAATTGGGGGAAGGCTGGGGCATTGAACGGGCGGAGGCTGATAATATCGGCATGGTGGCGACCGTGATCAACAGTATGATGCTGCGCGGCGCCTTGACATCGAATGGGGCGGATAACGTGCGGGTTATGACCGCTATACCAATAAACAGCGTGGCGGAACCGTATATCCGTCTTCGGGCGATCCACCACCTGGATAGGGGGTGCATCGTATTGCTTGCAGCGGGTACAGGAAATCCGTATGTAACCACCGATTATCCCTCGGTATTGCGCGCCCTTGAGCTCCGAGCCCAGATCTTGTTGTCTGCTAAAAACGGTACAGATGGTATTTATACCAGTGACCCGCAAATAAATACCGATGCCCGCAGATATAAAACCATCAGTTATGATACGGTTATCCAAAAGAACCTACGGGTCATGGATCAGACTGCGGTTTTGCTGGCCAAAGAAAACAGCCTGTCTATCCACGTATTCGATTTTGATGCCCCGAGCGCGATGCAACAGATCTGTCGTGGTGAAGATGTGGGTACACTGATTACTCAGGGCCAGGATGAATTATTTGCTTGAGGTTCTCGAATATGATCTATCGGAGTGTCTATGAAACCGAATGAGGGCACACTGGGTATTATTACAGAGCTCGATGTCGAGGCGCCCATGCGCGATGGCGTGATTTTGCGCGCGCATATATTTCGTCCGGATCATCCGGGCCAATACCCGGCTCTTTTACACCGCACTCCCTATGGAAAACATACGAGCGGATATGATCGGTATGTCCGGGCCGGTTATGTCGTGGTTTCTCAGGATGCCCGCGGCCGATATTCATCCGATGGGGATTATATTCCTTTTACCGAACCACACACCGGTGATGGTGAAGATGGGTATGACAGTGTAGAGTGGCTTGCAAATCAGCCTTATTGCAACGGGAAGATCGGTACGATCGGCGCCTCCTACGACGCCTGGATGCAATGGATGCTCGCTCGTCTTCGCCCACCTCATCTGGTCGCCATGTGCGCCAGGAGCATTCCAACAGAACTGACCGAAGTGGATTGGTGGGGCGCATTTCGGCCTGCCCGACGGGTGCGCTGGTGGCTGACAACGATAGCGCCGGACCTGCGGCGGCGCCATGGCCTCTCCCCACCGCACTCCAAAGAAGAGGCCAACCGGATTTGGACTGAAGTCGAACAGGGCCGCTGGCTGGATTTACAACCGTGGATGGATATTATTAAATATCTGCCGCCCGGCCTGGCCGAATATGCGGAAAGCTGGTTACGTGAGCCCCATCGAACCCCCTGGCGTTTTAAGGATTACTATGCCGATATCACCATACCTAATCTCGATGTGAGCGGTTGGTATGATCATTGTAACGCGACCATAAAGCATTTGTCCGGCATGCAACAACAAGGCGGATCGGAATCAGCACGGATCCAAACAAAATTAATCATAGGGCCATGGAGTCATATCAATGCGGGTCGGCGTACCAATGGGACGATTGATTTCGGACCACAGGCCGAAGTGGATTTGACTGATATTTATATCCGATGGTTCGATTACTGGCTTAAGGGTCTGGACAATCAGGTGGATCTTGATCCTACTGTTCAGTATTTTGTGATGGGTATGAACCAATGGCGGTCAACAGACACCTGGCCCCCAACCGGTACGAAAGCCCGACCTTTTTTTCTATCCCATTCAGGGGATGTCCGTAATCTGGACGAAAGACATCTGTGCTCTGATCCAAATCCAGAAGAAGCTGAAGACCTCTATGAATACGATCCCAAGAACCCGGTATCTACCCTGTGGACGTCCGATTTGTTCACCACGGTATCAGATCGCCGTCAATTAGAGCATCGTGAGGATATCTTAACTTATCGGACGCCACCGTTGGAAGAAGACCTCGAGATCGCAGGTTTTCCTCAAATGATCCTGTATGCCGCCTCGTCCGCGCCGGATACGGATTTTTTTGCGAGACTGATTGATGAATATCCCGACGGCGCCGCTATGGATATCTGCTATGGCATGGTGCGGGCAAGACACCGAGACCGTCTGGACAAAGAAGATTTCTTGATACCGGGTGAAATCACGACCTTTCATATCACGCTCGGCGCCACCGCATGCAGGTTCCTCAAAGGACACCGCATTCGTCTTGAAATAACAAGCAGTGACTTTCCCAATCATGATAGAAACCATAATACGGGAAAGAACGATTTAGTGGATACCGAAATGGTCGTTGCACATCAACGCGTTTGCCACGGCGGTCCACACGCATCCCGGTTGATCCTGCCGGTCAGTAACGAGGCAATAATGAGGGGTGTTCATGCGTAGGATATGGTCTCTTTTATTAGGGTTCGGTATCATGGGATCCCTGGCTATTCTTCTGGCCGGTGGGGCGTCGTATGATTTGCCTGCATCGTCACCACCACCTGCCCTCGATCCGCCTCCGTTTGTGCTGAAGAATTTTATCAAGGGGATTTCCTGGGTCGGTGGGCGGCGGGCGATTCCGGATGATGCCCTGCCGAATGCAAAAGACCATGGCGTCCAGTGGATCGCCCTGACCCCTTTCGGGTGGATGGAAAATCAGTTTTCTACACGTATTCGAGTTAACCGAAGAGCGTCTCTGTGGGGTGAAGCAGATGTCGGATTACAGGTGACCACACGTAAAGCCCATGCGCATGGGCTTAAAATCATGCTCAAACCCCATATATGGATATCGCGCCCAATAGACAATGGGTGGCGAGGAGAAATAGGATTTTCAACGGAGGAAGATTGGCAAACGTGGGAATCCGATTATCGTCTATTTATTCTGCATTATGCGCGTCTGGCACAAGAAGAAAATATTGAAATTCTCTGCATGGCAACCGAATTGACGAAAGCTGTCCTTGAACGGCCTGCGTTCTGGAAAGCTCTCACACACGAAATCCGGTCCGTCTATTCAGGGGAGTTGACGTATGCAGCAAACTGGTATCGGGATTATGACTTAACCGATATCTGGTCGGAAATGGATTATATCGGTGTCAACGCCTATTTTCCATTAACAGAAACTGCGAATCCAAGCGTTGAGGAAATTGTGGCCGGCTGGCAACCCCATCTGAATCGAATTGGTCAATTAGCAGCATCGTATGGAAAGCCGGTCCTGTTTACCGAAATCGGGTATAAGAACACACGGAGGACCACGGTCAAGCCATGGGAGTGGCCGCGTCGTATGGAAAATGCCGTCCTGGATGAATCCGAACAGGCCAATGCCTACGAGGCGTTATTTCGATCTGTGGGTGTGTTATCCTGGTTTAGAGGTGTTTTCATCTGGGATTGGTATCCCAATTCGAATCGGCTTTCCCGTATCACCTTCAGCCCACAGAATAAACAGGGGGCGGAGATCTTGAGGAAATGGTACACGTATAAAAAGATTGAGTGATTTGGTGATTGAGTGATTTGGTGATTGCATGTGTCCTATGGGCACGTTACGAGCCCTCCGGAGTTGGGTTATTTTAGTCTTTTTAATCACCAAATCACCAATTTTATTTCTGGAGTGATCTATGGGATTATTACGCTGGTTGGGGTTTGGTAAAAAGGAAGGGCCGGAAGAAGGATCAGAGCCTCCGGGACAAACAGCATCCGAGGTGAACACTGGGCAATCTGATGATATGGATATTGTGGTGTATAGTTCCAGCGATGCGACGCGATGTGCCAGCGTGCGTGACCTATTGGAACGGAATAACTATCCGTTTCGAGATGTACGCGTGGATGATGATATGAGTACAAAGGGTTGGTTGCAGAGAACAACCGGTGATGACAGCGTGCCCAAAGTGTTTATCGGGGCCAAATGTTATGGAGGGTTTGAAGACATTCAGTCGATGGTCATGGATGGCACGTTCCAGAGTGCGGTAGATGGCACCAGGGATGACTCCGGCGATGAGGAGATCGAGCAGCTCAAAGAGACGATGACGAGGGAGGCTATCGCTGAGTTGTTGAAACGGGGAGAAATACTGACCATTGATGAAGGCGGCTCAGAGATGGATGTTTGGGCAGAACCTTTTGCAAAGCCCCCGGTGGTGTACTATGAAGAGGCGCCCGAGCCGTTGGAAGAGGTGGAAGCCATCGCCTCTCGTATTCTGGATCGTGTAAAATCCGGTGAAATTGAAATTGTCTGGAAAGAGGAAGATTGAGGTTAATGAAGCTACGAAACGATGAATCTGCGAATCAAGTAAAAGTTAAATCATACGACTGACTGAAGAATTAATTCGTCATTTCATAATTCTTCACCGTCACTAATCTTAACTATGGAATAAGGCATGCCCAAACATTTTCGTTACCGTTCGTTGGAGGATTTACAGGAGGACATTACCCGACTTGGCTTACAGGATGAAATCAGGATATCTGAAGATTTGAGTCCGCTATGGAATCCTGTCTCGTTTGGAAATCGGACCATCGGCAATTCCCTGGCTATTCATCCTATGGAAGGATGCGACGGTCATCTGGATGGATCTCCCGACGAGCTGGTTTATCGTCGTTGGGAGCGCTTTGGCGCGGGGGGGGCTAAATTAATCTGGGGAGAGGCCACAGCCGTTCAGGAGGACGCAAGAGCCAATACGCGTCAACTCTGGATTCATGATGACAATGTATCTGACTTTGAAAACCTGGTCCTGCGCACCCGAATTGCGCATAAAAAAAGTATCGGTAGAGACGATGACCTGATTGTCGGTTTACAGCTAACGCATTCGGGCCGCTATAGTTATCGAAAGCCGCTGATCGCCTATCATGATCCAGCGGTTGATCCGGCTACCCTGATCGACAAAAAACGGAAGATTCCTGTTCCCCCTGATTATCCCATCCTCTCGGATGGCGACCTGAAACGCGTTGAAGATGCTTTGGTTCACGCTGCGGTTCTGGCCTGGAAAGCAGGCTTTGATTTTGTTGACCTAAAACAGTGTCATCGGTATCTCTTATCGGAATTGCTTGGCGCCAAGATGCGTGAAGGCGAATATGGCGGCAGCCTGGAAAATCGGACCCGCCTTGTCCGTAATGTGATCGGGCGTATACGGGAGGCCACAGATGACCAGCTTCTTCTGGCATCGCGTATGAATGTCTACGACGGCATCCCCTATAAGACCGATCCGGATACTAATGAGGGGATACCACGCGAGCCATATCCTATCCCTTATCGCTCCGGCTTCGGTGTCGATGAGCAGTCCCCTTTAAAGGAAGATCTGACAGAACCGCTCGCCGTCATAGGCCTGTTGAGGGAGGCCGGTCTTCAAATGATTAATGTGACCATGGGCAGTCCGTATTATAATCCCCATGTAGGGCGTCCGGCGGAAAAAGCGCCTATCGATGCCTATGAAACGCCCGAGCATCCCTTATATGGCGTTGCCCGCCATTTTCGATGTACCGCGGCCATTCAACAGGCGTATCCGGATTTAAATATCGTGGGCACCGGTTACAGCTGGTTGCAACAATATCTCATTAACGCCGGCGCCGCAAATATCCGAGATGGCCGTGTTACGATCGTCGGCTCCGGCCGTGGGGCGCTCGCGTATCCTGACTTTGTAAAAGATGTTAATGATACGGGTGAGATGATTCGTAAAAAAGTCTGTATAACCGTCAGCTATTGTGTCGCGCTGATGCGGGGAAAACACAATGAGTTAGGCCAATTTGCCTCCGGATGCGTTCCGCGGGATAAGATGTACGCGGAGATTTATAAGGACATGCTCAAGACAGCGCCAGATAAATAAACAAGGGGGAGACCGATTGCGAGGGGTTTATGCTATGGGGTGGGATACAGCGCATTTTGGATAAGATCAGGGCGATCTGAAAGGATATAATCCGGTGACAGGAAAAGCATCTTGTGCAGGGTATCCATATCATTGACAGGGCCGGTGAGGATCTGTAGGCCGGCCTGGCGGCATGGTTCGACATTTTCGGGGACCATGTGCGGAGGGAAAAGACCGATGAAATCGGCCGGTAAAGAAGTGATGCGGTTTAACAAATCGGATACATCGGCCTGCGGATGATGAATATACGCCCGCTTAATAGTAGGAAATAAATCGGATACATGCTGTAAAATTTGGTCGGAAAATGAGAGGACTACGCACCACTCTTCAGCATGATGATGACTGATCAATGTGCCGAGAGGCTCGACATTTTCCTGATTTTTCAACTCTAAAAAGGCCATCAGCCCATCTGGGAAACAAGGCAGGACTTCAGCCAGGATCGGTATGGGTTCTTTCTGATAGCGGGCGTCAAACCAGGCGCCCGCATCGAGTCTTCTTAATGCTTCTAATGACCACTCATTGAGTATCCCGGTCCCATCTGTGGTCCTATCGAGTCTTTCATCATGAAAAATGACCAGCGCATGATCTGCACTGGCCTGAATATCCAACTCGACAGCATCGAGGTTCGACTCAACCGCCATGTTAATCGCAGCCATGGTATTTTCGGGGGCGAGATGTCCTGCACCTCGATGGCCTATTATGGCTGGTTTACGGATGTTGTTTATCCCATCTGTTAATCGGCTTTATTACTGAGCAACTGTTCCATTTCGGGTTTGACCTGAGTCTCATAACAATCAGGACAGATGCCATGCGAGAATGTGGCATTCGTATGCACCTAAATTATAGTCGATTTTCGTGACGGCGTCAAAAGGAAAAATGAAGGAGACATCGTATGATGGTTAATCAATCAGGCCCCATAAACGTTGTCGTGCTTCAGGCCACTGTGGCCATTGGGCTTCATAAATATGGCGAACGGCGGCGG
>CAJXCW010000243.1 GCA_913051705.1 uncultured bacterium
AAGATGCTACTTCATCATGAAAAATATCTTCAATCGACAATTCAAATAACCGGGCCGCTTTAAACGCAAGAGGCAGACTGGGATCAAATTTCCCCTTTTCAATGGCATTAATCGTCTGCCGTGAAACCGCAAGTGCGTTGGCCAGGTCAGCCTGGGTCCAATCTCGTTCTGCCCGAAGTACCTTTAATCGATTTTTCATCGGTATCTCACCTGCCCAACGATAATTCCTACCATGTAGGTAAAAGTCATAAGCATAATGATGTCTGAGACTTCATTGTCAGTTACGAATTGTGCAGTGACCAATAGTGAATAGGTGAAGCCACCGACCCAGCCAACACCCATTGATAAGGCCAGGGCATCAAGTTGGATTTTTCGCTGCAGTTCATCGACCTCCCTCAGGTATCGCATAAACGTCACAATCATGCCAAGACCGATGCCCGCGTTAATCACAATGCCAACCATCGATATAAGATCAGATGAATACCATTCGTATAACACGGCTTTGTCAACCAATATCATCGTCCCAACCCATGCGAATATCCAGCAAAGTAGCCGAATATTGTTTTTTAGATACCGGGTATCGAAACCCGTTTCGGTCGTTTCTTCTTTCATAAGTCTAATCTCCTTGTCATTGTGTAAAGGTTGATTTACACACAAAGATATGTAATATTTACATATTGTCAAGTATATTTTACAAATAGATTAGCATTGACGACATTTCGATAGCAAGACGCTAATCAGATTGTTTACGTTTTTTCCGCTGTCGTACTTCTTCTCTCAAAACATATTCAATCTGAGCGTTTACACTCCGTAATTCATCCTCAGACCATTGATTCAGGTCATTCCATAACTGAGTATTAATGCGGAGCAGGATGGATTTCTTTTTTCGGTGGCATCATGCTTGACCTATTTGAAACTATGAAACCACGAAATGCAACGACTTTCTTGATTCGTAGCTTCATTGATCTATTGATCCCTTCGCGTCTAATACGATGACCCTGCATTGACGATAGGTTGTGTAGAACTATTGCTGCAAAAGACAACCAGCAGGTTACGCACCATCGCAGACTTTCGTTCTTCATCCAGATCAATGATATCATGTTCCTTCAATTTAGTAAACGCCATTTCTACCATGCTTATAGTGCCATCCACAATTTTCTGACGTGCGGCGGTGATGGCTTCCGCCTGCCGTCTCTGGATCATGGCATGAGCGATTTCATGGGCATCGGTCCAGGTCTTCAGGCGAAACCGACTTTTTTCTGATGGAAACTTATATTGGGGGATAAAAAAGGGATCGGGGTATCCTGCTTACAGCTTAATAACTACTACGGTCATATCATCCTTCTGGGGTCCTTCCCCCATGAGCTCGGTTACTTCATTGAAAATAGCCTTCTTTACTTCTACAGGGGAATGGTTGATATGGGCCATAAGGCATGATTTCAGCCGGTCATCACCGAATTGATCTCTATGTTCGTTCTCAGCTTCCACGATACCATCTGAGTACATTAAGAGCCAATCCCCCGGTTCCAAGCTTTCTTCAAACACGTTGTGTTCTATATCCGGTAATACGCCGATCGGATATGACGTGGTATTCAGACGGATCAACTCGCCTGTACGTTGCCGATAGAGCAAGGGGTGATTCTGCATGATCCAGTATATCGCGGAAGAATAGATACCCATCTTCTTCGATACGATTTTTAAGGAACCCAGTATCTTTTAGAAGATCATTCGACTGTCGTAGAAAGCCGAATTTATCAGGGTCGGTATCGATTCGATGACCGTGTGTGGTAAGTGTGATAGGAGTCACGACTTATTCTGCGCCTCCCAGTCCGGGCCGAAAATATCCCGCCCGTCATCTGCAATGACCGTAGGATGATATAATGTATCTTCTGCGTTAATTATCTTACCCGATGGCATATGGTAGAGATTACCGGTACTATCAGGGGCATGATGGGCATATTCCTCTCTCAAATGGCCATCACGCACCAACCGATCTTTTTCAGCCTGATCAAAGTCAATCGATTCTTCTGCATGCGTGGAAAGATATTGAAGCGCTTCCTGCTCATCGGACGTTTTAGTTTTATCGGTCAAATTTTTCTGCTCACCGGGGTCATCCTGTAAATTGAAAAATAACGGCGGGGCGTTACGAAAACGGACATATTTAAAATGTTTCCATCGAATGGATCGAAACTCCGTTCCCTCTCCCCACCTCGGCATCAAGTTGTCCGAATAGATAGGCCGATCCGGTATCGGATTATGATGGACGATGCTTTCGGACAGATCCACCCCATCTAAACCCTCAGGGATGGGCGTTTCAGATAAAGAACAAAGCGTTGGAAACAGGTCAATCAATCCAACAGGCGTATGACATTGGTAGGCGTGTAGGCCACCCACTCTGTGTTCGGGTAGAGAGATCATCAAAGGCACCCTGGTACAGGCCTCATACCAACCATTCTTCCACCAGACCCCATGTTCACCGGCCATTTCACCATGGTCGCTGGTATAGACGATAATGGTATTCTCAAGCAAACCACTTCCCTCAAGGCGAAGAAACAAATCGCTGATCACCTCATCGAGATAAGACACACATGCAAAATAGGACGCCCGGGCCCGCATCATCTCTTCATCGCTGATTTCGTCGACGTGAAATCCGGTACGCATGCCCAGGCTCATCGGATGATCATAGGCATTTCCGGAGGCAGGAACACGCGGTCTCGTTACGCCATCCGGCCAATACCGATCGACATATCTGGCCGGCGCAGTTATAGGGAAATGGGGCCGACTGAAGGACGCACATAAAAACCAGGGTTTATCTGGTTGAGAGGCATGGTGTTCGCGTAAATATGCCAGGGTTTCGAGGGAGACGACCTGATCCTGAAGGAGGGATTCCGGTATCGTGGTCTGCCCAACGACTTTAGTCCGACTCTGGATAGGATCATGTCCATTGGGTTGCGGAAACAATTCAGCTTGATGACCGGCCTTACCTGTCAAGTCGCCATAGGGTCGATGATTAAATCCTACAAACTGTTGGGTCCCTCCCAGGTGCATTTTACCTACCAGACAGGTTTCATACCCCGCATCCCGCAGGGTGCCGGGCAGGGTAGGCAGTTCCGGTCGGAGAACGCTGGCATTATTCCACGCCCCGGCGCGCCTCACTTCCCGACCCGTTAAAAGACAGAGCCGGGACGGTGTACATAAGGGCATCTGACAGTAGGCATCCGTAAACACGGTACTGTGGGATGCCAACCGATCAAAGGCCGGTGTATCGACCGGTTCTCCTCCTCTTTCTTCCGGAACATGCCCCATAAACCGGTAACTATGCTCATCGCTCAATAAGAACAGAATATTCGGCCTCGACATAAAAGACTCCTTTACGACTTTGTAATCTTGTCCAGCTGACCTATCACGGCTGCCAACAATCGTCCCATGAATCTTCCAGTGCGTTCTATTTTCGTCCTGATGGAACCTTAGTTATCTATAGCAATAAGATACAGACAACAAGATATACTGCAATAGATTATAAGTCCGTTAATCCTAATAAGCCTATCCACTAATTATGTTGACTCAAGGAAATGGGATCATACACATTGTGAATGATTTCGATAAAAAAATAACCCTGAAAATCGTATATAACGATCAAGGATTCAACATGAATGCGTCCAAAACCTTTATGATCAATTTCTGGCACGGATGGTATATTGAAGGCGGGGCAGGATGCACGGATAAAAAATGAAGGAGACCGTAAAATGAGCAGGATAAATTCTGAATCGGAACAAAATCGAGTGATGCATTGGAAAGAGATGAATTATGCTTCTTTTGATGAAATCGATCGAGATTTACATTTTCATCCGAGTCAGGTGAAAGAGCCTGAGCAACTTACGTTGGATCAGGTATCCCAGTACAATACCAAAGGATATATCACCGGTATTCGCATTTTTCCAGATGAAAAAGCGCGGGCAAACAGGCAGTATTTCGATTCGCTGCTCACACGTATATTGTCAGAGGGTAAGGACAGCTACTCCATATCTACGGCGCATCGGAAATATCGGAAGGTCTTCGATATAGCAACCGATCCGCTGATTATTGACTATGTATCTGATATTCTCGGCGAGCATTTTGTCTTATGGGGGTGCCACTTTTTCTGTAAAATGCCGCTGGACGGGAAATCGGTCTCCTGGCATCAGGATGCGTCTTACTGGCCGATGACCCCATCTAAAACTGTGACGGTCTGGCTGGCCATTGATGATTCCGATTGCGACAATGCCTGTATGCGTGTTATTCCCGCTTCTCATTTGTGTGGCCATCTGACCTGGCACAAAAGCAAGGATATGGAAAACAATGTGTTGGATCAGACGGTTGAAAATGCTGAGTCGTACGGTGATCGGCCTGTTGATCTCATTTTAAAAGCCGGAGAGGTATCACTGCATAGCGATCTCATTCTTCACGGTTCAGAACCCAACCGGTCGAATCGACGGCGATGTGGTTTAACCATGCGCTATGCGGCGGTCGATGTAAGGGCTTATATGGGCTGGCATGAGAAGGGCATAGTCTGTCGCGGTATCGACCCGGAAGGTCATTGGGCGGATGAACCGCCCCCAGAGGCAGAGTGAAAGGAAGGGTTCTCCATATATTCCCAAATAAATAGAGGCGTCAACAGATGGTGACGCCTCTATTTATTTCACTATAACAGATATGATCACTGGCTATCTGGTTGCGAAACATATCGGAGATACGGTTTTACCCGCCGGATATTCGAATATATCTTATTCGCATCTTCATCAGATACCGCAGGAATGATGATGACATCTTCCCCATTCTGCCAGTTTACCGGTGTGGCCAATTTGTGTTTCGCCGTCAATTGCAGGGAATCCACCACTCGTAAAATTTCATCAAAATTACGACCCGTTGAAGCCGGATAGGTCAGCATCATTTTGATCTTCTTATCCGGACCGATAACGAATACGGACCGGACAGTCATTTTATCGTTGGCGTTGGGATGGATCATATCATAAAGTTCCGCCACCTGCTGGTCGGCATCTGCAATGAGCGGGAAGGTAACCGTGGTGTTTTGTGTTTCGTTGATATCGTTGATCCAGCCATGATGGGATTCCATCGGATCCACGCTAACGGCCAACACCTTGACGTTTCGCTTTTCGAACTCACCCGTTATTTTGGACATATATCCGAGTTCGGTGGTACAGACCGGCGTGTAATCTGCAGGATGGGAGAAAAGGATCCCCCAACCGTCGCCGAGCCATTCGTGGAAATTGATCGTACCGGCCGTCGTTTCTGCGGTGAAATCAGGCGCTTCGTCCATGAGACGCAATCCCATTATATGCCTCCAATTGAAAAGGAATGATTCAATTAAACAATTGTATAAGATATTAATTAGTTTGGGTAATCCAGTAAGGTTTAATATATACTCCCATTAACAAAAGGAAATTAAAATAAGTTCCTCCAACAACATAAAAGCAATTTTTTATGTTATCGTGTACACCAGATTAATCCCCGTCTGACAATCTCCCTTGCTTCCGGCACATCAAAATCACCTGCCACATGTCCCAGTGTACAATGGAATATTTTCCCGCTTCCCCATTTTCTTTTCCAGACAACCGGCATAACACACCCCTCAATCCAGGCGTCATGATCCCCGCTGCAGGTCGTCGTAGCCAGCACTTCATTGGACGGATCCATGTGCATATAGTATTGTTCGGAATGCATGGAGAAGTCATCCAGTCCGGCTGTAATCGGGTCATTATGATCGGTAATATTCACCTCGTAATCAATAATGCCGCCGGGGTGACCAACAAATTGGCCGCCCACCATATATTGATAACCCGTATTGTTCCTGAAGGCATCCGTCTGACCGCCATGCCAACCGCCGAAGCCCGTACCAGCCGCGATCGTATCAAGAAGGGCTTTCCCCTGCTCCCCGGTGATGGTACTCATGGTGATCGTCTGGACGATTAAATCGTAGGTGGACATCTCATCAGCATCAAGATAGGCATCCAGGGTGTTGCTTTGTGTAATGTCATATCCCTCCGCTTCAATCAGCGGCATAAAAATATCCTGGGTCTGTTTGGGTTCATGTCCCTCCCAACCACCCCAGACGAATAATGCTTTCGGCATGTAAGGCTCCTTTAAGTTGATATCATGAGCGATGGTGCAAATATACAAATGATTGGTCGATTTGCAAAATCCAATTTACACATTACAGGTCCCACCGACTGGGATTCATACCGGGGGCGTCGAAATCCATGTTATCCGGTTTGTTCCCGACTGAAAATTCATACTCCTTTGTATTTGGATCACCCAAGAAGGGATGCACAGATGAAGGCAACGCAGATAATTCTTCCTGATTTCTCTGTGGTACATCCTGAATAGGTCCTGCCCATGCAGGACGATAGGCGACGGCCAGCACGGATCGAGACCTGTTGCCTGTATTCGGTAAGGTGCCATGAAATACTTTATGGTTTAAGAAAAGCGCAGAACCTGCGGCACACGGTACGATTACTTGTTCCGGATGGCTTTCATATCTCTTGTAGGGATTGGCATCTGCATGAATACATAGATGAGAACGGGGAATGACGCGAAAGGGGGATACGTCAAGCGTTAAATCGTCGAGATAATATAGAACACGGATGGTAACCGGTGCGCTACCTTCATATCCGAAAATTTTTGATCCATAGGGCTGCCCATCTGTATGCAGACTGATACCCGGAGATCCTGGTTCGGATCGATCATATCCATAGCTTATAAAAATCAGCCGGTCGCCCAGGATCTCCTGTAAAAAATCAACCGTAGGTTTATACGCGATTAGTCCTGCCAGTTTTTGATTGGTCAGATGCGCATCGCGGCAACTTCGCTGACGTTCGCTATAATCGCGTCCGACTGTTTCCAATTTTTCCGTTTCCAATTTAAGCGCTGACAGGTAATCGGGTGATAACATATCAGGCACAATCAAATACCCCAGCTCCTCAATCATGCGGATTTGTTCCCCCCTGGACAGGGCCGTCCAATCCCTATGGTCGATCCGTCCCGGGATACCGTTTGTGATCATTTGATTCTCTTGAGCCATAATCATTTCCTATTTTGACGTTACTCCATGGGCATTTGAATACCGCCATATGGATATACGGCCACCGATGCCGGACCTGATCTTACATCTTCCAGGATCTTCCGCACCTGTTCCCAACTTTTAACAAATAGAATATGATCGCCTGTATAATTATTCATATCATATTTTGATAGATACGGCGTAAAAAAGATGATCCGCCCGGCATCACCCATTTGAAAATGTCGACGCGGTTTCCATCCCGGACCGCCATACTCGGCGCCGAACCGCCCGAAGAGGTAATGATTATGGGACAATCCATTTTCGCTATGGGATATAATCACGATATCTCCACCGGCTTTTACCGATCGGACGGCAAACCAGAGGCCCTTCATCGGTTGGTCTTCCTTTGGATAGGTATTGAGAATCACCACATCCGCCGGTGGGGCGATCTCCGTCGTATAATGGCGCCGGGCCACTTCGGAAGCGCACCGATGAGTGTGCACGAAATCCCCCGTGAACATGGCGACGACTTCCTTCCTGTTGTTCTGGACCAGATCCACTTTCATATCCAGTCCCGCCAGACGGGCAGCTTCTTCAAGATTAAGACGATAGGCCGGGATACCCGGTTGGGCATTGGGATCTATTGGCTTGTCTTTTATTCGATCATAAAACGGAACATGATAATCATAAATCGTCTCCATACCGGAGACGCCTGGGAGAATGATTTTTCCGCCGCCGTTATACACATGCTGAGCGTAGTAGGGAATGACCCCGCCGATGCCTATCTTTAAATCACAGGACGCCACCTCTCGATTGATGAAAACCGGCGTATCGAAACTTGTTCTGCCCACCTCAACCACATTATCATAGATATTATGATTGTAGACCGGATATTTCTCTACGATCTCCGCACCTAATTTCTTAACCATTTCTGCACGGGTCATAGGCGCATGTGTTCCAATCGCAGCAATAAATCGGATTTGATCATCTGTAATACCGGCTTGATGTAATTCATCAATAACAAACGGAACCACACGATATGCTGGCGTAGGACGTATCAAGTCATCGAAAAGGATCACCACCTGCTGTTTGCCGCCGGCCATCTCCCTCAAAGTTGGTGTTCCCAGAGGATGGGCAAAAGCCTCTTTGATTTTATTATCAGTCATCTCGGGTGCATCATGTCCCGTCATGATACATTCTGTGACCTGCCATTCATCCGGCATATCCAGATCCAGTGTCGTATTATCTCGCCAACAGGCGATGGGGATCGTCACAGAGACGGAACTCATAAAATCTCCTTCAAAGCGTTGCT
>CAJXCW010000244.1 GCA_913051705.1 uncultured bacterium
TGTGTCAAGTTTTTTGTTGAGGCTCAATAATAAATTATGATGAAAAACAGTGGGCAGGTGGGCGGGTGAGCAGGTGGTCCTTCACGGCAGTCACTTCTGGCCATTGAATTCCTTGATCCAGTTTTCTACCACCGTGATGGTAGACATCGCCTCTTCTTCCTAACCGACCGCACCACCACGAACCGCTGACCATATTTCAGGCTTTACAATTCGCCCATGTCTCCCCAGGTATGGTAAAGCCTGCTTGCGCTTACCCTCTCTTCAGAAGCATATTGATTCATGTAGTCGCGTTTACTCACCGTCCCTTAACATTGTATTGAGAAAGGATTCTCATGCCTGGTAGAGTCACCAATATCGAACGATTTACCCTTGTTGTTCCCTTTGTTGAACGGGTCCGCCGCGAGATGGAGCGGGCCGGTATACACACCTGGTCCGAGTTGGAAATCACCCGTGTGGAGACCGATGCCGGTGTGGTCGGGTGGGGAGAGACCATTCAGAATTACACATGGGGACGCGTACAGGCACAGGAACGTGTTATCGGTAAACCGCCATTCGAAACCATGTGGGATGACAGCCTGGGCGCCGGTCTCCAGATGGCTCTGCTCGATGTGGCCGGCAAGCTGGCAGGCGTGCCCGTCTACCGCTTGCTGGGCACGAAGGTGCGAGACTGGTGCCCCATCTCTTTCTGGGATCATGACATGTCACCGGCGAAATATGAGATCGAGGCAAGAACGGCGGCGGATCTGGGTTACAACTGTATCAAGATCAAAACCCGGCCCTGGTTCGATGTGCGCGAGACCATCCGGCGTATCAGTGAGGCCACCCCCGATTACTTCCGCATCGACGCAGACTGGAACGCCTTCCTGAATAACGCCTCCAATGCTGTACCTGTCCTTAAGGAACTGGAAGAGACCTTTCCTAAGATCAAGATTTTTGAAGACCCCATTCCACGCCATGATGCTTCGGGGAATCGATTCCTGCGTACACAGATTCAAACCGCCATTGCCCACCACTACGGAACCATCGGTGTCAGGGAAGGGTTCGAGATGGGAGGCGTATGTGATGGATGGGTGCTGGGGGGCGGTGTCTCCCGCATCACCAGCCAGGCTTCTACAGCCGCAGAAGTCAATATGCCGTTTTTTCTGCAGATGGTCGGCGCCGGACCCACCACAGCCCTTTCGCTCCATTTGAGCGCCGTACTCACGCAGGCCCAGTGGCCCACCATCACCTGTCACGAACTGTACGAGCACCACCTGTTGACCGAACGTATACCCGTCATCGGCGGTCACGCCCGCGTGCCCGAATCTCCGGGACTGGGCGTTGAAATGGACGAAAATATCCTGGAAAAATACCGGGTAGACAAAGCCGACCACACCCTGCCGAGACGGCTCATACAAACAACCCGCCCGGGCGGCGTTAATCTCTATTTCACCAATTCCGGTCAGATGTGGACGTTCTACCAGGGTGGCAATCATCCCGTTGACGAGTGGGGCTGCCATACAGAATTACTCGACGATGACGGCTCTACCGATTTCAACGACCTGTATCTCCAAGCAACGGAATCACCCGTGGTCACGGGAGGATGAGTGGGTTCTGTAACTCACCCCTTCATGCCCGTGGTAGAGATACCTTGAATAAAGGTCTTCTGCGTGAAGAAGAACAGGATAACGATCGGCAGGACAAGCAGCAGGGCGGCGGCCATGAGCAGGTGCCATTCGCTGCCGCCGTGCTGGGATTGATACTGCTGGAGGCCAAGGGCCATGGTGAACGTATCGGGTTCCGTGAGGAAGATCATCGGCGCCAGGAAATCGTTCCAGGCGAAGAGAAATTGAAAGAGCGCCACCACTGCGAGTGCCGGTTTTGCAAGGGGTAGCATAATACGTAGATAGATAGCGAATTCAGAACATCCATCAATGCGTGCGGCATCGGTCAGATTCTCCGGGATGGTCAGGAAGAACTGACGCAGTAGAAAGATGTTGAACGCCCCGGCAAACCAGGCCGGCACCCACAACGGCATAAGCGTGCCAAGCCATCCGAGTGTCCGGAAGACGCTGTACAGCGGGACCATGAGCACTGGAAATGGGATCATCATGGTAGCCAGAATGACCGTAAACAGCGTTTCACGGCCTTTCCAGTGGATACGCGTCAGCCCATAGGCTACGAGTGAACTGGACAGCAGGGTGCCGATGACACTCAGCACCGCCACCACCAGGGAATTGGCCAGGTAGGTCAGAAAAGTGATCTGAGTTTCCACGTTGTCAGACGGTGTCCATGGCCAACGGGTTTTTCCGAGCAGTTGTCCCAGCGGTTGTTTCTTGGCTTCTTCACCGGCCGTCAATGCCCGGATCGCTTCCGGAAAATTGCCCCATATGGGCTGTATTTCTACCGATATACGATCTTCCGGCACATAGAATTGCCGGGGCGTCGCCGTCCCGTATTTGGACAGCAGCCACTCCCTTACATACACGTAGCCTGCAGGCACACGCTGGACGAGTTCCGCAGGAAACAGACGGTCCTCGAACTGGTCCGCGACCTGTATCCGCTGCGCCAGCATACCGTCCTGGTAGGCCGACGGTGGGACCAGCATTCGACGGCCCTGGTCAGGGCCCTCCAACGGCGTCACGAGAAGCTGTTCTTCCGCAAACATTTCCGGCGGCGTCACCGGGATCTTTTCACCCTCGATGGATACGTAGTACATGCGCGGCAACCACTGCGGCGGTATCCGTCCCACCTGCTCTCTGGACTGTAGCGAACTGGCCGTCAGCCAGACCAATGGGAACAGGAACACCATGCCTAAAAGCACCAGGGGGATATGTACCCAGCGGCTGGTCCGTTTCAACGGATTATGAGCGTTCATAATGTACCCATCTGGCTGAGAACTTATGCATAATTATCGTCAGACCCAGAATTATTACAAATAGAATCCAGGCCATGGCACAGGCGTATCCCATGCGCAGATCTTCGAACGCCACGTTGAAGAGGCGGAGGACATAAAACAGCGTGGATCGCTCGGGCGCGCCGGTGGACCCGGTCATGATGAACGCCTGAGTGAACACCTGGAGGCTGCCGATGATGCCGATAATCAGGTTGAAATAGACGACCGGCGTAATCATGGGCAGCGTCACGTACACCATCCGATGCCACCATCCGGCACCGTCGAGAAGAGCCGCTTCGTAGAGATGCTCGGGGATATCCTGGAGGCCGGCCAGTAGGATCACCATGGCGTGTCCTGCGCCCCATACCGCCATCAGGATCAGGGCCGATTTGGCGAAGTCAGGATCGGCCAGCCAGGCCGGCCCCTCAATACCTACATAGGCCAGAGCGGTGTTGATGATACCACCGTCTCCGGTGTACATCCACATCCACAGAATACTTCCAGCAACCACAGGCATCAGCGAAGGGAGAAAGAAAACCGTTCGGTAAAACGCCATGCCACGGACCCGGCTGTTCAGCAGCAACGCCAGCGTCAGAGACGTCATCAAGCTGAGTGTCACAGCGCCTATGGCGTAATATAAAGTGTTTGATAGACTCTTCCAGAACAGGGCATCCGATGCCAGTTCCCGGTAGTTTTCCAATCCGATGAAGACCGGGGGCAGCAAAACGCTATAATCGCTGAGGGAGTAGTACAGCGCCGCGAGCATGGGGAACAGCATGAACACACCGAATCCGATAAACCAGGGCAAGCAGAACAACAGGCCGGTCAGCCGTCGATGAGCGATCATTCCTGTGATATCCTCCGTGCGATCATACGGCGGTTCCGTTCCACCGCGCCGGAAATACGTTCCTGCACGATCCGCAGGCCTTCTTCGGGGGTTGCATTCAGGTTCCGGATACGGGTGTTCGAGTTATTCATTTCACGCAGATATTCGTTCCAGACGCCGGTCTTGGGCGTGGTGAATCCATTCGGGCTGAACGCCAGCTTCCGGAAGATCTCGATATATGGATGCGGATGCACCGACAGGAAATGTTCGGAGACTTCTATCAAGGGGGAAAATTTCTTTTGTCCCAGGCAGAGTATTTCCATCCCTTCCTGTGAATTGACGAAGCGGATGAATTCAAAGGCCTCTTCCGGATGTTTAGAATCTTTCGGAATAACGATTACATCGGCATCCACAAAGGTGCCGTGCTGTAACTCCGGCAATGATGCAGGGTGGGGGAACGGCGCCGCGCTCCACTGCATACCGGGCGCGTATTTATCGATGAAGTTGTACATCCACACGCCCTGTACCTCCATGGCCACTTTTCCGCTCATGAACGCGTTTTGAGGGCTGGAGAAATTCCCGAAACCGGAGACAAAACGCTGCCTGTTCTGCACGCCCATGTTCCGCGTAAAAGACGCGATCCAGTCGTATGCCCTCATATTCTCCGGCGATAAGGCGGTCACATCGCCCTGCCCATCGAGCAGAGTACCTCCGAAGTAAAAGCCCCAGCCATACGACCACCATCCTGGTTCGGAGGACAGGAAACCCACCTGGATCAACCGCTTATTTTCATCCGAAATCCCCGGAAGATAGCCGTTTCGGATCTCGGTCCGTCCGTTCGGCAGGGTCACTTCCCATTTTGTCAGTTTTTCGGAAAACGCGTTCAGTTCCTCAATCGTTCGAGGCGGTGTTTCCGGATCGAGTCCCGCCTCACTGAAGAGCCGTTTGTTCCAGTGCAGAGCAGTGGTGGCCGGTGTCGTGGGCAGCGCCCACATCCTGCCGCGGTATTCGCAGATGTCCCAGTAGACCGGCACATACCGGTCCCGGGTGATGCCGGCCTCTTTTAGCATGGGCGTCAGATCCATCAACGCGCCCTTATCCACGTAGGGATAGAGTATCCGGGTGTAGGCGCCGGCCACATCCGGCGGATTGCCGCCCGCAATAGCCACCAGCAGCTTCTGCTCAATACGTGCCACGGAGACTTTCTGTACCTCGATGGGCCTGTAGCCGGAGGTCATCTCGGCTTTATGCCTTTCCTTTTCGTTGAACGCCGCGACCATCCGGTCGGCGGCTTCGCCTTCGAAGCCGTTCCATTTCTCCCAGTACACGATCCGCCGTGGCCCGGTGTCCCCGTCCATGCCGGCGCAACGGACGGTGAGGATGAGGAGCAGGAGTAGAAGACGTTCGTATGGTCCCTGTCGAGATCTCGCATCATTAGTCTTCATTATCAATCTTTACCGAGAGGTTTGAGGATCGTATAGTGGCCTGTCTGCTGTCCCTGGTCCATAACCCGGGTGGATGTATTATCGTGCGCCATCTTTTGTCGGTAACCTGAATCGGGGGATACTGAGACCATATAATATGGAAAATCCTTAATGAATACAAGTAGGTTTTCGAAATGAGGGTTGTTCAGAAGGCATGTGCCAAGATGGTCCGAACCCATTAGTTCATGTACGGCAGGTAAATCAACGCCAACCATTATAATACGTCTCTTGACTTGTATCACAGAACACTATATATGGATAATCCATATACACTGTATTGTTATGTATATCACAAAAAAGGGGTGGACTGGTATGATTTCCAAATCTCTGATTGCCGCTTCAACAAAGCCGATGCTGCTAACGATCCTGCTCAATGGAGAAAGTTATGGGTATCAGATCATCCAGCGGGTGAGAAGCCTGTCCGGCGGCATGTTTAAATGGTCGGACGGTATGCTCTACCCGGTTCTTCACCGACTTGAACGGGACGGTCTGATTACGTCGCAATGGAGAATATCCGATGGAAAACGGCCACGCAAATATTATACGCTGACAGAAAAGGGCAGAGAGGCGTGGGCGGCAGAGCAAAAACAGTGGATGAGCGTAAATGATGTGCTAGCAAAGCTATGGGAATCCCTGCCGTGTCCTGCATCTGCATAGCGAGGCAATCCCTGACCCTATCTATGGAGCCTAATCATGTTCAATCTTGAAGCCGCAGTCAGACAATGGCACAGGAAGATACGAAAAACCCCGGCGTTGGAAGACGGGTATATCGCAGAACTGGAATCCCATCTACGAGAGGATATCAGTCAATACATCCGTCTTGGACACGCCGAAGAGGAGGCGTTTGATAAAGCGGTCGGCAATATCGGACCGATCGATACTATCGCTACAGAGTACTACAAAACAGATACCCGGCATATAATCGGCCAGCCCCCCTGGGAAAAGGACCGCTGGGGACTGATGCTGCTAGGGGGGTATCTTGACGATTGCGTGGAGAAATCTACGCAAATACAGGGGCTTTTCAGCCATCAATATTGCCGGCCTCGCTATCGGCATGGCGTGCTGTCTTATCATTCTTGTTTATGTAAACAGCGAGCTAGGGTATGACACATACCATCAAAACGGGGACCGTCTTTACAGACTTACCGTAGAAAGCGAACGTCTCAGTCAGGGGATGTCGTTTGAAGGCGCCACCAGTTCGATTCTGTGGGCACCCGTTCTAAATGCGTTGAGGTATGAATAACCCCATACGGGTACCAGTCATCCTTCACCATTATATGGCACAATCCCCTCCCAGTCCCAGGACGTGTATATATTCCCGAAGAATCGTTAGGCGTCCTGCGTAAAACGCAAAACGCGGTAAAATACATTATATAATACCCTATGAAAAGCGTTCAGAGTATTTAATATTCGTTGGACCGCAATCGGCATTAAAAGGTTGGGATATGATGTTTATATTGCCTTGCCATCTAATGATCCAACTCCCACTGCCCGCGGACCCGGTCCAACTCATTGAGAAGCATCTCACGGGTCGGCTCGTCGGCGACCAACCTGGAATTTCGGAAGTGATCGATCAGATCATCCAGACGGGTGAATGCTTCATCGGTGTCCGGCCAATGATCCGGTATCCGGCCGGTTTCGATGATATATTCCGCCTCCTGATGACGAGCGGCGATGCGCCGTCCGGCGATGCGGCCCATCAGGACCGAGCCGCCTTTGACCATCAGGGTAAAGAGGATGATAAACAGGAGAAAGTAGATCAGCAGCATCTCAATCTACACCTCGCAGGGATAGATCACGGGCGAAGTGGCAGGCGCTGAAATGGCCGGTGTCCACTTCGACCCAGTCGGGCTTCTCCGTTTTGCAGATGGCTTCGGCATAGGGGCATCTGGGATGAAAATAGCAGCCTGAAGGCGGCTCGGCCGGATTGGCGATTTCGCCGGTCAACCCTTTGCCGGTGGGCCTATAATCCGGATCAAGATGAGGCACAGCATCCAGAAGCGCTTCAGTATACGGATGCCGGGGCGTCTTGAAAAGGGACGGAGCTGCGGCCAGTTCCACGATACGCCCCACATACATCACGGCCACCCGGTCGGCGATGTGCTCCACGACGGCCAGGTCGTGGGAAATGAACAGGTAGGCCAGATGATATTCAGCCTGTAGATCCAGCAGCAGGTTAAGGATCTGCGCCTGCACCGACACGTCCAGCGCAGAAACCGGTTCATCGCAGACGATCAGTCGGGGCTCCGGCGCCAGGGCGCGGGCGATGCCGATGCGCTGCCGCTGTCCGCCGCTGAAGGCGTGCGGAAAACGGTTGAGGTGCTTGACGTCCAGGCCGACCGCCGTCATCAATCGGCGTACTCGTTCGGCCAGCGCCTTGCCCCGGGCGATCCCGTTTTCTATGAGGGGTTCACCGACGATATCGAGCACCGTCATGCGTGGATCAAGGGAAGCGAAGGGGTCCTGGAAGATCATCTGCATGTGTCGGCGAAGGGGTCGAAGCCGTTTCTTATTGATCCCGGACAGGTCGATGTCTTCATCATCCGGACGGAACAGAATCGATCCTGAAGTGGGTTCCAGCACGCGTAAAATGCAACGCCCCAACGTGGTCTTGCCGCACCCGGATTCACCGACCAGCGCCAGCGTTTCGCCAGAATACAGAGTCAGGCTGACCTCATCCACGGCTTTAACATAACCGACTGTTTTCTTCAGAAAACCCTGCTCAATAGGAAAATATTTCTTTACGCCCTGTAATTCCAGAAGCGGCTTAATCCCATAAACGGTCTTCATGCGTCACCGCCTTCTTCATACAGGACGCAACGCACGAAGTGATCCTCTTTTATTTCGATCAATGGCGGGACCTCGCGGTCGCATAATCCGGCCTGCGCCTGTCCGCAACGATCCATGAACCGGCACACATCAGGAAGATTGATCGGCGCCGGCACCATGCCTTCAATAGCCTGTAAACGCTTACGCCCCCGGCCCAGGCGGGGTGCCGACTGCATCAACCCGACCGTATAGGGATGCAGAGGATGATTGAAAATCTCCCGAACCGGCGCCTGTTCCACCACCTGGCCGAGATACATGACCGTCACCACATCGGCCATACGGGCGATCACCCCGAGGTCGTGGGTGATAAACA
>CAJXCW010000245.1 GCA_913051705.1 uncultured bacterium
GGAGAGCGCTTGAATGGCATTCAAGAGGTCAGCGGTTCGATCCCGCTCAGCTCCATTTCTGCAACACCTTAGAATCATTTCTATCTGCTTCTATGGAATCACTATGAGGCGTGCCGGCCAGCACGCGTTTGTATCCGCTTTCAGCGCAAGTTGTCCCCTACCTACAGCGCTTATGATGATATGGTCTTTCTATTACAACCTACCTGAAACATCCTTGAACAATATTTCGAGCTATGTACACCGGACACTGCTCTGTCTGTGCATTATATTCGGCGTTTCCTCACCCGTTTTCTCCCAACCTGATCCCATGTTGGTCTATCCCGTCTCCGGTTATCCAAACGGTTTATTTCTGGCCGAAGCGTATTATCTATCTGGTCGCCAGGCCATGGACTCTGAGGATTGGGTTGAGGCCCAGGCCAAAATGGATGAGGCCTCTAATTTAATATGGCGCGCCGATCTGCAAGCCATGCCCAGAGGATATATCGGAGAATGGCGTGCGCTGCGCAAAGACATTGAGGTCGCACTCCAGAAAATAGGACGGCAGCGTACCGCCGTATCCATGGCGTTTTCAGAAGCCGATTCCGTCTATCCGGAAGAGCGGGCTCATGAGACCGGCTTTTCTCTTCTGATCCCCATATTGTCGAAAAACAATCTGCACACGGGACATGAACCACCCCTGCCCGATTTCAGTCGGTTTGATTTACCCATTGTGCTCAATGCAAGGGTGAAACAAGCCATCTATATTCTCCAGAATGAGGCGCATTTTTTATATAACGCCTGGTTGAATCGGACCAGCTATATCCCGATGATCAAATCCATGCTCTCCAGGGAAGGCTTGCCCAGCGATCTGATCTATGTGGCCATGGTTGAAAGCGGTTTTCAGCCACGAGGCTATTCTTCAGACGGGGCTGCAGGCTTATGGCATTTGATGTGGCCGGATAGCGAGCAATATGGTCTGGATCGCACGGAATACATCGATGAGCGGTTCGACCCCACGAAGTCTACACGGGCAGTTATCCACCATTTCAAGGCGCTATACCGGGAATTCGGTAGTTGGGAGCTTGTCCTGGCGGCGCATCATGCAGGGGCAGAGCCTATTCGGACAGCCGGCGCAGGCAATATATGGCAGATGGATCTGCCGCGACATACCTTATCCTTCGTCGCATTTGTTATGGCCACTGCGATTATATCCAAAAGTCCGGTGGCGTATGGTTTTAAAACAAAGGCGCAGTTGCCGTTGACTTACGAAACGGTTCCGGTTGTACAGGATTGTGATCTGGATAGTGTGGCATTGGGTATGCAAGTTGATTTAGAGCAACTGAAAATGTTGAATCCGGAGTTACGACAATGGCGGGCATCGGCAGGTTACACATTGAAAATCCCTATCGGTACACAACCGCAATATCATACCTGGGCGGGCATCGAACCGGCGGTGCGTGAACCTTCGGAGATAACGGTATACAGAGTACGTCGGGGGGATTCCATTCTGCGTATTGCCCGGCGCTTCGGTGTTCGTTCCGATGATATTATCTTAGAAAATGAGATCCTCCGTCCCGACCGGCTTAGAATCGGTCAGGTACTATATATTCCAACCTACGGGACCACGAAAAGAACAAGTTCAACGAGATCAGCATCCACGCGGACAGCGTCTGTTCGACCTGTCGCGCCACCTGATCCGAAAACGCACACCAGATTGACCTACCGAATCCGGCGGGGCGATACGCTGGAAAGGATCGGTCGTAGGTACCGTGTCTCCATCGCAGAAATACAGGCATGGAATACCTTGCGCGATCCCGGAGATATCCTTGCAGGGCAAAGGCTGGTGATCTGGATACCCACATCAAAAACCTCCCCTCCCCGGCAGGATACGCCCGTCACTGATGGTGCGACTATAGTATACACGGTTCGGCGTGGCGATACGCTCTGGGATATCGCCCGCCAGCATCAGGTCACCGTAAGCGCGTTACTTGCCGCCAATAGATTGAATCGACGGGCGGCCATTCATCCTGGTGACAAGCTGAGGATTACCGTACGCAAATCGAATTAAGAGGCTGTCAGAATTCCTCCCTTTCTGTTATATCCCAAAATTAAAAAAGTCATTGACATTCTTACGATTCCGTGATATACTGTGCAGGCATTTTACCGGAATTACGACAGCATTTTTATACGGCGCAGGCGATTAATTATAGATCACATGGTTCGGAAGAAGCACCGTATCCCGCTATCGTGAGGCAGCCCGTATGGCGGGTATAATCGGAAGACTGGACATTATTAAGAGAGCGGTCGAAGACGTGACAGATGGATCGACTGTTACCGGTCCAATGTTTTAAAACTAAGGAGATTAACATATGACTAAGGCCGATATCGTGGCCCGTATTGCTCAGAATACGGGGATGACAAAAGCGGATACTGCAGAAGTCCTGGATGCCTTGCTCGAAACGATTTCGACAGCGTTGGGACGTGGTGAAAAAATAGAAATGCGGGGATTTGGCAATTTCAAGGTAGAAAAACGGAAAGCCCGCGTAGCCCGCAATCCGAAGACCGGAACGGAAATCAGGATTCCGCCACGTGTCGTGCCTGTTTTCAAGCCGTCTGACCGTCTGAAGGCTCGGGTGCAGAAGAATTAGCGTAAACTGGACAAACAGGAGGTTAATGTGCCTAGTGGAAAAAAGAGAAAACGTACCAAAATTGCCACACATAAACGCAAAAAGCGATTGAGGGCGGATCGTCACAAGAAGAAGAAGTAACAAATAAAATAGCGCTATCAAATTTGATAGCGCTATTTTATTGACAGGTGGGCAAATGCTGTGACTTTTTTTGCCTATCTGCCCACTTACCCACCCTACCTCAGCTCCAAATATTCCTTACCAATATAAACATCTGTAAAACTAAACGTTTTACCGCCGAACTTATTCCTTTTAAGGCCCTTTATCCAGGGTTTGTACAACGCGTTGGTCACGGGGTGATAGATAAATACACCACCAGCTTCTTCCACCAGAATACGCTCAGCCTGCCGATAGATATTCGTACGTTTTACAGAGTCTGCTTCCCGATCTGCTTCTTGGAGTAAACGCCCAAAGGCTTTATTCGTATAATCATGACGGCTGCGGCCGCGTTCTCCCGGCCGCCAGATCATATCCAGCATATTTTTAGGATCGCGGTAATCTGCGAAAAAAGGGACCAGGCCCAGTTTGATGTTCCAGTTGAACATATTGCTGGTAAATGCCGGATAGTCGGCGCTTCGGAAGGTGATACGAATACCCAGGTGCTCCTGTAGCATACTCTGGATCACTTCTGCGACCAGGCGCGTCTCCGGATTGGCCTGACGGAGCCACATCTCCATCGTTGGGAAGGCGCGTCCATCAGGGTACCCGGCTTCCGACAGCAAGCGCCGGGCCAGTTGGGGATCAAACCGTTGGACATAGCTGTAGTTTTCATGGGCGTCAAAGGTTCTGGGCAACATAGAATAGGCCGGGGTAGCTGCACCCCGCAAGATGACATTGCAGATGGTATCACGATCGATCGCATGGGCGATGGCCTGACGTACTTTCATATTATTGAAAGGGGGTTCATGGGTGTTGAAAAAAACATACCAGGTCCCGTCCGCCGGCGTGGAAACCATTTCCGAACTCAAAATGGGATCCTGCTGAACCCGCCTCAGTTCGTTGGCCTGTACATTGGCGAAGCCGACTTCATTATTCTCATAGGGTAACAGATTGGCGGCAGAAGGATGACGGAAGGTACGATGTAGGTTCTCAACATATCCTTTGAGTGGCCCATCATAATAGGGGTTCAGGGTGAAGGTCATGTGACTGCCGGTCTGCCATTCCGTCAATTGGTAGCTTGAATTGGTCACACAGTTCTCTGCTTCGGTCCACCTGGTGCCATACTTCTCTACCTGCCACCGGGGTACCGGCATGGAGGTCGGGTAGGAAAGAATCAGACCGAGATAGGGGGCGGGATGATCGGTTTCGATTTCCAGGGTATACTCATCTTTAACCCGAACACCCAATGTATTCGGATCAGCATCTTCATTCTGGTTATAGTATTTCGTGCCTTTAATATCATAGTAAAAGGCCGCATAGGGGTTGGCGGTTTCGTAGGATAAGGATCGACGATAGGTATATAGAAAATCATAGGCCGTCACCGGGCGCCCATCGCTCCATTTTCCTGTTTTTCTCAGATAGAAGGTCCACGTTTTGCCGTCCGCCGAGGTCTCCCATCGCTCTGCCGCCGCAGGTATCAGATCTTCATTTTCGTCACGCCCCAACAATGTTTCGAATAAAAACTCATTCCATTCGCCAACATAGAGGTTGACACTGACATCCAGGCTGGCCGGTTCATCCCGCATAAAATGGTACGTCTGATAGGCAAGCGGCGCAGCGTCCAGTGGTAACACTTTGCCTATGGCGTTGACCAACGGCGGCACGGCTGAAGAAGACAGAACCGCAACCGTGCTAAAGGCGGCGGTGGCCCATACGACCAGCAGGACCTTCCGCAGGCGGGGGGAGGGTATCATTTCTTTGCTCCTTATACTTATGTCTGGCGTTTTACCGATCAACGCTCGCCGACAAGGCGGACAGCCAGGCGCAGGGCAGCGCCCAGGTTTTCATCATTGGCGATGCCCTTGCCGGCGATATCAAACGCCGTCCCGTGGTCGACAGATGTTCGGATGATGGGCATGCCGAGGGACACATTGACGGTTCGATCAAAAGCGATGGCTTTCACGGGAATATGTCCCTGATCGTGGTACATGCCTACGATGCCGTCGAATACTCCTTGTTGCGCCCGCAGAAATACAGTGTCGGGGGGCAACGGCCCCAGAATATGCCAGCCGGCTGCCCGGGCTTTTTCAAGCGCAGGGGTGATAATTCGTATCTCCTCGTCTCCGAACATACCCCCCTCGCCGGCATGCGGATTGAGACCGCAGACCGCGATGCGCGGCGCTTTGATGCCCATATGTTGTAACGCCTTGCCTATGATCTCAATAGTAGCCAGGATTTCTGTTTCGGACAGAAGCGCAATGGCCTGGCTGAGAGAGACATGGGTGGTCACATGGGACACCAGCATGTTGTCGAAGGCCAGTGTCAGCCGGTATTGTTCGGTGCCGGTCAATTCAGCCAGTAATTCTGTATGACCGGCATATCGATAACCGGCCAGGTTCATCGCCTCCTTGTTAAGCGGCGCCGTGACCACGGCCTGGATCGTCTCCTCCATAGCCAGATGCGTCGCCCGGATGACCGATTCTACCGCCAGCCGGCCGGCGGTTTCCTGAACCTGGCCGTGAACCAGACTGGCCGTATCGATATCCAGAACGTTCAACACATCTATAGTACCGTCTTTGAAATGCCCCTCCGAAGGATGATTCACAATATGGATGTCCAGCGATCTGGAAGCAAATTTGAGATGTTGCCGGATCACATCGGCATGACCAATTACAAGGGGACGGCTCATGGCGTATATATCTTGATGAGAAAGGATTTTGACGATGATCTCAGGGCCGACACCGTTTGGATCGCCGATGGTAATTCCCAAAATCGGTCTGTCTGTTGACACCACGCTGATTTCCGATGGAGCCTGCAGCCGTCGGATGGCCTGATATAACGTCTGTTCATCTCCGAAAGCCCCTGGCTTGGTGATTACGGGCAGGTCTTCATACCGACCACCGAGCATGGAAGTAACCGCCACCCCCTTATGGATCGCATCGATAATGCGCATGCCGTATCCACCGAGATGCTGAACCACCTGATTTGCCGTTTCACCGCCGGTGAGCACCAGGCCGCCGGGTTCTATTTCATCTAAAATGCGTTCTGTGATCGTACCGATCGCCGTGGCCAGCATCTTTACCAGGTTATGATCGGGCATCTGCTTTTTCAGTTGCGACATCCAGGTCTTAAGTTCGGCTTCTTCTTCCGGCGCCAGCGCTACGATCATCTGGTGACCTGAGGACAATTCGGTTACCACAGACTTCACCACCCGGTTGACTTCGTTTTCATGGCCTTGATCATCCAGCAGATGGATCGGATCAATACGGCAGATCCTCACATCCGGTTGCCGTCCGGCGAATATGATTTGTTCTATGGTCACGGGATGAATACTGCCGGCTATAACAAGCGTCGGCCCGGTGAAGACACGACCGTTCCGGGGATATGGTGTTGAGGGCATCTGGGATTTAGCCATCCGTTCCGCAAGGGGATAGGCCATGCCGGCGGACCCGCATAATAAGGGAGGGTTCCCCATTGCTTCGGCTGCATCCAGGAGAACAGGCCATTCATCGGTCATCGCCATGTCCACGATCACAATTGATTTTCCGGATTGAACGGTTTCTTCGAGATGCTTTTGAATGGATTTCGAACCCTCAAGGAGCGCATTCAGTTCAAGATGGGTGATGATTCGGCGCGACTGATGACGAAGCAAATCCGGTAAATAGGCACTACGGAGTATGGAGCCTGACCCACCGGAAATGGGGAGACCTTGTACCGGTTTTCCGTTCAGTAAATGATAGCCGCCGATAGTGGTCCGGCCGATATCGGGAAAAGCCGGTGCACAAATGGTCAGCGTATGTCCAAATAAGTCTGCAACCACATCGATTTCCCGGCCGATGTGCCCACGCAGGGTCGAATCTATTTTTTTGTACAACAAGGCGGCTCCCTGCGCCTGTTGTATGGCCTGACAGCATAACCGGACCCGCTGCTCCGCCTCATCTACGCTGCCGTCGCGGCTGTCCGTATTCACCACAATGAAGTCTGCCTTGACGTCCTTCAATTTAGAGAAATCAGATACCACAACCGTATGAAAACTCTGCAGGGCGAAAGGGATGCCGACATCATTGGCGCCGGTGAAATCGTCAGCAAGAATGAAATGAGGGGGATGGATCATGGGATGGTGATCATTAAACCAGACCCACCTGTGCTTTGATTTCTTCCCAGGTGGGTTCGATGGGGGCAGGTTTGTCGACCAGGGAGGCGATCACCTCAGGCCATTTGGCGCCGGAACCGGTGACCAGGCATACAATGGTCTGGTCTTTGGACAGGCGGCCTTCGCGGGCGGCTTTGATGGCACCGGCTACAGAGGCTGCCGATGAGGTCTCCACCAGATATCCGCTCCGGGCAAGCAGCCGAACGGCCTCAATGATTTCATCTTCTGAAACGTCGATGGCATCACCGCCGGAATCATATATGGCCTGGAGCGCCGGCTTACCGCCCGTATCATCTCGAATCGACAGGGCAATAGACTGCGGGTCAGGATGCACAATCACATCTTGCCGGCCCTGCTGAAACGACTGTACGTATGGGTTACATCCTGCAGGCTGGACGCCGTGCATGACAGGATGCCGATCGCTCAGGTGAAGTTTTTTCAACTCGGTATACCCCTTCCAGGGACCGAACAACGAATCACCGGCTGCAATGGGACAGAACATATGGTCCGGAACCTGACGGTCTAATTGAATATAAATTTCAAAGGCAATCGTTTTGTACCCTTCGATGCCATAGGGTGTGCCGTTAGGCATCGGCTCCATAGTCGTTGAGGGATAAAAGCCATGCTCATTGATCAACATTTCCAGATACTGAAACCGATTCTCCAGTACGAAGGGATGGCCGCCGTACATGCGGATCATGTTTCGTTGGAGTTCGGATGATTCCGAGTGGCACAGGATGACGCAGGTATCGATGCCCGCCGCCGCCGCATAGGCTGCCGTCGAGACGCCGTGGTTACCCGTCGTGCTGGAAGTTACTTTTGTGAACCCCATCGAACGGGCCATAGATAGGGAGGCGGCATGAAACCGGTCTTTAAACGCCCAGGATGGATTGGTTGTTTCGTTTTTGATATACAGATTCTGAAAGCCGATTGTCTCGCACACCACACGAGGCCGCACCAGCGCCGTATTCCCCTCGCCAAGCGATATTTGCTGATCAGGGTCTTTTACAGGCAGGACCTCTGCGAAACGCCATATGCCGTGCCCCGGCTTCGCCCACGTCTCCACATCGAAATCAGCCGCAATGGCTTCGTAATCATAGGCAACGGTCAGGGCGGAGGTGACCCCGGTATCCTGACAGGCCGGACAGCCGTAAAACATCGGCCCTAAGGGATATTGCGCAGCACATTGCGTACAGATAAGACCGAGAACAGACATGAGAAATGGTGATTTGGTGATTGATGCCGCTACGCGTCATCGAAAGTAAGGAGCGCCTC
>CAJXCW010000246.1 GCA_913051705.1 uncultured bacterium
AATTCGAACTCGGAACTGATGCGGATACGGCTGTTGATCACCGAATACGTGAACAGGTTGAAGCGTTTGAGCTGAAAGGTCGCTTCTTCCAGAACCCCGTTTACGCGTTCGGTGCGCAGATGAAACTCAGCGTAGCCACCGAGGGACGTACGCCCGCCCAGCCGCGTGATGAACGGTTTGTCGTACATGCCGCCGGGAACAAGCACCTGAGGGGTTGAAGGTTCATCTGAAGTTTGCGCATTTGAAGGCGTAGACAAACCCAGGGTGATCATGAGGATCGTAAATCCCCGGAAAAATCTATACCATCGCATTAAAGGACTCCTGTTTTGAAGGGCGGTAGGCGGTCAGATAGGATTTGTTGATTGGTTGATTAAAATGCCAACGGCCTTGCTCAATTTGTTGATTGGTTGATTGAAATGCCTACTGCTTACCGCTTACCGCCGACCGCTTACCACGATCTTACATCACACGTATCGATATCTGACGACCTTTCTGGGCGATCTGATACGAGGCGAGGTCCTCTCTGGCCGGACCGTTGACCACCTGGCCTTCTTCACCGTAGGCCGAGCCGTGGCACGGGCATCGAAAGCCCGTCTTGACGGCCTTAACCTCACAGCCCAGGTGGGTGCATATCGGAGAGAGGGCATGGAAGCGCCCCTCACTGCTTCGCATGAGAATAATGGATTCATTTTTATCTTCTACATGGATCTGAATCGCGCCGCCGATTTCCTCCAATTCTTTATAATCCGTATATATGACCGTTATCCATTCGCCTCTGGCGGGCATCTCCATTATAATGGCTCGCATACTGGATGAACATCCTGCGGTCTGGACGGCGACGCCGGCGCTTACTATCGCGGTGTGTTTTAAGAATTTTCTGCGATCCATAGCTTCTACCTCATCTCATAATGAATTCAAAAAGGCAATCAGCGCCTGTTTGTCCGAATCACTCAGGCCTACGAAAGCATCCTTGGGCACTTGGGCTTCACCGCCGTGCAGGGTGATCGCCTCCGACAGGGTGGTGGCTCGAGAGTCGTGCAGATAGAACGCCTGGCCGCCCAGGAATTCCGATACGAGCCGGAGACCCCAGAGAGGCCGTGTTTTCCATTCGGTTCCCGTGGCCTGTTTATCCGGTCTGTTATCTGCCAGGGTCGGCCCCATATCGTGCAACAGGAGATCGGAATACAGGTTGACATCCACGTTGCTGAGCTGCGGTATGACATGGGGGCCTGTCTTCATGGTCGGGGTATGGCATTTGGCACAACCGATGCTGCCAAAGATCCCCTCTCCCTGCTGCACCTGCGATGTGATAGGACCACGGGCCGGCGGCGCCAGGAGCCTGATATACATGACGGTCTGCTGTACGGTGGACGCCGGAATTTCCGGATCGGGCACGTTATCACCGATGGAAACCCCATTCCCCAGCGGATGAACAATTTCTTCGGGCGCAAAATCGGATGTAATGCCCATATCCTCGAGATAGGCGCCGACCGATTGCTCAATCAGCGACGGATTGTTGGCCTTCAGGCCGAACCGACCGACATGAAGCCCCGGTCCGCCGCCTACTTCGGTAGCCGATACGAAATCCGCAGCCGTGATCATATTGGGTCGTCCTGAAATACCGTCGCCATCTGCATCGCCCGGATCGGCATTGGCCAGGATCGTCGCCTCAGGAATCGACTCGATGAGTCCGACGCCGAAGACAGGTGGCGCGGTACGGCGGGAGACGAGCGCCCCGGCAGGTAATACCTCAGCGGTCACACCGGGGATCGCGAAATGCTGCAGTTGCGGCTCGCCATTGGTCAACGGATTGCCGCCCGGTTCCGTGAACCGGCTGAACGTCACGCCCTCCGGTCCCCGGCCGTCTCCCGGATGGCATCCACCGCAGGACGCATGGTTGAATATCGGCCCCAGGCCCATCTCGACGGTAAAGGTTTCCTCAAACGCCTCATCGCCCTGGTTGAACATGATCTGCAATTCACTGGAAAGCCCCGGCAGCGGCGCATCCAGCAGATCCCCGTCATCAGGCGCACTGGTCAGCACCTTCTCACAGCCGAGCCCCAGGACGGCGGACAGGAGAGCGGCGCTTAGTGCCGACTTGAGGAATTGAGATATTTTATTACATTGCATCGGTTTGTGACCTCTTGAAATTATGAATTATAAATGATGAATTATGAGTAGTTGGTATGTTTTTTTAAATCATAATTCATCATTTATAATTCAAAAATCCAATACGCTGTCTGCGCAATGATGAACAGCAGGACAAACGCAATGGCGAGTGGCATAAGGCCACTGACGACCGTCCATTTTACGCTTTTGGTTTCTTTATAGATGGTCCACATGGTGGTGGAACAGGGATTATGAAGCAGGGAGAACAGCATCAGGCACACGGCAGTCAGGAGCGTCCAGCCTTCCTGCACCACCAGCAATTGGTGCAGTTCCGCCATGGTTTCCAGCTCGATCATCATACCGGCCTGCGTATACGCCATGATGATCGTCGGCACGACGATTTCGTTGGCGGGGATAGCAATGATATACGCCAGTAGAATGACCCCATCCAGGCCCACTGCCCGACCGACCGGATCGAGCCATTGCGATACCAGGGTGGTCAGACTGTCGCCGCTTATGCGGATGTTGCTCATCAGCCATATCACCCCGCCGGCCGGCACCGCCATAACCACGGCACGCCACAGAACAAAAAGTGTCCGGTCGATTATAGATGTATACAGCACCCGCAGGATGTTGGGGCGTCGATAGGGCGGCAGTTCAAGGGTAAAACTACTCGCTTCGCCTTTGAGGATGGTTCGGGACAGGATGGCTGATACGATAAGCGTCGTTGCCCCACCGAGCAGGATAATCAACACAAGCGATCCAGCGGCGGCAATGGCTGCGTACGCCGGTGGAAAGGAGGCCGCGACGAACAGAGTGGCCAGGATGATGAGCGTGGGCCACCGACCGTTACACGGCATGAAGTTATTGGTCAGAATGGCAATCAATCGTTCTCTGGGGGAATCGATAATCCGGCAGGCAATGATGCCGGCCGCGTTGCATCCCAGCCCCATGCTCATGCTCAGCGCCTGTTTTCCATGGGCGCCGGCTTTTTTAAACAAGGCATCCAGATTAAACGCGACGCGCGGCAGGTAGCCTAAATCTTCCAGAATCGTGAAAATAGGAAAGAAAATCGCCATGGGCGGCAGCATGACGGCCAGGACCCAGGCCAGTCCGAGGTATACCCCCTGCCAGACAAAGCCGGTCACCCACCACGGCATCCCCATCGCATTAAACAGATCGACGCCGCGGTCTCCCAGCCAAAATAACGCTTCCGCAAGCATGGCCGACGGCACGTTTGCGCCTTCGATCGTCACCCAGAAGACCACGGCCAGGAGCAAGCCCATAAACGGCAATCCCCAGATCTTAGACGTCACAATCCGGTCGATTCTCTGATCGAGGTAAAAGGACCGGGTTGCTTCCGTATGGACCACCTTCTGAGCGACCGTTTCCGCCTCCTCATAGATGGCTTCCACGATTGTATCCCGGTACGACCCGTCAAGATTTCGCCGCAAATGATCGACCTGGTCCAGTATGTCTGCACCGGCGAAGGCCTCTGGTTGTTTGGTACTCATGGTGTTTCGTCCTTTGGTCCTTTCATCATTTCAAGACCTTTACCCCACCGTTTCTGTCACGGTCATACCCATTCTGCTGAGTTCGCCGCGTTCCAGGGCCTGGCGTACGCGGTAATCGCCGTCAAGGAGGCGCATGGCGATCCAGCGGGTATTGGGAAGATCAGGATAGGTCGCTTCCAGCATGGGAATCAAGGTGTCTACCGCGTGATTCAGTTCTTTATTACCGGTAATTCGGCGCGGTGATGTCTTGATCTCCCCCTGAATGACTTCGGCCACCGTGCGCATCAGCAAGCCCAGGCCGTCCTTATTCCTCGCCGACGTGGGAACTACCGGCACGCCCAGCTCACGGGACAGGGTACGATGTTCCACCTCAATCCCCTTGCGTTTGGCTTCATCCATCAAGTTCAGACAGACGACGGCTTTATCGGTAATCTCCAGAATCTGCAATACCAGGTTGAGGTTGCGTTCCAGCATGGTCGCATCCACGACGATCACCGTACAATCGGGCCGTCCGAACAGGATAAAATCCCGGGCGATCTCCTCATCGACCGAGGCAGAAAGTAACGAGTAGGTGCCGGGCAGATCGATCATCTTAAACCGCTTGCTGTTGAATTCAAAACCACCTTCAGCGCGGGCTACCGTCTTACCCGGCCAGTTGCCGGTATGCTGTTTTAGCCCGGTCAAGGCATTGAATACTGTGCTCTTGCCGACATTCGGATTGCCTGCCAGCGCAATGACATAATCCCATTTATCCAGTATGATCCCCATCTGGACGAGATGCTCCTGCATAGCGCACGAATCACAATCGTGACCGGGAGGCGGGGCGGGTTGGGTGCTCATGTTAACTCCTGTGAAGCTACGAAACTACGAACTTATGAGACTTTTTGATCTTGTTGTTTTTCTGATTTGTTGATTCGTTGTTTCTTAGCTTCACCATTTGTCGTTTCATCCTCAATCCATATCAAATCTGACTGTTCGCGTCGCAAGGCAATCAGCGCGTTTCGTACACGATAAGCGGTCGGATCTTTGAAGGCGCTCTGCATGACCCGTTCGATCCGCACACCGGTGGTGATGCCCAGATCCTGAAACCGCCGTCGCGTCAGGCCCTGGCAGGTAGGATCCAGGCCAACGACACGGCCCTGTCGACCCTGCTGCAGGCTGGTCAAGGGGACACCCTGTTGCACCGGTATTTTGACAGGCGCTTCCCGGACCGATATATTAGACGCTACCACCGGCGCCAGGATATGCTCTGCGGCGTTTGTTTCGATGACGATACGCACCGATGACGTTTCTACAATCGTCACAATCATACCGGGATTAAGCCCTTCGGCCGTGATTTGCGCATAGACTTCGGGTGGTTCATCCTCAATATGGACAATCTGGGCCGGCGTATCCACGGGCCAGTCTACAAGGGATTGGCTTTCGACCACCTGGAGGTTCCCTGCGGCCGTAGGAATAGGATCGCCCTGCGGATCGAAAGCCGGATGGCCCATATCGGCATCCATCTTGTCTACATCGGCTTCAGTCACCGTATGTTCAAGGCGATGAGCCCGGGAATGGATTTCCTCCATAGGCACCGCTGTTTCGTCCGCCAGATAACGCTCAAACAATCGATGGGCTCGGATCACCTGTAATGCCCACTGGTGGCCGCCCCGGGTTAATCGCATCCCCTCACCTGATATCGTGATCAACTCCTGTTGAGCCAGCCGGTTAACCAGCATCAATGTGTCTCTGATCGTCGTACTGAGCGCATTGGATAGTGTATCCACCGAAGCAGGCCGGCGTTCGTCATGTTGACGCTGGTGCAGGTGCGTCAGCGCATCTTCGATGGCGAGGCGCGATTGCAGCCACCGCCGCTGTTGAAACCGCCAGTACACGCCGTACCCCGGTACGAACAGGACGGCCAGGAATATGAGCATGAAAATTTCGGTCATGAGCGAATTTTCATTCCAGACAATCTACCAGAACGCCATGGGCGGTCTGATGGCCTATGTGATGTTCCCGGTCGCCGATGCGAAGCAGCAAAGGGCCGTCGAAGGGTTCTTTCTTCAACACGGCCACCGTGGCATCCGGCTTCAGGCCGAGTTCGCCCAGATAACGGAGTACGGCCGGGTCACTATCCGGTACACGTCGAATGATGACTGAGTACCCCGGTTTGATGTTGACGAGGGCTTCATGTTCCGCCCTGGCGATGGTGCCGTCTTTTTTCGGTATGGGTGATCCATGCGGGTCTGTGGTCGGATAGCCCAGCATTTCGTCCATCTTATCTTCGAACTCTTCGGAAATTACATGCTCCAATCGTTCCGCTTCGGCATCCACCTGATCCCAGCCGAAGCCCATGGCCTCCGCCAGATACACTTCCAGCAAACGGTGATGCCTGATTATTTCAAGCGCGATCTTACGGCCGGCTTCCGTCAGAGTAATCCCCTGATAACGGACGTACTCGACCAGGCCCATCTCCGAGAGCTTTTTCATCATATTCGTTACAGAAGCGGCGGATACGCCCATACGCTCTGCAATCGCGTTGGTGGCGACCACCTCATTGGCATCTGCCAACTTGTATACCGTTTTTAAATAATCTTCCGTAGCGGGTGTAAGCATATAAAAGTGTCAGTGATAAGTGAAAAAATAAATTAACCATTGCATTGCTTATTTTTTAGTCATGGCTAAAAATATATTTCAACGTATATGTTGTCAAGTGTTAATCTTGAAAAATAAATAGAATGGCGGACGCCCGCTATAGCAGGTGTAAAATCAGATGCCTGATAAAAGAGGTCAAACCCATCAACTTCGTGAAAAACGTCGTTTAAGAAACAGAACGGGGTTCAGCGGATAATAGAGGGGAAACAACGACCGGGGCAGTGGGACGTCATCCCAGTCCTGCGGTCGGACCAGCATTTTAAGGAGGACATCGACCTTGTAGCGTAAACTTCGCTGGAATTTCAGGCGGTACCAGGTGGCTTCCAGGATTTTCTTTGGTGTCAGAGTATGCCAATCGAGGTTGAAAGCCTGTTCATCCAACATCGCCTTAACAGCCGTTTTAACCAGATAGTTCGTTTGTCGATCCGGGACCCTGGCAAGCTGAACGGAATCAGGTACTGGCGTCGCGAACAGCCCCTGAACCAGAATCATGCTTTGGTCCAGAATACGGCGAAGACCAAAGCACGCCATCCGATCTGCAATTCGGGACCAGTCCAGATCAGGATGGTGATGCAGAATACGATCGATATCGCATAGCCAGCCCACGCGGAACCAGGCATGTTCACCCCCGTGTACCAAGAGGAACAACAGTAAGTCTTCCGGAGAGAGGGTTTTTATTTTAGAACCGGCTATTTGAATGTCTGTAGATTGATCGTACAACTCGTCGAATGAAATCGGTAGTAAAGACGGATGTATCATTAAACGCGAATGGAGTTCTATATATACCGGCGTGGAAGTTAATGATTGATAATCGGCCTTGGCCAGCAGGCAGTGTAACTGATCTCTGTACCGATCCCCCGGCGTCGTATTATGATAGCCTGCCTTCTTGATCGTTCGGTCTACACGGTCGACCTCATCGGGCGCAACCAGAATATCCAGATCACCGGCATTCGGTCAATAATATCCTTGTTTCCTTAACACAATCGGTATATTTTCATGGTGATTTACGAGTGGTGTTTGAATTATGAATTATGAATTATGAATTATGAACCGTGTAGTGCGCTGGAGGCCGTAGGGATCGGCAATGTTATGAATTAAAACATTGTCCATTCTTGTTAACAATCGCTAATCAACCCCTTCTCGTATGATTTCATTCTTCGATTGTAACTGCATCATTGGTCGCCGTTCAGCGCCCCGGCCGGAGACCAACCTGACGGTAGATGAGATGGTGGCAGCTTATGACCGCGCCGGGATTGTTCAGGTGCTGGCGACGCATGCGCATGCGAAGGAATACAATCCGCCTATCGGCAATGAGCAGCTCTCCGACCTGTGTGCAGATCAGGCCTTGCTACAGCCCTGTTATGTGGTGCAACCTCACTGGACCGGTGAGATGCCGGGGGGAGATGCGCTGATTGATTATTTACGGGACGGTGGCGCCAGGGCTGTACGCCTGTATCCTAAGGAGCACAGCTATGGCCTGGGTGAACGGTGGTGCGGTCCTCTGTTCTCAACGCTCGAACAGGCTGGTATTCCGGTGTTTATTGATCTCGATCAGACCGACTGGCCCGAGATAGACGGTATACTAACCGCTCATCCTCGATTAAAGCTGGTGGTGCTGCGCGTCGGTTATCGGAACGATCGTTGGCTCTACCCGCTTTTGCACGCCCATCAGGGTTTGTTTCTGGAATCTTCCAATTATCTGCCACATATGGGAGTTGAAGAATTAACGGAACGGTTCGGCGCTGAACGCCTGATTTTCGGCACCGGTATGCCGCTCTGGGACATCGGCGCGGCTGTTTCCCACATTATGTATGCGGCGATTTCGG
>CAJXCW010000247.1 GCA_913051705.1 uncultured bacterium
CCCCAAAACCCCAAAACCCCTCCGGTTTTATTTTCGAATTAATAATTAAGTTTTAAATAATACAACGTTTTTATCCATCTTAATTGTAAACCAACCCTCTCTTTCTGAAACAATCCGTCAGTTGGCATAGAGATTGCGCTGAAATCGAGCATGATAGAAACTGATTGGGGTATTAGAAATGGAACGACGAGCCCCTTTAGAACTGATGACAAATGGTGAACCAAGTTGAAACGCAATTGTCCCGATTGTCGATTTCACTGGGCATGGAAACTCAAAGATGGACGACTTAAATGTCGACGGTGCGGGAAACGATATACATTCCGATCCGTCTGGCAGGTAAGTCGGATAACAGAACGAACCAAGCGTATCTTAGTCCATGACTTTAGTGAAGACAATATAGAAGTGCCCTTATCCGGTTCGGGGGGTGCACAGAAACGGTTTCATCATCGTAGTGAGGATCTGTCTCAACTCATTTTAAAATGGGTCAAACAGACGCCTTATCATGTAATCAAGCCTATGTAGAGTGCCTGTCAATGATAACGGAGCAATCCATCACTCTACATGATCACGAAGTCGGTGACGTCCATTTACCAGGGATCTGCCATGACGCAAATCAGTACGGACAAGGTCTCATGCCCAGCTTCATTCGTATCCTGTTTGCGGGTTGTCTGCTTCTTCAGTAGATGGACATGCCCTTCGTGATTTTACAACCGGATAGGGGCAGCCTGCCCCTATCCGGCAGCTTGAACCTGTTCTTGATATTGTTAGGATAATGTAACTTCAACTTATGGAGGAGTACCATGTACCGTTTTCGAGCACTCGCTGTAGCAGTGGCCCTACTTGTCATTGTTTCGCTGGGATGTGGTGACAGCAGTAACACGACCGGCAGCGGCAGCGCCTTTACTGTTACGGTCGGATCCGGAACAACCCTGACCTATACCTGGAGCGCCGGTGATGCCTTCAGTGTGACCGTTGTGCGCACGTCAGCGGCCACTACCCCTGTGTCTGGGGAATCGCATCACCTGGGAGCGAATTGATCTCTTCCGCCGTGACGCACGGCACTGTACCTACCGTGAGCGGCGGTCTGATCACCACAACCGCCGTGACTGAAACAACCCTGACGGCCGGCCCGCAATACCGTGTGACCATTTCACGGTTGAACGGGGATACCGGGTTTATCGAATTCACACCGTAATCAGCTTATTATCCGCTGAATGTATTAAATCCGCTCTTCATGCAGATTGAATGGCGGCTTTTTTGTGATATGTCTTACGAATTTGGGTGTATTACTTAACAGGGAAAACCCTTGACGACTCTTCTGGGCTTAGCGCATATTACAGTGATTATTCGCCCTGACTTCGAGACATAAATACAGAAGGAATCCACCATGAACGACTATGTGCACCACGAACTCCTGCCCTTAGGTGAAGACGAAACGCCCTACCGGCTGCTGACTTCCGATTATATATCGACCGGCACGTTCGAGGGCCATGAGATACTCAAGTTCGATACCGCTGGGCTGACCATGCTGGCAGATCAGGCCATCCGGGACAGCGCCCATCAGCTGCGACCGGGACATCTTGCTCAGCTAAGTAAGATCCTTGATGACCCTGAAGCGTCTGATAATGACCGTTTTGTCGCCGTTGAGATGCTCAAAAACGCCAACATCGCGGCCGGCGGGATACTGCCTATGTGCCAGGATACGGGTACGGCCATCATCCTGGGTAAGAAAGGCCATCTGGTCTGGACTGAAGGAGATGACGAAGCAGCCCTTTCACAGGGGATCATGAATGCCTATCTGGAGACCAATCTGCGCTACAGTCAGATGGCGCCGCTGGACATGTTCCAGGAGACCAACACCCGAACCAACCTGCCGGCACAGATCGAACTCTATGCCGATCAGGGCAGCACGTACAAACTGATGTTCATGACCAAGGGGGGCGGCTCGGCCAACAAAAGCATGCTTTTCCAGGAGACCAAAGCGCTGCTCAACCCGGAGCGGCTGCTCGATTTTATTGATGAGAAGCTACGCATGCTCGGCACCGCCGCGTGCCCACCCTATCACCTCGCCATCGTTATCGGCGGCACCTCGGCCGAATATACGCTTAAAATGGCTAAGCTCGCGAGCGCCCGCTTTCTCGATACGCTGCCCACACAGGGCAATGAGTACGGCCAGGCTTTCCGGGATCTGGAGATGGAAGCGCAGGTACTCAAGATAAGCCAGGAAATCGGCATCGGCGCGCAGTTCGGCGGTAAATATTTCTGTCATGATGTGCGCGTGGTCCGTATGCCGCGTCATGGCGCGTCCTGTCCAGTCGGCATCGCGGTCTCCTGTTCCGCCGACCGCCAGATTCTATCGAAAATCACGCATGAAGGGATATTCCTGGAAGAACTGGAAAGTGACCCCTCAAAGTATTTGCCCGAAATCGATGAAGACACTCTGGGCGGCCAGGTCGTTGAGATCGATCTCAACCGTCCGATGGACGAAGTGCGCGCTACGCTCAGCCGGTATCCCGTCAGCACCCGCCTGTCGCTCAACGGCCCTATGATCGTCGCCCGGGACATCGCCCATGCCAAGCTGAAGGAACGACTGGACGCCGGCGAAGGGTTGCCCCAATATTTCAAGGATCTGTGCGTATACTACGCCGGACCGGCCAAGACGCCCGCGGGCTATGCTTCCGGCTCTTTTGGTCCGACCACGGCGGGACGGATGGACAGCTATGTCGATCCTTTTCAGGCGGCCGGCGGCAGCATGGTCATGCTGGCCAAAGGGAACCGTTCACAGCAGGTGACAAACGCCTGCAAAACCCACGGCGGATTCTATCTCGGCTCCATCGGTGGTCCCGCCGCACGCCTGGCGCAGGACTCGATACGCAAGGTAGAATGTGAGGAATACGCCGAACTCGGTATGGAAGCCATCTGGCGCATCGAAATCGAAAACTTTCCTGCTTTCATCGTCGTCGACGACAAAGGCAACGACTTTTTCTCCGGTTTCATGAGACCGGGGTGAATAGAAGTATGAAAAGGACGAAAGGACGAAAGGACGAAAGGACGAAAGGACGAAAAAATGCTTTATCTTTCTCTCTTCCTCTCGCCCTCTGGGGCCCGCCCCTCCTCTGGATGTCGCTTATCTTCCTCGGGTCATCGCTAACGGGGGGCCATGCTGACGACCTCACGCGTCAGGCATCCGGGGTAAACGAACCGATACAGATTCAGCGCATAAAAGACGTCGTGCATATCACCGAATATGGAATCCTCACGCTGCTTCTAATACGCGCCTTCACCGGACGATCCTACCGCCCCTCTCTGAAACAGACCTGGCTGGCTTTCATAATCGCCTCTCTCTACGGCGTAAGCGACGAGTTGCACCAGTACTATGTTCCGAGCCGATATCCCGGACTGGATGACATAATTCGGAATATCCTGGGTGCGGCGCTGGCAGCAGGACTGATGTACATCATAGCGCACTACCGGAAGAGGTCCCAGCATTTATGAAGTGGGCGCTTACAAGGTGAGTTCGACAATAAAACCCAGCAACAGAAGCCCCATAAAAAAGCCAGATGAATGGTCCACATGATAGCCTTCTATGGCTAAAGTTAACATACATTCACCAGGATCTGCTCTATTTTAGGATATAACGATACGGATGAAATCTATCTGATGTATACTCAAATACAGTCGTAGCCGTTAGGGCAAGGCTTCCGGTTTTATGCCTACGCAGACGACAGAGAGACCAAAGGGAAATGGCAGTTTATCAATAAGTCGACTGATGGGGAACAAGAACCTCTGGAAGGTGATATGCCAGGGTTTGATGGTACCGGCCTTCAGTATCCTGCCGGAAATGAACCAGCCCATGGCGCCAACCGGATTGAAATAAAAAGAGGTTGAAATGTCAAACCCGGCGCTGCCCATTTTTTCTTTAAGGTCCGTAGTATTATAGCGACGATAGTGCTCCAGGTTAACATCAAGGTCGCTGTATAATTGCTGAAAAGCCGGACCAAGAATAATACATATGCCGCCGGGTTTGAGAAGATCAAACATATGAGATAAGGCTTGACCGTCCTGTTTTATATGCTCCAGCACATTTAAACAAATCAAAGTGTCCGGTGGGTTTTTCTGTATTTCCGTATTCGAAGGGTTTGTCGAATCAAAGTGGTAAAACTCGATATTGGGATGAACGTCGAACTTACTCCGGAGTATCTTGACGTAATCTTCTCGGTAGTCTGTGATCATCAGTTCTATCGAAGGCTCAGATAGTAAACAGGGAATAATGGTTCCAACACCACTCCCGATTTCGAGGACCCGATTTCCCAGAAATGGCTGGATTTTTCGATAAATCCAGGCAGCATAGGCCTCGAACGATTCCAGATGTTCAAGCGTTTCTTGACCGACATCGCTGAAAGTAATAGCAGGCTGACCGCGAAATTCAGGTGATACACGAAAACTCATGGATATAATTCCTAATACACACTGACACCTTAATTACAATAGACCTTATCCTTCTTTAAGATCATGAAAAACTACGTGGGAATGAGATCAATATTTTCAATGACTTATGATGGAATAAGGTCTAATAACAACGGACCAACTATTTTATAATTTCTGTCCGAGTTCGTCAATTTAAAATTAGAGGGCGCGTCTGGCGATTGATGAGCAGGTTGGCGTAGGGACAACGGCCCGCCGTGTCCCTACGAACATCACACCTATTCTCTACGGACATCGGGCTCAAGATGCCATTCCAGATTATTGGGCGGGGTTACAGCAAGCTCCTCAGGCGTAGGTAAGGCCCTGAGTTGCGGGGTGAAATCGTAGGGAATGGGCGCAGGGCGCGTCGTCCCGCCCCTGTTGACGAATTCCCAGACAATCTCACCATCAGGTTTCACTTGAAAGAGTCTACCCTTGTTGTCCTCGGCTATGTAAGTATTGCCGTTAGGAAGCCGCCTCTGTGTGCCCATAGTCTTACTGAAAAACTTGATGTTCGCATACCCTTTGGTTTCATATACCCACACGACCTCTTGCGTGACTGGATTGAGTTCTACGACGAAAGACTGGCCGGTATGGATTCTATTACGGGTAAAAAGACCGTTGTCGAACAGGATGATATTGCCGGCCCCAGGCAACCCCTTCTCTATCATTTCAGGTTCGTGGCTATGGGACATGCCGCTCTTGTAGTTATGCGTGCCTTCCCAGACGACCTTTTTGGTCTGTTTATCCACAATGTACATGGTATCGATGTTTCTCGCATTAACCAGAATATTACCGGGTCTGAATCTTTCGTCGCCGTCGTCGTACCACTTGTTCTCCGGTATCGGGGCAACCGAATTTACATGCAGCCAATCGCCCGGCGGCGTCGCCGGTGAAAATCTGTTCAGATCAAGGTGGTTGTACGCATGCCATTCCCAGACGACTTCTCCTTTTAAATTGACTTCGTACAGGTCGGCGCTCCGTTGTGTTTCTTCGCTGCCTCTTTTTCGCGGACCCCACCAGGGGGCGATTTCGACGTCGTTGACCTGCTTCTGAAACGCTTCCGGCATCGGTTCATGGGCAAGAAGCAGTCTGTTCCCATTGGCTAATACGCGCATATCGTTCGTGGAACCAATCCCCTTGTGTGTCCAGACCACGTTGCCGTCCCAGTCGTATTCGGTGATCGTCAGGTCGTTGCCGACACACAACAGATTGCCGTTAGGTTGCAGGCGGCTGCGCTTATTGAAATATGGATCTACCTTCCATGTGTGAACCAGATTGCCGTTCATGTCGATGAGGCGGACATCATCGGGCGACTGACTCGTTGCCCGGACCACGGCACTGGAATGATTACCCGTAGAGGAGTGGTCTGATATCAGAATATAGGTGCTGTAGGCCTCATCGGGTTTATAGATCGTGGTACCTGTCGGAAAAACCGTCTGCGCGAAAGTCGGATAGGTCGTTATGAACAACGCGAGCAGACCTGCTGAGATACATACCATCATTTTCTTGATCTTCATAACTCATTCTTTTCCTTTATCCTTGAAGGATGGACTTTTGACCTCTTACTACCGTCCCCAGATCTCTTTTATCCAGGGAACCGTCTGTTTCAGATACAGGGCGAACAGCGGGGTCTGATGGTGCGTCAGACCTTCCACGACCAGGAACTCCACCTGTTTTCCTCCAGCTCTCAGTTTCTCGACCATGGCTTCACCCGGGCCGATCGGTACGACTTCGTCCTGACGGCTGTGGATGACGTACAACGGCATTGCCTCGAGCAGGGCCTCATGTTCCGAAGCCGGCCAGCCAGCCACAGGGATCGCGGCGGAAAACCGATCCGGATGGTGGGCGGCCATATGCCATGTGCCCGCGCCGCCCAGACTGTAACCGGTAACCAACACCTCCTTTGTATTGATAGGAAACTGTTCCATGATATGATCCAGCAACGCCATGACCAGACGATCACTTTTCGGGTCGGTCCAGCCTTTGCCGGGGCAGTCCGGAGCCACAATGACGGCACCCAGATCCCCAAGGGCCGGTTCGATCAACCGCGTAAGAATACCTTTGCCGTAAAACGGCTCCGGCGGGCCTTGTCCGCCCCACCCGTAATGAAGCGCCAGAATCAGCGGTACGGGTTTGGTCGCGTCCTCGCGTTCCGGTATGGACAGGGTGTATCGCATTTCCGAACCGTCAGACAGCGTCAGCGTTCGCTCATGGATACCGGCCTCCTCGGGCGTTTGGATCGAAAGGGTGAACACGGTCATGATCGTTGTTAAAAGCATGTGATACCTCCTGGGCTGTTTATATTAACAATGACTCGTCATCACATGCCGGGCATGGATGAAATACGGTGAATAATCTGTTGTGGGAAACTGTAACCTATTTCTTGTCTTGTACTGCGGTCAAGGTAAATATACCTGCTGAAATGTCCACTGGCGTACACCCACTGTATCATCAGCGTACAGTGGGTGGGGCCATAATCCTCGCCAACCTTTGGATTCCTGTTTTGAGATAGATCTTGCACTCCTGAATCACAATCTGATAGACTGAAATGACTATGACCTTGTGTTGAAGGAGCGCGAAATGATACGGAGATGAGAATCCCATGGGGAAAATCCTCTCCGCAGATGACGGCGTTCTGAATATCAGGGTCATGGGGGTGATGAAAGATGTACCGGAAAATACCCATTTCAGTCCCGATTTCTTCTTTTCCATCGCCACAATGCCGGTCTTCTACAATGCCAATGTCCTGAAATCCTGGGATGACAATATATTTTACACCTATATGCGTCTCTCGCCGGACGCCTTGCCAAGCGCCCTCGAGCAGAAACTGCCTCTTTTTATCGATAAATATACACGGCAACCGCAAAATGCCGGGGGCAGCACGCTGGAGCCGTCTCTGCAAGCGGTTACCGATATACATCTGTATTCCCATCTGGAAAATGAACTGGGCGCCAACTCCGATATCGCCTATATCTATATCCTCTCCTCGGTCGCGCTTTTCATGCTGTTGATCGCCTGCATTAACTTTATGAATATGGCCACAGGCTGGGTGGCCGGACGGGCCAGAGAAGTCGGTCTACGCAAGGTCGTCGGGGCGAATCGCCTGCAGCTGATCAGACAATTTCTGGGCGAATCGATCCTGAAATCCGTATTCGCTCTATTCCTGGCGGTCGCCCTGGTCCAGATGGTCATACCCGTATTCAACACCTTTGCCGACAAAGACCTGACGCTGGCCTTCAATGAGAGCGGATTGATTCTGGGCCTGGTGGGGATCACCCTGTTCGTAGGCATTGTATCCGGCAGCTATCCGGCGTTCTTTCTCTCCGGCTTCCAACCGGGCGCCGTGTTAAAAGAATCCGTATCAACGAAATGGCGGTCACTCGCTTTGGTTGGGCCTCACCGGAAGAGGCGATCGGAAATAGCATCGCCATCGCAAGCGGCGAACGGGTCATCGTCATCGGCGTAATTCGAAATTTTCATCTGCGGTCGCTGCATAGCCGTATTGAACCGCTGCTCCTCGCGCCTTCCGGTGGTAATCATATTGCCATCCGCAGCCATTCAGGTGATGTAACCGCTGCTCTGGATT
>CAJXCW010000248.1 GCA_913051705.1 uncultured bacterium
ATCGTAGCACAGCTGCTGAATGGAAAAAATTCTGTTGAACTTGGTAACCTGTCCCCAACCAGAGATCTGACTTATGTAACCGACACCTGTAACGGTTTTATGGAAATATACCAATCAGATTCACTCTTCGGTGAAGCCACCAACATCGGCATGAATTCAGAAATTGCTATCAGTGATTTAGTGTATTTGATTGCCAATCTTATGGATACAGATATTACAATTGAAACTTCAAATGTCATTACATTATCTACCATGGATCTGGCGACCAGGGAGCAGGTGGCCGGATCGAATTTTGGCCGTTTTGTAACTTTGTTTCTTATGATTCTTACCCTTTCCGGTGCGACCGTCGTGGCTATGGATAGTATCGCCGGTGAAAAAGAACGGGGTTCCCTGGAGACCCTACTGACAACCTCCGTCGGTCATATGGATATTATATCTGCTAAGCAGATGACCATCCTTATTGTCGCTCTGGGGATTGTTCTGATTCAGGTGGTAAACCTGTTGATCTATGTAACCCTCGGATATATAAAATTGCCGAATGATTTCACCGGGGCATTACCTCCACAGGCCCTGGTTACCCTTTTGCTCCTATATATTCCCGTGGCGATCGTCATCTCGTCCCTTTTACTGATGGTGTCCGCCTTTGCAAAATCATATAAGGAAACTCAATTCTACTATCTCCCGGTGTTTTTCAGCCTCAGTATCCTCTCCGCTGCGGCCTTTTTGCCGTCGATCTCGTTAGGCTCGTTTATTGTCCTGGTACCCATCGCTAATGTCAGCGTGGCCATTCGTGAGGTGATGGTCGGTATGTATAATTGGCCGATGCTTTTCATCACTTGCTTCGTGATGATCGCCACAGCCATGTATTTACTTCATCTTTCTTCTCGAATGCTATCGATGGAGATGTTGATTACCACACAGGATACCGATGAAGCGGATTTGCTGGGTGGTCCGGCTTTGTTTCCCAAACGTGTACTGATCTGGTTCGTCGGTATGTGGGTAATTCTATTTACGATACCCGCCAATATTCCAGCATTAGCCAAACTGGAAGGGCAGTATTTATTTAATATGTTCGGTGTGTTTTTAGGCGTTTCGATTCTTATGATTCGCGTCTACCGCCTGGACTGGCGCCAGGCTTTGGCTATTAGGCCGGTAAGGCCCGTCATTTGGGTAGTTATCCTGGTATTGATCCCCGTATCCCAAATTACAGGAACTGGTGTTATAACTCTTGCCAATGAAATCTTTCCATTTCCGGAAGAATTGCTCGAAGAATTTGCACGCCAGATCATCCCGGAAGAGTTTCCGCTTTGGAAGGTGTTACTGATGATTTCCATCACACCGGGCATGGTAGAGGAAATGGCATTTCGAGGGGTGCTGTTGCATGGCTTACATCGTCGGTTACGACCTATCTTTCTCGTTCTGGTGATAGGTGTGATATTCGGTTTATTTCACACGTCTTTATTTAGAATTATCCCGACAGGATACCTTGGGATAATTCTAACCAGCGTGGCTGTTCTAACGGGTTCTATCTTTCCATGTATGTTGCTGCACGCCGGCAATAATGCCTTTGCAATTATTTTATATCATTACGGGATACAGATGGATCAACTAACCTGGCATTATTACGTAATGAGTGTCCTCCTTTTCGCTGGATCATTTTATATGTTATATCGATTCAGGACACCGTATCCGAATCTCCTTCCGATGAAAAAACGACAGATAAATTCTGAATAGATGAAAATTTTATGTTGTTTTTCACTTTATTTTCTCCTATAATAAAAAACGTCACCAATAATCGACTCAGATTATAGCGTTGAAACTTGATCTCTCCCGGTTAGAAACCATATGCTCAATTTTCAAATTCTCTTCTCATTTAATCCGAAATCTATCATCCGTAATCCGTAATCCATGCACCGTCTCACACAACATCCCTTAGTCCTGTTTTTCCGCGTCCTGTTCAGGAACCCACGTGGCGTCTCCGCTCTGGCGCCCAGTTCAAGAAAATTAGCGCAGGCCATGACCGCCGGGCTTGATCTTAATCATGACGATGTCATCATGGAGCTAGGCCCTGGCACCGGCGCATTAACGTCTCACATACGAGATATCCTTCCTCATGCCGGCGCCTATCTCGGGATCGAGCTTGAACAAAAATTCGTACGATTGCTTCAATCCCAATTCCCTGATTTGCATTTCGTTCAGGACACCGTAGCGCATGCCCATAAGGTCCATTCCCAATCCGGTAAATCCTCCGTGAAAGTTATTATTTCAGGCCTGTCCATGTCCACCCTGCCCGAACACGTCCAGGACATATTTATAGATAACCTTGATCGATTAAGCCCCTCCGGATCCATTTTCCGCATGTTTCAATACGTCCACGCCTATCATTTGCCCCCGGCCATCCGATTCAGGCAACGCATGGCCGAATTGTTCAACGAGTATCACCGAAGTCGTGTCGTATTTAAAAACATACCTCCTGCATTTGTCCTGACCTGGACGCGATAAAAATAAAATACAAGCATTTTCCCATCTATTTGTATAGTAGTGTTCAACCGGATCATATAGGTTTGAACCGGCACCTTAATATTATGTGATCAGATTCTGAAGAATCATTTTTAACCCCATCTGAAGGAACCCATGAAATATACGCTTATTCCACTATTCAGTTTTATTATTCTGATCAATACATCAAATGCCCAGAGTGGGGCAAACTTATCACTTCCGGTTGTTGAGGCTGCCAAACGCATTGATGAAATAACAATTGACGGTCGGTTGGAAGAATCCGCCTGGAATGCGGCCGTACCAACGACGGAATTTGTCCAGCGAGAGCCGGTGGAAGGGGCTGACCCGGAAGAGAAAACAGAAGTTCGAATTCTATATGACAGCGAGGCTATATACATTGGTGCGCGGATGTACGATAGCGATCCCAGCAGGATTGGAAGGCAGTTGGTTCGTCGAGATGAATGGGGACAATTTGATCATTTCACGTTCGCTGTGGATCCCAATAATGACAAACGAACGGGCTATCAATTTCGTATCAGCGCCGCCGGCGCCCAGCGGGATGCCTATCTCTATAATGATGACGATAAAGATGATGCTTGGAATGCCGTATGGGGATCAGGCGTGCAGATTGATGCACTGGGATGGACGGCGGAAATGAGAATCCCTCTGTCTCAAATCAGGTACGATACTTCCGAGGGGCCTCAATCCTGGGGCGTGAATTTTTCGCGAAAGCGACTGGGCAATAACGAAACGACAGATTTTGCGCTTGAATCCCGTGTTCGCCGGGGCAGAGTGAGCGTCTACGGGAGATTAAATGGTTTGGAATTACCGACCGGAGCGAAACGATTGGAGATACGCCCCTATGCGTTGACCAGTGCAAAAACCGCGCCTTCGACACCCGGTAATCCATTTTTCGATGGATCCGAATTGGATCCCCGGACAGGTCTTGATTTACGGTATGGTCTGGGTTCGTCCTATACCCTGGATTTGACTGTTAATCCGGACTTCGGACAGGTAGAGGTTGATCCTGCTGTAGTTAATCTCTCTGCCTTTGAAGTGTTTTTCAGAGAAAGAAGACCTTTTTTCGTTGAAGATGCTCAGATCTTTGATTTTAGTTTATCCGGTCGTAGTCAGCTTTTTTACAGCCGTAGAATTGGCCGGCAACCTCGGGGAGGTGCGCCGAGCGGTACCGATTTCGACGAAATTCCTACACAGACCAATATTTTAGGCGCAGCCAAGGTCACCGGTCGATCCGCCAATGGGTTCTCCTTCGGCGCTCTGGGGGCTTTGACCGGCCGGGAGAGCGGCAAAGCATTCACACAGAGTACCAATTCGTTCCAGAATTTCATAGTTGAACCCCGGACACAATATGGGGTGCTTAGTGTGAAACAGGATTTCAGGACCGGGGCGACGCAGGTTGGCGCCATTAGTACCCTGATGCACAGGGATCTTCCAACAGACGGTTCATTCGATTACCTTACTTCGAACGCCGTATCCTTGGGCATAGATTTTGACCATAATTGGGGGGGGAGTCGATCCAGAGATTGGAATTTGCACGGCTTCTTTTCTGGAAGTCATGTCCGCGGCGCCACAGATGCGCTTCTCGAAATACAAACCGCCAGCAATCATTTCTTCCAACGGCCGGATGCCACCCGCTTTTCTGTGGACTCTACGGCTACCTCAATGAATGGTTATAACTGGCGGTTACAGTTTGAACGACAGAGTGCAAGTAAGTTAACATATGGGGTATGGCTTGCTGAAGTATCCCCCGGATTTGAAGTAAACGATGTCGGTTTTTCCACCTCCGGCGAGCGAATTGACGGTGGGTTCAGGGCACAATATCGTGAAATTACACCGGGGCGTTTCTTCAGGTCATATCGTTTGAGCGGATTTACTTATTACAACTTCCGGCATGCTGCTCTGGATGATCCGTTTACCTGGTCTTCCTGGCGGGAATCCTATAAAAGCGGCACATTTTCATTGGGCGCCGATATGGAATTCAACAATCTCTGGGAATTGAAGCTGGATACGAAAGCTACACCAACCCGGTACAGCGATACAGCCACCCGTGGCGGCCCGATAATGCAGAACCCGGGGTCTTATTCACTGGGGATTGAATTAGGCACAGACCGGAGAAATCGGTTGTCATTCAGACCCGGTCTGGACTATGAGAACGGTCAAAAGGGTGGTTATGAATGGCAAACGGAGATGGAGATCAATTTCCGTCCTTCCCCCAGCTGGGAAATCGAAATATCACCGAACTTCCAGTGGCGCCAGGATTCGGCGCAATATGTTACCGGTACAGATGTCCTGTCATATAGCCCTACTTTTGGACGCCGTTATATATTTTCTGATTTGAAACGTCGTTCCTTCTCTCTTGAAACCCGTTTCAATGTAGCGTTTACACCGAACCTGACCTTACAACTGTATGCCCAACCCCTCCTATCATCTGGCGATTATCTGAATTACAAACAACTCCTGCAACCCAAAAGCTTTGATTTTGATGTTCTGGATGAGGGCACCAGATCCTTTATTGATCCCACGGATGGAGATCGACATCTCGATTTTGATGGGGATGGCATGTCGGATGTTTCTTTCTCTGATAGAGATTTTAATATCCGATCTTTGCGTATGAATATGGTCATGCGATGGGAATATCGGCCTGGATCGAGGGTGTTTTTTGTCTGGCAGCAAAGACGCCGTGAGAGGGAAGATACAGGATCATTCAGCCTTGCTCGTGATTTCAGTAATTTATTCGGTGGGGATGCAGAAAATATTTTTATTGTCAAATTCAACTATTGGTTCGGTATATGATAAAGATTCAATTCAGATGGAATGCTTGACAGAACGGGTCTTCATGCTGACATTGCAGGAACATTTCATTGGAAATTAATGTTATACTAATTGATGAATTATAAATTATTAATTATGATTGAAAACCTTATTATTTTCAGACAATTGTAAACATTTATATGGTCTTTAATCTGGCAACTGGTATTATATATTCCAAATGATCGCAAGTGACTCTTAATATTAGACCATCCATAGGATTTCAAACCATGAAACGTTTAGCTGTCTGGTTGTCGATGTTTGTTCTCGCATTATGTATCGTGCCGCCTGCTGGGCAAGCCCAGGTTGTGAGAACGGATTACATGGATACCGAATTCATTGCTGAAATGAACTCCATTCAGCCGGGTCAACCATTCTGGGTCGCCCTGCGCATGAAAATGGATGAACATTGGCATACATACTGGAGAAATCCAGGAGACTCCGGGCTACCTACAGAAATCGAATGGACATTGCCGGAAGGATTTAAAGCCGGCGAAATTCAATGGCCCTATCCCCAGAAAATCGTCCTTGAAATGCTGGCTACATACGGTCATGAAGGTGAAATCTTCTTAATGACCGAAATTACACCACCGACCACATTGAGTATAAATCAACAAATTGATATTCACGCCTATGCCACCTGGCTCGTCTGCGATGAGATTTGTTTACCGGGTGAATCGAATTATACGATTACGCTACCGGTAAAAAATGAATCATCCGAAGCCGATAAAAAATGGACCGATGCCTTCGCCGAGGCCCGTGAAAAACTGCCCGTGTCGATCGATGAATGGAAAATAGCCTTTTCTTTAACCGATTCAACGGTCTTACTCCATGCAACGCCGCCTGTTTGGTTTACCGGTTCACTTTCAGAGGTGGCGTTTTATCCCTTCGAAGAAAGCCTGATTGACTATGTTTCGCCCCAACAGTTGCACCATACGGCCGAAGGATATCTCTTGACCATGGAGCGGTCAATTTATATGCCAAGTAGTCCGAAAAAAGTGGAAGGGGTGCTGATGTCCGGTGATGGTTGGCGTGGCGAGGGCTCTGAAAAGGCCATGGTGATCATGGCCGCCAGGGATGAGTCTCTGCCCGCTCCAATAGCCGCTGCGATCAAAATAGATGGTGAAATGACCAGTATCTGGCTGGCGCTGGCATTTGCATTTATAGGTGGCCTGATTTTAAATTTAATGCCGTGCGTCTTACCGGTACTGTCTATTAAAATTCTTGGGTTTGTCCATCAATCCAGTGATACAAATAGTAAAAGCTGGCAGCACGGTTTGATGTTTACAGGCGGTGTTTTGTTGTCTTTTCTTTCACTTGCCGGTGCTCTTATTGCGTTCCGGGCGGGTGGCGAGCAATTAGGATGGGGATTTCAATTACAATCGCCTTTATTTCTGGTCATCGTATCTTCCTTCATTTTCCTGTTTGGTTTAAGTCTGTTCGGGCTATTTGAAATTGGGACCTCTATGGCCGGTATAGGCGGAAAAGTAGATAATAAAAGTGGGTTGGGGGGTTCTTTTTTAACCGGCATCATGGCTACGCTGGTGGCGACGCCCTGTACTGCGCCGTTCATGGGGCCAGCACTTGGTTTCGCTCTGACTCAGTCCGACGGACAGTCGTTGCTTATCTTTGCTTTCCTCGGACTGGGAATGGCTGCCCCCTATATGATCCTGGCATCGGTCCCATCTCTCTTGAAATTCGTCCCCAAACCGGGTGCCTGGATGGAAACGTTTAAGGAGTTGATGGGATACATATTGTTGGGAACCGTTGTTTTCATCATGACTTACATCAGTTACGGATTAGTTGTTCCCACGATGGCCTTCTTGTTTGCACTATGGGCGGCTTGCTGGTGGTTAGGGCGTATTCCGTTTACAGCCACCTCGGCGGCGAAGTTGCGTAGTCGGACATCGGCCCTAGCATTTGCTGCCGTCGCCGGATGGTTTTGTTTCACACTTTTTGGCGATTACATGGAAGAGCAGTTTCAGTCACGCATCGAACAAGAGATTGCAGCGTCGGAAGGTGATGGCAAGCTGGTGATCGACGAAGAGGGAGACAATATATATACGGCTCGGAGGTTGGAAGCACTCTTGGATTCAGGGCGATATGTGATGGTCGACTTTACAGCCGACTGGTGCCTTACTTGTAAGACACTTGAAAAAGCAGTTCTCAAGACCGACACGGTGCAGACTGCGTTACATGAGCGGGGAGTTGTTCAAATGGTTGCCGATTGGACCAAGCTTGATACGATTATTGGGAAACAAATTGAAACGGAGATTGTGAAATTAAAGACAGGCAAGCAATTGCCGATCATCGCATTCTATTTTCCAAATGATCGCGAGAACCCGAGAACACTCGTTGCGGCTTATACTACGGCAGGCGTGTTAGAGATTCTCAAGGATATTCCGGTTGCCGTGGATTCTGCTAGTAACGCCTCAACAGCTGTCGGTAGTGATTACGTCGTCGACGACAATGCTGATTCAGCGTATTCGGCGCAACGCTTGAATTCCCTATTAGATTCGGAAATGTAATATTCGTTTTGAGGTTTTTAAGCACTAATTTACACCGATGGATAAATTCGATTGGTAATATAC
>CAJXCW010000249.1 GCA_913051705.1 uncultured bacterium
GTATCGGGAAGAAAATACTGGCGGGAATCAGAGGACTTGTTACCGTGAACTGAATGCGAAGTAGAAGGTTCTTTTATCTTCGTACCGCATTAACATCAGTGAGAACTACTTCGGCACCTGACTCGACGAAACGCCGCCCCATCTATAGGCCGAGTCCACCGGCGCTGCCTGTAATTACTACTGTATTACCAGTGAATAAGGTTTGTCCATCCATAACTCATCCCCTAAAGGAAACAGGAAGTATTCAGGTGGGTGGTCATGTGTCTTGCACGGAAAGCAACTGGCCGTCCTCACAGCGAATGAAACCGGCGACAAACGATGATCACAGACGCCCATACCCATATATTTACGACCGACACGGACTGCTATCCATTGGCAGATCCGAGTTCAGGCTACCGTCCTCACTGCGACGGATCAGCAGCCTTACTCAGGCTCAGGATGGATGCGGTAGGCGTGGATCGGGCCCTCACCATCACGGCCGGGTTTTATGGCTGGGATAATCGATATTCACTGGACCAGTTGAAGGGAAACGAGGACTGGCTGGCAGTCGGGGTACTGGTCGACCCGGTGAGTGACGACGGACCTGCCGTGCTGGAAAATGCTGTCCGACAGGGCGCCTGCGGGTTGCGTATCCAGCGCCATCTGTTTTATCATCAGTCCCTTGACGATCCGGTCAGCACACCGCTCTGGGTCAAAGCCGCTGATCTGGATCTGACCGTAGACATTAACGCCACCCATGAGGAGTATGATACCGTAGAAAATCGCGTGCGCCAGTTCCCCGAAACCCGGTTCATTCTCGATCACTGCGGGTATGTGTCCGGAACATTTCGGCCTACCGAGAACACCGTGGCGCCGGTGCTTTCCATGGCGCGGTATTCCAATGTGTATGTCAAATTGACGTTCCTGCCGCTGGCCAGCCAGACATCGTACCCGTTCAATGATGTGCACTGGATGGTGCGTGAAATCGTGGATGCGTTCGGCCCGGAACGGTGTCTTTTCGGAACTAATTTCCCTTCGGAACAGTACAGTCCTGATGCGGATATGGGGCAGATCGTGTCGTTATTCACAGACGAGATCGACCTGACTGACGAAGAAAGGTCCTGGATTTTGGGTGGAACTGCCGGGCGCTTGTGGCGATGGGGAAATAAATGATGAATGAAATCGTTATATGGATGGGTTTAACAGGGGTATATGCCGTTTAACGCCCGTTGTCTCCGCACCACGACTCTTTGTCATCTGTTGGGATGTGATCAAAGATAGAGGGTTCCAGCACAAGACCTGGGACCGTGTGGACAAAGTCTATACGGCAGCCCCAATGAGCAGGACTGAAATATGTGAGAATGTGTTGGGGCCCTTTGTGATCCTGTGGTTGTTTGCAGGGTTTATTATTTTTGGCGCGGTTTACAATCAGATGGGGCTACAGGGTTTTCGCTATGACCTTGACTACACTGGGTATGAGTCAACCAGGAAGTTGCATAAGGCTGTAAAGAAAGGATGGAATTTTCACCGCAGTCGTTACAATGCAACGCGGTCGATACCTCCGTGGTCGGCCTTTATATCCTTGACACGAATACTATATAAAGTGTTCTGTAATAAGGCATACAACCTAAAACTCAATGGCCTTAAAAAATGAGGTCTTGATAGCCTGAATATCCGGTCAGTTTTGGGGACCGCGATTTCTGAGAGGGATGACGATGATAAAGCTCGCCGTGGCCATGTTGCCCGAACAGGGTTTGCCCATGACGCTAATAAAGCAGTGTGGCATAGAGCATGCCGTGTATTATCCTGAAATGTCACCTCTTGAAGGTGACAATGAAGACGCACAACCTTGGAGTGTGGCCTCACTAAGTCGAGCAAAGAGGCAGTACGGGGAGAATGGGATTACTCTTTCTGTTATCGAAGCCCGTCCTCCCATGGAAAAAATAAAACTGGCTTTACCCGGGCGGGACGAAGAGATAGAAGTAGTCTGTACACTCCTCAGGAATATGGGTATCGTAGGAATTCCTGTTTGGTGCACCATGTGGATGCCGATACTGGGCGTGATGCGGACCACGCGCAGCATAAAGACACGTGGCGGCGCATTGGTTAGCGGTTTTGATCAATGCGAGATTGCGGATGAATCCTTGACGGAATACGGGGTCGTGAGTGAATCTGAGCAGTGGGCCAACTTAAAGTATTTTCTGGAGGCGGTAGTTCCTGTGGCGGAAGCAGCAGGAGTAAAGATGGCCATGCACCCTGATGATCCACCGCTGTCACCCGTTCGTGGTGTGGCCCGAATCATGAGCAGCATCGAAAACTACCAGCGTTTGATTGATCTGGTCCCTAGTCCTGCTAACGGGATAGGTCTTTGCCAGGGGAATTTCGCCCTGATGACAGATGATCTGCCGGCGGCTATTCGTCATTTTGGGTCTCAGGACAGAATACACTTTGTGCATTTTAGAGATGTCCGTGGGACGGCGGACCATTTTGAAGAAGCATTCCACGATGATGGCCAGACGGATTTGGCCGGTTGCCTCAGAGCCTACAGAGATGTGGGCTATGAGGGGGTTCTCAGACCCGATCACTATCCGAAAATGGGCGATGAGACGTACAGCGATGAACTGAATCTGGCCCGGCTCTTTGCCATAGGATATGTGAAAGGATTGCGGGAAGCTGTGTACTCGGAACCGCCATCGCCGATCGATTAAACTTATCTTGTTGTAACACGATCTTACCGATAACCTACTTGCTGCACTATGGTGGAGAAACTTGCTCCTACCATCGGCATTATCTATTTATTACCCCATGCATCATAATATAACCACGGCGTAAATGAACGAGATCGACCGGGACAATGCACGAAACCATTGAACAGTCTCCGCGTATGTTAAATGTCCATATCCCTTATGGTCATAACGGCAACAACTACCGGCCACCAAATATGGCATGGCATCCTGAACCACATGATGTGGCGGTCATTGCCAAAATGAAGAGAACTATAAGCAGTCTTCGCATTGTTCCTCCGAGCTTTTCTTATGGGAATAGTTTATTAACAATAGGCATATCGGCTGCTGCCCAATCTAAACTTTCTGATTCAGTAATATATAGCCATTTACAATCAATATGCTCTGTAAGTTGAACAGTGGGATCATCACAAGAACAGACGAAGCTATGCATTGTTAAATAGAAATCAGGATATTGATGATTTACGGTCATAAAGAAATCATCTGGTCTTATGGTAAAATTTAATCCCAAAAATACCCACACATCCTGGTCAAATCAACAATTTTCTTGATCCCCGTAGCGCCACGATGCATCAGAGACGGGTCACCTTGATGGTGCCGCCTTATCATTAATAACCAGAATTAACCAATAACATCTCATTATCCACAGCCGTTTGTAATATCCAGCATCGGATTATTAATCTACTATCTGAAGGAGATTCTCTTTCCCGGATTGACGGTCTTCCGGAAGTGGATATGAAGTCCTCGCAGGCCAGAGAGTTATAGGGCCTGTCAATGGCTTTCAGCAAGGTGTTGGCCAGTATGCGCAGATATATTTCGTGTCCTGAATGCAAGGGAGTTATCCTTAAACATCCAGGCCATCTTTGGGATGGAATGTCCAAAGAAGAAGCCATGCCAGAATGGGAGACAAAATACAAAGAGCCCTATTGACAGCCTCTGCCACAATAACATATTTTCCCGGAGAAGATAGCCTCTACTTATGCCGATAATTATGGTCTTTACTCACCATCTTGACCCAAGCTGCAAGGTGGTGTCCAATTTCCGTTTGTGATAACAGAAGTAGATGGAGGTTAAGGATATGAACGATTCAGCATCTTATGTTGCTATGAGCGATCGAGAGAAATACCTTTTCGATCTGCAGGGCTATCTCAAAATTCGAGATTTTCTCACGATGGATGAAGTAAATGCACTGAATGCTGCGCTTGACGCCAATCAGAACATGCTCGGCGAATTCGGTGAGCCGAACACACTAAGTGGAGACTGGACTGGTAGACCATTAGAAGGCGTTTGTTCACCATTTCGGCACTACGGCGGCATGCTGACGTGGGAGCAGCCGTGGTGCCAGCCGTTTCGGGATCTGCTGGCTCATCCCAAACTTATTCCTTACCTAAACACCTTGTTCGGCAGAGGCTGGAAGATGGATCATGGCGTAGATGTCCTAAGCTCCAAGGAGGGGTGTGAGGGACTCAAACTGCATGGTTCGGGTAACTTCACCTTCAACGGGTCAAGGTTTTACGCTTACACCAACGGGACCATGCGTTCCGGGCTAATTGTCTGCCAGTATTCTCTGACAGACGTTAAACCCTCTGATGGCGGTCTGTGCGTCATTCCGGGTAGCCACAAGGCAAACTTCGCCTGCCCCGATGATATCCTGAATTGGGAATCAGACCAAACACTGGTACATAACATCCCCCTCAAGGCGGGTGATCTGGTAATCTTCAATGAAGCCACCACCCACGGGACGCTCCCCTGGAAGAGTAATGGTGAACGCCGCACGGCACTCTACCGATATACACCCAAGTACATGCACTATGCTGGTGGTGTTTATGAAACGAGCCTGCCTGAATGGACTTCCGAATTAACAGAAGCCCAGCGGTCGGTGTTAGAGCCGCCCTACATCTATCATCGCCCGTTAATAGAGGAGGACGGAGTCTCTTTAGTGCGCCCCCGCCGTGAAGGAGAATGATTACGAATTTACTTACGTAGTCCCACTAATTTACATAATGGTGTCAGCCCTAATGAAAACCAGAAGACCTGTGTCAGCTTGCTCATCGAAGGAGGCACCGCCTACGAGGACACTCCTGTCTTCGATATGCACAGGGGCCGACTGGACGCGATGCAACAGAGACTTCGGGCCGATCCTGCCCACGTTCACAACCGGTTCGAGAGTCCGGCCGAGGACATTTATCCCGTGGGAGGCTCGTTTGGTTAATAGCCTCAGGGATTAAGGACGATGAGGTATATACGACAGACATTACGCGCAGGGCGCATTAAGACCCCATAAATCGATTGGGGCACTTGTCAAAAAGGTTTGGACACTATCTGTATGGTACGATACCTTACAGAACGAGGACTCATGGATCTACGACTGAAACATAAACGAGTGCTGGTTACCGGGGGAAACCGCGGTATCGGCCGATGCTGCGCCTTATCCCTGGCACGGGAGGGCGCCAGGGTGTGTATTACGGCAAGGGACAAAAATCGTCTGGATAATACGGTTGAAGATATCCGTAAAATCGGTGGCGTAGGATTCGCTGTATCTGGCGATCTGACTATCCCGGAAAGCTGTCAAGAGGTTGTGAGCAGGACGGTGGACGTACTCGACGGCATCGATATTCTGATAAACTGTGCAGGTGCGGCTGGTGGCGGTGATATTCTAAACCTCGCCACTGGCACCATAGACGATGGTCTGGCCTTGAAAAGCTATGGCTACCTGCGCATGGCTCAGCTTGTAATTCCCCTGATGAAACAGAAACAATGGGGACGGATCATCCATATAGCCGGTAGCGCTGGTACGAGCCCCGACAGAAACAATATCCCGATGAGTTTGGCCAACATTGCCATCCTCAATATGACACGGGCGCTCTCCGACGCCGTTTCAGAGCACGGAATCCTGGTAAACGCCTTGTGTCCGGGTCTAACCAATACCCAGAGAGCCAGAAATGTTCAGCAGGCCAGGGCAAATGAGGAAGGCCGGGATGTGGAAGAAGTACTTAAGGACATTGGCAATGGGCTTCCTGCAGGAAGAATCGCAGAACCCGAAGAAATCGCTGAAATGGTGACTTTTCTGGCCTCAGAAAAATGCTCCTATATGTTCGGAAGCTCAATCTACATGGATGGAGGCGGAAGAAGGGGGACACCTTGAAGAGGTGGCGTAACAACACAGCGTCATGGGAATTGTGGTCAAAATATCAGACCTGTTTCAGGGTATCGATCAGGAAGCCGCGGCCACACACACGTTTTCAGTAATCTGTATTCACACTAAATAGCGGGAGGAATCAGGCCATGTCTGCCACAAGAGCATTTGCTTCCCATGCCCGGGATGCTAACTGGGTCGTGGGATTGAGACCCTACTTTAAATACCGCGATCTGGGCATTAAAGGCGCGACGGATGGTAAGGTGTTGGTTCAGGTTATAAAGGCGAACCAGACCTGTGACGGCCCTATGGGCTATCACTCACACATTCTTGACTTCCAGATGACTTACATGCTCAAAGGCTCAGCGCTGATAGACTTTGAAGAGGTAGGACAGGTCCGGGTAGAAGCAGGCGACGCCTGGTACCAGCCACGGGGCGTCAAACATGAGGTGCTGGAATATTCAGATGATTTTGAAGTAATTGAAATTGCCATGCCGGCGGAGTTTCCGACGGTGGATGAGGAGCGGTAGCAAGGGGATGTAAACCCATGGAAAATGAGATCGGAATTGGCTTTGTCGGGTTGGGTAATATGGGTAACCTGATGGCCGGTTGTATCCTCCAGTCCGGATACGACCTGACCATACATGATATCCGTCGGGACGCGGGCCGAAATCTCGAAGATCAGGGTGCCATCTGGGCGGAAAACCCAAGAGAGGTCGCCGTGAGGTCCGACGTGGTGCTTACCTCTTTGCCAGGCCCGAAAGAGGTCGAATCTGTCGTCCTGGGAAAAAATGGACTGTTTGCCGGTTTAGATGGCGGCAACGGGTACATAGACACAAGCACCAATGCCCCTGGGACCATGCGGAAGATTGGTGAAATCGGTGCTTCCCGTGGATTTCATGTCCTTGACGCACCGGTCAGCGGCGGAATATTCGGTGCAGAAAAAGCGGCGTTGACCGTATTTGTTGGCGGGGCAAGGGAAGATTTCGAACGATACCGGCCTCTCCTGGGGGCCATCGGCGCTAAGGTGATCTATATGGGGACAGCCGGCTGTGGCAATATCACCAAACTGGTGAACAACACTATGATGTTCATTAACTTTCTGGGGGCTTGCGAAGGCATGGCTATGGGGTTTAAAGCCGGTATTGATCCACAGACTTTGTTGGATGCGGTACATCCCAGTATGGGCCAGAGCATCATCATGGAACGGGTCATGGGACTCTGGCTTAAAGGTAAAGAGATGGCTTCCACGGCTGATCTTGCCCTAAAGGACATCCATCTGGGTGTTGAATTGGGCAATGAGATGGGTATTCCCCTGGAAATCACCCCGTTGGTTGAAGCCATGATGAAACGTTTTGACGACGATGGCAGACGCAGCCGGGACGATATGATCGCCTATGTACAGGATGTCATGGAACGATCCGGCTTAGGTGAATTAGTGAATCGTGATCAGGTGGTTGACGGGATGGAGGCTTCACAGTCCGCCGCCGTCCGCAATAGGACGGCCTAGTGGAGCCTTTCGAGGGCACACCGCGGCCGCTGTAATACCGATCCAATGCATAGGCGTGGCAAGGGGTTAAGGAGACTGGATACCCCCGTCTACCGTCAATCATCTCTGGATAGTGCTTTTCACGTTATGATATCGCCTCTTTTTCTCACAACCTTCCAAAGATCTCGTTAAAGGGACGGATTTCATCCCACCTCAGGTATTCTGGCCGATCCATCCTCACCGCGGCAATTCCCCTGATTCTGTTGCTGTCCATCTACATGCTTGATATAATACCGTCCCCCGACTTTCGTGTCCAACACGATGACATCGTCCTCCATGATCAGCGCGAGGCGGATGGCGGAGGCGTGGCGCCACATGTCGTAAAAGGCTGCCCACATTTTCAGGACTTGGCTCACGTACATCGGTTGCTGCGGATGCGTGGCATTGTTGGCAGGGTGGCTGCTAGCAAACATGCACTCTCGATGCCATGGCCGCAGCTCCTGTCCGTCGTAGCCGGTGACCAGTCGCACATCCACTCCCAACCACGGCAGCTGCGCACGCTG
>CAJXCW010000250.1 GCA_913051705.1 uncultured bacterium
GTATCATCACGCTTCTGGAAAATGACGCCGGTCGCCGTAATACGTTGCTTGATGTGCTGCTTCCCAAAACCGGCGGCGCCCGCCGGATCGGACTGACCGGACCGCCCGGCTCCGGAAAGAGTACGCTCACGGACCGATTGATCCGCCTGTTCCGTCAGGAAGACCGGACGGTCGGGGTGATCGCCGTTGATCCGACCAGCCCGTTCACCGGCGGCGCTCTTCTTGGTGATCGGCTGCGCATGCAAAGTTCGTGGGATGATACCGGTGTGTTTGTGAGAAGTATGGCGGATCGTACCCATACCGGCGGTCTTTCAGCCTCCACGCCTCATGTGATCACCGCTCTTGACGCGTTCGGTAAAGACGTTGTTATTGTAGAGACGGTAGGCGTAGGGCAGTCTACTCTCGAGATCGCCGACGTGACTGATACCACGGTCGTGGTCCTGACCCCGGAATCAGGAGACAGTATTCAGGCCATGAAAGCCGGCTTGATGGAAATTGCGGATATTCTGGTCGTCAACAAAGATGACCGGGCGGGGGCCGGACACTTTGCATCCGAACTCCGCATGGTTCTGAATATGCGTCAATGGGCCGATCAGTGGCAACCACCGATATTACGCATCAGCGCCCAGAACAATACCGGCGTAGACGCCTTGTACGAGCAATTGACTGCGCATCATCAATATTTATCTGAACAGCAACACTCCGAAACACGTCGGCTTCGTCAGAGTCGCTCGGCGATTGACCGGGCTATTGAAGAACGCCTGGGCCATTTGTTGGCCGGTATTCCGGACATCGCCGCCATCATGGACCGCCTTTCGGAACAGGTCGCTCGATGCGAGATTCATCCGTCCGCCGCCGCCGCCGAAATCATAAAAAAAATCAACCTGGAATAATATGTCAGGAACTCAGAACCAGCATTCTATGGAACGAAAAATCCGTGTTTTAGTGGCCAAACCGGGCCTGGATGGTCATGACCGGGGCGCCAAGGTGGTGGCCAGCGCCCTTCGAGATGCCGGTATGGAAGTCATTTACACCGGATTACGGCAAACGCCCGAAATGATCGTGGAGGCCTCCATTCAGGAAGATGTGGATGTCGTCGCCCTCAGTATTCTCTCCGGCGCCCACATGACCATCTTCCCCCGTGTTCTCAATCTGTTACGAGAACACGGGGTCGACCACCCGCTTCTGACCGGCGGCGGGATTATCCCCAGGGCCGATGCAGAAACACTCAAGGAAATGGGTGTCGGTCAACTCTTCGGCCCGGGCACCTCCACGCGAGATATCATAGCCTATATAAAAAAGGAAGTCGCCGACAAATGGCAAGAAGACGAAATATAGACGCTGTTAATAAATGGTGATTTGGTGATTTGGTGATCGAAAAACTAAAATTGACAAATCAATACTTTCACTGGAGATTTTTATGTTAAAACGTCTGTTATCATTTGTTATCGCCGGATTGTTGATGGTTTCACTGTCGGCTAACGCCGGGGCGCAGGTGCGTAAGTCTACGGCGGATCTGGTGTTGAAGAACGGCACGGTCTATACGATGGATCAAGGCTGGCCGAAGGCGCAGGCTGTGGCGATTATCGGCAACCAGATCGCCGTGGTCGGTACGGATGCCGATGTCGAGCCGTATATCGGTCCGGAGACCAGGGTCATCGATCTGAACGGGCAGACGGTCGTGCCGGGACTGAAAGAGAGCCACGGTCATCTGATCGGCATCGGGCGGGCGAAAATGATCGTCAATCTGGTCGGTATTTCTGGGTACGATGAATTGATCGAACGCGTGAAGGCCGCAGCGGAGAAAGCGGCCCCGGGAGAATGGATTAGAGGGCGTGGCTGGCATGAAGAAAAATGGACCGACAGAAGCTCCCTGACGGTACGCGGTTTCATGACGCACCATAAGCTGAGCGAGGCGATTCCTGATCATCCGGTGTACCTTAGCCGGGCGGATGGTCACGCCGCCCTCGTTAATGCCAAAGCCATGGACATGATGAACGTGGGTAAGGCCACGCAACCCCCCGCAGGCGGAGAAATCATAAAAGGTGGAGATGGTCATCCGACCGGTATCTTCGTCGATCGGGCACAGAATTTGATTGAAGTGCCGCCTATGACAGATAGCCAATTACGCCAGGCACTCGAACTCGGTATTCAGGAATGTCTGACCAATGGCATTACCATGTTCGATGATGCAGGTGTGGGCCACAGAACCATTCGTATGTATAAGGCGTATGCTGAGCAGGGCAAGCTGGATATGCGTATTTACGCCATGGCCGCAGGTCTCTATACCATGCGGGCGATCGGCAAACCGATTCTTGATCAGGGCGGCTTTCTGACCGTTCGGACCGTCAAACTGGTTGCAGATGGGGCGTTGGGATCACGCGGCGCTGCCCTGCTGGAACCGTATGAAGATGATCCGGGGAATTCGGGATTTTTCACCACCCCGCCGGAATCGGTCTATACCGCCGCGCAGTACGCTCTGAAACATGGCTGGCAGGTGGCGGTCCATGCAATCGGGGATCGGGCGAATCGTATGATGCTCGATATGTACGAAAAGGCCATGAATGAATTCCCCCATGTTAAGGACCACCGATTTCGGAATGAGCATACGCAGATTCTGGATGAAGCGGATATTCCCCGTTTTGCCAAACTGGGTATCATCGCCTCCATGCAGGGCATTCACGCCACTTCCGACCTGCCGTGGGCGCCGGATCGACTCGGCGAACGCCGTACCGAGGAAGGCGGCTACGTCTGGCAGAAGCTGCTTAAAGAAGGGGTGAAGATCATCAACGGCACCGACGCGCCGGTTGAGCATGTCAATCCCATCGCCTCCTTCTATGCCAGCGTCACCCGCAAGAGCCCGGATGGCAACCCCAAAGGCGGCATGTATCCGGACCAGCGGATGTCCCGCGAAGAAGCGCTGCGGTCGTATACACTGGATGCCGCTTACGGTTCGTTCCATGAGGACAAGCTCGGCTCCATTGAAACCGGTAAGCTGGCCGATATCACCGTCCTGTCGAAGGACATCATGACCGTACCGGAAGATGAGATCCTCTCAACCGAAGTGACCTTTACCATTGTGGACGGCAAAGTCCGCTATGAAAAGAGCAAAGCGATGATACCCTGAGGCTTCAACGCTGGATAGCGCACCATAAATACACGGGGAAAGGAACCAACAGGGCCTTTCCCCGTTCTTTATATTAGCTGGTTGCAGGTGGCGGGTAGCAGATGGTGTAGGGATTTCAGAAGAATACTTGACGTAAGTCATTCTTTATTGCATATTCTCAAACCTGATTTTATCAAGCACTTATGCTGTACATGTAATCTGCAGGAGAAACCGTGATGATGTCTGCTTGGGCAGTTATGCTTATCGGCCTTATGGCTATAGAGGGAACGGAAGCGCCCGCTAAAAAAATAACTGCCGAGGCGATTACAAAGAAGATGCAGCAGCGTATCGATAAGGTGGAGGGACTGTCTGCCGAGTTTTCGATTTCCACGTATATGGCCGCGCTGGATCAGAATCGTGAATCATCAGGGCGATTGTATATCCTGAGGAAAAAGAGCAAACTCCGGCTTGAACAGGCCGATCAGACGATTGTATCCGACGGGAAGTCCGTATGGACGTATATTCCCGTCAATCAGCAAATCATTGTGATGCCGGCAGAGGACTCAAAAGCCGGTATAAGGCCGGATGAATTTCTGTTTTTCTATACCAATCAATATACCCATACCCTGATCGGCGACGAAATGATTGACGGGGTTGTCCACTATAAGTTACATCTCAAAGCCAATACGGTGCTGGCGGATTTTCCTGAGTTGCGCATCTGGGTGGACAGTGGAGAATGGTTGACCCGGAGAGTCTTGTATGCCGATGATATGGGTTCGGAAACAGTTGTTCAGTTTACTCATATCCGTTTGAATCCGGACATGCCATCCGGAACCTTTACCATGTCGCCGCCTGAGGGTGTGGAAGTGGTCGATCTTCGGTAGGGATGGGTGGTACATTAGAAGGCTGAAACTATGGAGAGGTGCTGTGCCGACAATTAGCCTGGCTAGTCTGGGATGTTCCAAAAATCTGGTAGACTCCGAAGTCATGCTGGGGCAATTGACCCGTGCAGGCTATGAGATCGTAGATGATCATCAGGACGCGGATGTCATTATCATCAATACCTGCGCGTTTATCGGGCCCGCCAAGGAAGAGTCTATAGAAACCATTCTGGATCTGGCGCGTTTTAAAGAGGACGGGCGATGCACCTCGCTTGTGGTGACCGGTTGTATGGCGCAGCGATATTCCAATGCATTGGTTTCGGATATGCCGGAAATAGATGCCGTGATCGGTGTGCACCAGTATCCGCAGATCGTTCCTTTGCTGGATCGGTTGCAGGACAGGCAGGATACCCTGCGGGAAATACGCCGACAGCCGCTGCCGACCGATTACTCCTATCCGAGGATACTGACGACCCCCCCTCATTCGGTCTATATGAAGATAGCAGAAGGCTGTGACCGTCGGTGTACCTTTTGTATTATTCCCGCTATTCGAGGCAAACAACGCAGCCGGACGGTGGCATCTCTGGTCGCCGAAGCGCGTGATCTGGCGGCTCAGGGGGCGGTAGAGCTGAATTTAATTTCGCAGGATACGACCTGGTACGGCAAAGACCTGCCGGAACCGGCTACTCTGCCGGACTTGCTGCGTGCATTGGACGAAGTAGATGGTATCCGATGGATCAGACCGCTGTACAACCATCCCGTACGGTTTAATAATGAACTGATTCAGACGATCGCGGATCTGGAACACGTCTGTAATTATATCGATATGCCGCTTCAACATATTTCGGATCACATGCTCACTGCCATGAACCGGGAGATTAAGCAAAAAGAGACCCGCGGCTTGCTGGACCGAATCAGGTCGCATATACCCGAGGTGACGCTGAGAACCACGTTTATCGTTGGTTTTCCAGGTGAGACGGATCAGGATTTTGAGGCCCTCTATGATTTCGTGGGGGATACCCGGTTTGACCGGGTAGGTGTTTTTATCTATTCCCAGGAAGAACATACGCCGGCCGCCGGATATGTAGATCAGATCCCCGAAGAAGTTAAAACAGAACGGTATAACCGTCTTATGGCCTTACAACGATCTATTTCTCTGGAAAGGAATCAGCATTTTATCGGACGTTCGATCCCGGTGCTTATTGATGAGGTGGATGACGAAAACGGAAACGCTGTGGGACGAACCGAGGCGGATGCGCCGGAAGTAGATAATGAAGTGTTGCTTACCGGCGATGGGTTAACGTCCGGCGCCTTCGTTCAGGCGACCATCACCGATGCGGTAGAGTATGATCTTGTCGGTCGAGTTATAGACGCAACAACAGATGGTAGAGAACAACCCGGCGACAAACGGAGGCGCAGTCACCCTGCCGTATTCATCCGGGAACCTTTTAAACAAGTCGTGATCGAAAGCATCCCATAGGACACCGAATCAGGATTATGAAACCTTTTCATCGCAAATTTTTATCATGGATGGTTCTATGTGCCGGCATAGGCTGGTCGGCCTGTGTACCGCCCGGTCCCAGAGAAGATTGGGCGGCGGAAGAGGTCTATGCTTATGGCCAGGAAAAAATGGAGAAAAAAGACTGGTTGGAAGCCATGCAGGCCTTCCGCGTGCTCACCCTTAATCACTCTGGAAGTAATCTGGTCGATGATGCGTTATATTATCTGGGTGAAACACATATTCAAATGAAAGAATATCCCGTGGCGGTGGTAACCTATCGTCGATTAATTCGGGACTTTCCACAGAGTCCCTACGCCGATAAGGGCCAGTACCAAATGGCCCTCTCCATCTTCAAACAATCCAGTCCGGTTCATCTGACTCAGGATAAAACGTTTGAAGCGATTCGTGAGCTACAGATTTTTCTCGATGAATACCCGGATAGTGAGATGGCGCCGGAGGCGATCAAACTCCTGCAAACCTGCCTGGATAAGGTGGCGGAAAAGGATTACAAAATCGGCCATCTCTATTTTAAGATGCACGATTGGGAAGCTTCACGACTCTATCTCACAGAGTTACTCGAAGAATTCCCCATGACCAATTGGGCGTCAAAAGCCCAGTATGACATTGCCGAAAGTTACGCCAGGGAGGAAAAGTGGGAAGCGGCGATTGAACAGTACAGCATATACGTACAGAGTTACTTCGACGAAGAATTACAGGAGAAGGCCAGAAAACGGTTGGAAGAAATCAAGCTCTATTATGCGGAAGAGCCTAAGGGTATGGATGAAGACCACCCTGATTTAATCAACGGCGCTCCAGGCACTCCCACGCTGACGAATACGCCTTCGGACACAGGGGCTAACACGCCGTAATCATCATACGGACACCCTCTCACCATCTCCTGATCACACCCATGAATCCCGGCAGGCTGGGTATCTATGGTGGTACATTCAATCCCATTCATACCGGCCATCTGATTATTGCACAAGAAATATACGAACAATGCAAGCTGGATCGCTTGCTGTTCATCCCCTCTGCCCGGCCACCTCACAAACATCATGCCAACATCAGCTCACCTGAGCATCGGTATCAAATGGTCGAACTGGCTATCCGGGATGATGCGCGATTTGAGGTGTCCGACCTTGAAATTCATCGCCCGGGCTTATCCTACACCGTTGAAACTCTGACGGCGCTTCATCATCTCTATGGTTCATCCTCCCTCTTTTTTATTATTGGTGCGGATAGTCTGTTGGAAATCGATACCTGGCGTGAACCTGATCAGGTGTTTGAGCTGGCAACTATTGTGGTGGTACCCCGCCCCGGGGTGGATGCCTCTAAGGCGAATGTACGCTGGCGAGACCAGATCCTCATGGTCCCGTCGCCTGAAGTCGATATTTCATCCACAGATATTCGTAAGCGTGTAGAGGCAGGTCAGCAGATTCAATATCTGGTGCCACACCAGGTAGAAGCGTATATTCGGGAGAATGGGCTTTATAAAAGCGGGGGAAACTGAAAGGAAGAATGGAAGCGAGGATGACAGGTAAACTTCTCGGACAGCCTCTTAAAAATCGAAGGCTTCGGAATATAGGATTCTTAACTCGCGTGATGGGGATATGGCACCCACGCGGTTATCGAGCAGGTTTCGCAAATCGAACTCCAGACCGACCCGGTCGCCCAAGGTGATTCGGGCGCCGATATTAAGGTAGCCTTTATCCCGGCCAAAACCGGGTAAGCTCTGATTGTCATTGCGGGCGAAATCGTATTCGAACAGGAAGGTCAGATGTGGGTTGATGGATTTATCCGCACCGATAAAAACATTCAGGCGATCATCCTTATCTTTATTCTCAATGCTATAGTTAACGCCTGCGTGCATCCCGAAAGTACCGGCCAGAGAGAAATTTCTGCTTAAAACTCCGTAAAACCCCCGGGCTTTGATCTGATATCGATTCAGGGTATTGTTGTAGGAACCATACCCCTGTGATTCGAATCCGACGGCCAGGGCAGGCAGGGTTTCTGTTTCCCCGAGCATCAGGTATTTAATAGCGACTTCAGGTCGTGGATTCCAATTTATATCCCCTGTCCCGATGATATTACTTCCACCAAATGAAATCCCGAGTAAAAACCGATCACTGACCCCGGCATATATGCTGCTCAGCAACCCGCCACGGGAAAGTATTCTGAGGGTCATGATCGCCGTGCCTCTGGACACCACCGCAGCGGTTGGTATATCCAGGATATGAAGAGAGGTAAGCCGCTCCTCCGTGCCGAACTCATCAAAATTCTGAGCATACGCAACCGTGAGGGGCCATGATATTGTGCCCAT
>CAJXCW010000251.1 GCA_913051705.1 uncultured bacterium
AAACAGGTGGCTGTCAATGAGCAGAAGCATGGCCGTGTAGATAATACCCATTGCGGATAAACACTATAAATTGTAGGTATAGACAGTAACATAAAACACTTTAAAGAAATTAAAGACACTGGGCCTTCGGCCTTCGCCGGGGTGACGAACTATCGTGCAGTAATGAGAGGTTCATATGAGATTACGGCGTAGTTTCTTTTTTTTGCTAAAGAATTCAACCTTATTGTTTTGTCTTCTGTTTACCTCTGTAGTCTCCGCTCAAACGTCGGATTTCTCTGATAAGATTCTGGTGAACGGGCACATCATTACGGTCGATAAAAACTTCCGTATTGCTGAGGCCGTTGCTATCCGCGATGGCAGGTTCATGGCGATAGGCAGCAACAAGGACATTCAAAGTCTGGCCGATCCGAATGCGGAAATCATCGACCTGAAGGGCAGAACGGTGGTCCCCGGGTTCATCGATGGACATGCCCACATGGATCGGGAAGGGTTGAAATTTATCCTCCCGTCTCTGGATGGGGTACGGTCCATCGACGATATCCTTGAAGTGATCAAACAAGAGGTCAAAAACAAAAAGCCCGGAGAATGGATCGTCACGATGCCGATAGGGGATTATCCAAATTACGCTGGGGGTTCTGATCTTTTAAAAGAAAAGAGATATCCGACTCGTTGGGACCTGGACAAAGTCGCTCCCGATAATCCGGTGTATATCAAAGGAATCTGGTTCTATTGGAGCGGAAAGCCCCCCATCGTATCTATTGCCAACAGTTACGCCCTGAAACTCGCCGGCATAACCAGAGACACGCGTGGGCTTCATCCTGGGATGACGATTGTAAAAGAGCCGGACAGCGGAGAGCCAAACGGAATCTTTGAAGAGCTTGGCACGATCGGCACGATCGAGTACAGCCTGATGAAAATCGTACCTCGCTTCAGTCACGAACAGAGAGTCGCCGCTTTAAAATATTCGATGCATCAATACAACGCGGCGGGCACTACCAGTATTTACGAAGGACATGGTTTAGCGCCGGCGGTAATCCGGGCTTACAAAGAACTGTGGGAAAACAAGGAAATGTCGGTGAGGAGTCATTTGACGGTGAGTCCTGCCTGGGACGCCGTGCCAGGTGCACATCCTGAAATGGTCCTTCGCGACTGGGCTATCTATGCCGGTGGGCGGGGTCTGGGGGATGACATGCTAAAAATCAGCGGCATCTATACCGCCGTCGGCAGCTCACCACAGAATAATATCCGGAGGAAAGACAGTCCTTATCCGGGCTGGGCAGGCTACAGTGTCGATAGCCGTTTGCAGGATCATAGAGGCTCGCTTTATGATCTTATCCTGGCAGCGGCCAGAGCCAACCTGCGCGCCAATGCAATTACGTATTTTCCAGAGAATTTTGATCATCACCTGAACGTCTTTGAACAGGTGAACAGAGTCGTCTCTATTACAGACAAACGGTTTGTGTTGGAACATCTACGCTTTGTCACCGAAGCACAGCAGGACTTGATCAAGGAGTTGGGTGTCGTGCCAACCGTTCTGCCCGGCAAGCATATATGGAGTAGTGGTTTAAGAAGTACCAGGGATTCAGACCGGGAAGAAATAAATAGCTATATACCGCTCAAGAGTTTCGTCGACAAAGGCATTATATTTGTTCTGGCGACCGATAATGTCCCGTTCAGGCCATTACATACACTTGGGGCCGCTATCACCAGAAAAGACGGGGTAACGGGACAGGTTATTGGGCCGGACCAGAAGATCTCCCGTGCTGACGCGTTAAGAGCCTTTACCATCAACGGCGCCTATTTAAGCTTTGAGGAACATATAAAAGGCTCGATCGAGGTTGGCAAGCTGGCAGACCTCGCTGTCCTCTCAGCTGACCTGTTAACGGTTCCTGAAGATGACATCAGACAGATCCAGGTTTTGATGACCATGGTGGGAGGTAAAATCGTTTTTCAACAGCCGTAGACCCCATACCAAACGTACACAGGTTCTGTAATCTCACGCATGAAATCTTAGAAAGGAGCGAATATGCATCCGGATAGAGAATTATATAGTCATCGTGTTACACGACGGACGTTTCTGGGTGCGGCCGGCGCCTTGATTGCAACGACCGGCACCGGGCTCGCCGGGAAAGCGGTGTCGGCGCAGGAGGCGCCGATCGTCATGGGGCCGTTTGTGTGGCTCGATATGGATCAGGCGGAACTCGACGCCGCCTATGACCAGAATGTCTATGCGGCGAACCTTCAGCAGATCGTCAATCGGTACGCGTCCAACAGCGAGGGTGTACGCGAACTCCTGGGGGCGCCGCGCCGTTTTGCCTACGGCCCGACGTCTATCGAAGGACTCGACGTATTTGTGACAAAAAACCCTGATGCGCCGGTCCACATTTTTATCCACGGTGGTGGGTGGCGTTCAGGCCTCGCCAGAGAGTACGCCTTCCTGGCCGAACTGTTCGTGCATGCCGGTGCGCATCTGGTGATCCCTGATTTTGCCTGGGTGCAGGACTTAGGTGACAGCCTGATGCCGATGGCCGAGCAGGTGCGCCGGGCGGTGGCCTGGGTATATCGCAACGCCCGGACCTTTGGTGGCGATCCGGACCGCATCTTTATTTCCGGCCATTCCGCGGGCGGTCATCTTGCCGGCGTCATACTTACCACCGATTGGGGCAAAGACTTCAACTTACCGGACGATACGGTGAAGGGCGGGTTGTTTTGCAGTGGCATGTTCGATCTCGAACCGGTGCGTCTGTCGGCACGCAGTGCCTATGTCAAGTTCACCGACGAGATGGAGACAGCCCTGAGCCCGCAACGCCATCTCGACAAGCTCAATGCCCCGGTGATCGTCGCCTATGGCACGCTCGAGACGCCGGAGTTCCAGCGCCAGTCGCGCGACTTTGCAGATGCGGTGAGAAAGGCAGGAAAATCCGTCCAGCTCCTCGTCGGCGAGGGGTACAACCACTTCGAAATCATCGAGACGCTGGCCAACCCCTACGGAATTCTGGGGCGCTCGGTTTTAAAGCAGATGAAACTCGGATAGGGTGACCTTACAACTTGCAGGCGCCCACCAGCCTCCGTTAAAGGTTTAACCGCTCTTAAACGAAAACCGGCGTCCAGCATACACTGAAAGACCACCGTCAAGCGCGCCCGGTGGCGGAATCGGTGCTTCAACGTGCGGTATTAAATCTCGTACTTGAGAATGACGAGAGCAGGCACATGGCAAACATCGTTTAAAAACTGAAGGCCATGGGTATGGGCGAAACGACCATTGAGCGTTGTGGGTTCGAAGTATTTCTACAGAACCCGGTGCCCCAAAGGCATAGTCGGTCCAAATATTGGTCAATACATCCTTTTCAAATCGGATCTGCCTATTCCCACACAGGCTGTCAAAGGGTACACCGGTTGGATTCATCTCGGGTGGATTTGCAGGATATACTGTATACAAACCCTATTATACCTGGGTGGAAGTAGAGTATTTTCCGTAAGCGTTATGCATCTCGAATCGCTCCGGAGATGCCATTGAAAGCCAGTCCGCGTAAACATCAGGTACATCATCAGATAGTAACTGAGACGGCCTGAGATATTTGTAAATCTGGGCATAGCTTCGAACTTCGGTCTGGGATATCCTCCGAATAATATGCCATGGGGTGAGATCATCGGCCCGTTCAAGTCCTGCAGCACCTAAAATATCCCTGAACGCCTGCACCGTTTCTTGTTGAAAATTGGCCACCCTGGTGGTTTTGTCTTTTACCACCAGTCCTTTAACCAGCTTGTCCTGCTGGGTAGTTACACCTACAGGGCAGTCGTTTGAGTTGCACCTCCGGGCTTGAATGCAACCGAGGGAGAACATAAAGCCGCGCGCCATATTACAGAGATCCGCACCCGCCGCCAGGCGTTTCGCCATGTCAAAACCAGTAAGGATCTTTCCCGACGCAATGAGTTTGATCGGCTGTCTGATCCCAAAGCCGACCAAAGCGTTATGTATCATCACGATGCCTTCGGTGAGTGGTGCACCAACTGAATTGGAGAATTCAAGAGGCGCCGCGCCGGTACCCCCTTCTCCGCCGTCTATCGTTATAAAATCAGGAAAACTCTGTTCCTGTTGCATGGCCATACAGAGCCCCAAAAACTCGGAAGGATTTCCAAGACAAATCTTGAAACCCACGGGCTTGCCTCCGCAAAGCATACGCAGTTCGTTGATGAATTCAAGCAACTCGAACGGATTCCGGAAGGCACTGTGAGATGGCGGCGACACCACATCGCTGCCAAATGGAACGTTACGAATTTCAGATATTTCCTGTGTGATTTTCTTGGCGGGCAGAATGCCTCCGTGTCCGGGCTTGGCTCCCTGAGACAACTTTATTTCTATCATTTTAACAGCATCAATACGTGACCTTTCAGCATAAAGTGCCCGATCAAAAGTACCATCCTCATTCCTGCAGCCAAAATACCCTGTGCCTATCTGCCAACAAAGATCGCCTCCCGGTGCCAAATGATGGGGGGAGATTGAACCTTCGCCCGTGTTGTGACAGAATCCGCCTAATTTAGCGCCACCGTTGAGTGCAATAACCGCATTCTTCGACAGAGCGCCGTAACTCATCCCGGAAATATTGAGCAAGGCTGCCTGGTAGGGTTGCTCACAGGCCCCATCTCCAATGAGCACACGCTCCGGTTCCCCGGAAGGATGTATGGCGGCCAGAGAATGGTTGATCCACTCATACCCTAATTCGTAAACATTTCTCTGCGTCCCGAAGGGCACGGTGTCCAATTCTTTTTTCGATCGCTGGTAAGCTACCGAACGAAGTTCCCGGTTGTAGGGCGTTCCATCGAGATTTGATTCTATAAAGTACTGGTTGATTTCCGGCCGAATCATCTCAAACAGATACCTGAAATGGCCAATGACGGGATAATTCCTGAGTATGGCGCGGCTGGTCTGCAAAACGTCACACATATACACAACTGTTATCGGCACCAGGACAATCAGAATCCACAAGGCCGGCGGCCAGAACTGTAAGGAAACTATCACCGACAGGATTGACAAGGCGATCAGTATTGTGGGAATCATTTTCATCCCTCCTCGCTAAATTCGTTTAATCGCTCCGACAAGATTGCAGCCAGTTCCAAAGCAATCTCCGGTTGGGCCAGTATAAGGTCGTGAAATTTTCCTTTGTGGAGTCGGCTGACCACGGTATCTTCCAGAGCCACAATCGTCGCTGAGCGACGGGCATCAGAGAGCGCGGACATCTCACCAAAATAGTCACCGGCCCCCAATTTCGTGACTCCACGACCATCCTTCCTGACCGAAACGGAGCCTGAATAAATGACGTAGAAGCTATCTCCCGGATCTCCCTGTTCAAAAATGACAGTGCCTCTATCAACATCCTGTTCATCCATTATTTCCGCAAAAGCACGCCTGTGTGCCTCCGGCAATCCCGAAAACAGACTGACATTCGCCAATTGATCACACAGATCACCAATCGGTATTTTGGACAAGGACATCGTAAGTTTCATGTTTTCCCGGTAATCGATCGGCACTTCAATCAACGCCGGCTTACCCGCAGTAAAAGCCTGATGCATGACAGAGCACAAATTCTCGGCCTTGTCCACACAGAAACACGGCATTCCAAAAGCTTTCGCCAGTTGCATCCAGTCAGGATTGGTAAAATCTATGTGTGAGTGCTTGCCGAATTGCGTTTCCTGTTTCCATTTAATCAGGCCATATTGACTATCTGTCCACACCATGAAAACCACGTTAAGATGTTCTCTAACAGCGGTTTCCAGATCCTGCACATTCATCATGAAACCACCATCGCCACATATAGCCAGAACCTGTCTTTCAGGATAGGCGAGTTTGGCCGCCATAGACGCTGGGAGAGCAAATCCCATTGAACAGAAACCGTTTGATATTTGAATCGTATTGGGTTCTTCCGACTGAAGATATCTGGCAATCCACATTTTGTGGGCACCTACGTCGGAGAAAATGATCGCGTCATCGTCAAGATACCGCCGGACATCGGATAGAACCCTTTGCGGTTTTATAGGAAAATCAGTGTCTTCACTGTAACGGTTGAAATCATCTTCCATGGAAAGCTTGAAAGATTCATATTTTTCTTTTCCTACCGGTGTCATGCCATGAACCGCCGAATGCAGAGCTTCAAGGCTCAGTCCGACATCACCAATCACCTCAACAGCCGGCCGGTAGTTTTCGTCTACCTCAGATGGGTCATTGTCAATATGGATAATCGTTTTCTCGTCGCCTCGATTCCATAGTTCAGGGTGGTACTCAACCATGTCAAAACCGACAGAAATCACGCAGTCTGCCATCTCCACTGCCGCATCCGGATAATCTCGAGCACCCAGGCCAATGGTGAAAAGACATAGTGGATCCGAGGCCGGTACAGCACCTTTACCCATGAACGTGTTGACAGCAGGGATACCATTTTCCAATACGAATCTGCGCAAGGCACCTGATGCCTTGTTCCGGAAAACACCGTTACCAGACAAAATGATGGGGAATTTTGAATCCCGGATAATCCTCGCTGCGTCTTCAACTGCCTGTGGATTCGGCCCACTGCGAGCAGGTTTCAGAGGTACCATAGGCTGGGCCAGGGTATTCATCTTCGCCACATTTTCAGGAAGATCGATGTGACAGGCACCAAATTTGTCCGTAGTGGCTATCCGGAACGCTTTGCGAACGATCTCCGGTATCGTGTCAGGATGCGTAATCTGTACCCCCCACTTGACACAGGGATCAAAGATGGCAACGAGATCCATGGACTGATGGGACTCTTTATGAATCCGTGTAGTAGCAGCCTGCCCCGTCAATACGATGAGAGGAGCTCTGTCCATGTTCGCATCACCGACACCGGTTAAAAGATTCGTAGCTCCCGGACCCAGTGTCCCAAGGCAGCAAGCCGGTTTGCCGGTGACACGACCGTAACCGTCAGCCATGAATGCTGCTCCCTGCTCGTGCCGGCAGACGATAAATTTAATGCTGCTGTCAAGAAGGGAGATCATGAAATCCGCATTTTCCTCTCCGGGAACGCCGAAAATATATTCGACATTTTCCTCTTCCAGACATTTTACAAACAGATCCGAGGCTTTCATTACGTGTTTTCCTCAAGGATAAATACAATAGGCCGACAATACATATCCTGTCTTCATGATCATCAGGGACAATCGGCAAGAACGGTCGAGATCACGGTGCCGGGGTGTTCAGCTTCCAACAGGCCACCTGTCGATACCACTAACGACGGGCAACTGCTGGGGCTATGCGCCATCGAATACAGACGGCCGAGCGCCCCATGTCAGACTTTGAAACTGAAAAGTCTGATGCTCTGACTGCCGTTTAAGATTCTGCCGCCGGATTTCTCTCGTTGAACGATTGAACGTTATACTTTGTGCCATTGGCCGGTGGTTGTTGTAACGGCGAATGACAGCAAAGGTATCTTTACATAAAACACACGTACTGTCAAGAAAAATCAGTAAGACTGTTGTTCAGGTCACTTTGCTCAGAACCAAAATTCTCATCCGAAATGATCCATCCTGCTGATACTGCTGGAAAAGTTCCCCACTGATTCTCTGAACCAAAACGGGATGAACCATCTCGACGAACTGATACAGAGAGTAAGTATTTACTTTTGTAATTATAATTTAACCGGCTATAGAGGGACATCATCGACCACTCGGTTATTCCATTATTCCACGAGGTTACATTGGAAGCAGCATCTAACCAGGGAACTAGGTCATCCGGAAATTGATTTCCAGAAAAGCCTACTCTTTCCATTGTGTATTCCTGAGCTGAAAA
>CAJXCW010000252.1 GCA_913051705.1 uncultured bacterium
TTCTACGCCGATACGACCGTCCATAAGCCCCATCAGTTGTCGACTGATGGACAGGCCGAGCCCTGTTCCCCCGTACTGACGTGTCGTAGATACATCTGCCTGTGTAAAGTGATCAAAGACGGATTCAAGCTTATCTTCAGCGATGCCAATACCGGTATCTTCTACCGAGATATATATCAGGGCGGTTTCAGTATTTGATCTGGGTTCTATATAAAGATCTTTCAGTTCTAAATTAATTAACACGTGCCCTTTTTCTGTAAATTTAACGGCATTACTGAGGAGATTAATGACTACCTGTCTGATGCGTCCGGAATCACCAATGACCCGATTGGGCACGTCAGGCGCAAACCGGACGATTAAATCGAGATATTTTTCTTCCGCCTTAGCGGCCTGGATTCCTGCGACTTCTTCAATAGCGACATTGAGATCGAAAGGTATCGGCTCAATCGTCATTTTCCCGGCTTCAATCTTCGAAGTGTCCAGCACGTCGTTCAATATCGTCAACAAGCATTCTGCAGAATGCCTGGCCATGTCGGCAAATCCTCGCTGTTCCGAATGCAATTCGGTATCCAGCAGTAAGTCAATCATGCCGATCTCCCCGTCCATCGGTGTGCGAAGTTCATGGCTCATACTGGCAAGAAATTCGCTTTTAGCCGCATTTGACATAGGCGCGCTACTGGCCATCTCCCGAGCCCAGAGCGCCGGTCTGCTCGAGATGGCTATTGATCTCCATCAGTTCTTGTTCGGCAGACTCGGTGACCTCATGATTTTCAAGGCCGTTGCTGCGTTGACGAAGTTGTTCTACCTCGGTCACCGTTGAGGTTTCAATCATAACGTGGCCTACTCCTGTGAAATTGAGACAGGTTCCCAGATTATTATATTTAAGGCTGTAAGCTCGAAAATGTAGTCCTGTACCTGCTAAACATATCGGCCTGACAGGCGAGAACTTTAGAAAAAACCGTTATATGATGGAGTGCGAGGAATACCTGTCAATCAATCAGGCCCCATAAACGTTGGCGTGCTTCAGGCCACTGTGTCCACTCGCCTCCATAAATATGACGAACAGCGGCTGTGTCTCGCTGCCGCCCGCCTAGTGGGAAATAATTCCAGGCCATCGCTCTACGGGGGCCGGCGGCTGTTTTTACGCCGGTCGCATGCCAGCAACTCGGGGTCCATATAAGCACCCAGTGAGGATTGAGCATAATTTCCACTTCATTGGGATGTCGGGCAAAAAGCTGATCCGGCCGCGTTTTGTGCTGACCGGTGACAATTTCAAGTTGGGTCAATTCTTCCCGCATCTCTTCGCGGCTTCGGACATGACTGCCCGGCAGGACACGCAGCGGGGCATTGGTCGGATCATGACGATCGAGCGCTATCCGCACAGAGACCTGTTTGACCTCCGGGCTCCCATCAGCGTGCCATTGGACCTGTTGTCTCGGTCTGCCGTCCGCCGATACGATTTTAGAGGCATCGCCGCACCCACAGGCGCCTATATGAACCCGGTCACAATCAAGTAATTGCTCGGCACAATGGATCAATGCCGGATGTTCGGCCAATTTTAACACCGGCTCTCCAAGCATCAGAAACTGACAGGCCATGACATTCATGCCTTCCGGCCAAGCCGTTTTTTCCCAGGCCGCTTCCTTATCTTGCTGTAGTCGATCAATCTGTCGCATCTGATTTTGATCGAATAGATTCGGGATGAGAAAAAATCCATACCGATGGAAATGGGCGATTTGTGTTTCCGTCACCTGCATATCTTAGTCCTCATAGTTTGTTATCGACCGACGAACCGCCTCAAGTTCGTCTGCGGCGCCATCCGGCGGGTTCGTAAAGAGACTGACACCGATAGTGAGGCCGAACCCTGCGAAGAACCCGGGGAGCATCTCATAGAGATCGAAGAATTGTTCTTTAAACACGAGTACCCAGGTGATGGTGGTAAGAAAACCACCGATCATACCGGCGACGGCCCCGGCACGGGTTGTACGCTTCCAGAAAAGGGAACACAAAATCACAGGCGCAAAGGCTGAAGCCAGGCCGGACCAGGCAAAAAGGACGAACCAGAAGATCATCCGAACCTCGCCTATGGCCATCACCAGCGCGCACACGCCGATCACAACGGTAGTAAGCTTTCCATAGAGGGAGAGTCTTTTTTCCGTGATGGCCGGGTTGTATATTTTCTGTACCACATCAACCACCACGGCTGAAGAAGCCAGAATGAGCAGCGAGTCCACCGTCGACATGATGGCAGCCAGGACGATAACCAGGAAGATACCGGTAAAAATATTGGGAAAGAGCGCGGCGCTCATCGTCGGAAAAATCGTTTCATGGTCCGCCAGGCCGGGAAAAATCGCTCGACCGGCCATGCCGGCAAAGACCGCACCCAGGTCAAAGATGATGATACAGATAACGGCCATAAGACCGCCCGTCACGATTTCCCCCCGGTCTCTTGCCGAGATGAAACGCGTCAGCAACTGCGGCGCTCCAAGAAAAGCCAGACCGATACCGATAAAACCCAGGGCGCTCAACACCCCTGGCACAGACACACCGAATTCCCCCATCGGTTCCAGCAGATTCGGATCGGCCGCTTGCAGTTGCGCCACAAGAGACGACCATCCGCCGGCGTTAATAATACCGACAATCGGCAGCACGATCAAACCAAGAAGCATCAGCACGCCCTGCAGCAGATCACTGTACGCCACCGCTTTGAACCCACCGATCGTAGTGTAATAGAGAATCACGGCGGCGCCGATCAGCACCCCGGTCGTATAGCTGGTGTCAAGAAAGGAACTGAAGGCCTTGCCCGACGCCGTCAGTTGTGCGGCCGTGTACACCGTAACCATACTGAGGATGATGACCACACTGACCAACCGAATCAGATGCCGTGAGTCCTGAAACCTGGATTCGAGATAGTCGGGAACCGTGATGCAATCATACCGATCCGTATATTCTTTAAAGCGTGAGGCCACCAGCACCCAGCCGAGCGTGACCCCGAGCACTTCGCCCATCACGATCCACAGCGCATGAATGCCCACGAGATAGCCCATCCCGGTCAGACCGAGCAGGAGCCAACCGCTTTCACCGGTCGTGTTCGAACTGAATGCAATGACCCACGACGGCAATTTCTTTCCCGCCACATAGTACCCGGCGACACTCCCGGATTCCCGACCGCCCCACATGCCGATAGCCAGGAGAATAATGAGGTATACTACAAGGACGGTGATAATGGTTGTTGATACCATGGATTAGATCAATTGGTGATTGATGATTGGTGATCGGTGATTGGTGATTGGTGATTAAGACCTTTGACCATTGATATTACGGCTTTTGATCCGATGGGGTCGCGTCTGGATGCTTTGGACGCCGGTGCGTGAAATAGTAGATAAGCTCGATAGCCAGACCCAGCCCGACGGATAGGATCAGCAATAGCCAGGCGGTCCAGTGTAGACCAGCGATCATAATAACATCTCCTGTTTATTCAGGATGATAGCCATATTTCCTGCCGTACCCCACGAAGATCCATTTCAAACGTCAATCCTGTTATGGGGGGATGTCCAAAATGCCAGTGGACACCGTGTACGGCGGCTTCATCGATCCGGCCAAGTATGGTGTCTGCTAAAAAAGGATGTATTGGGTAAACAGTATATATATCAACGGTAGTAGCATCCATCCAGTTCACCTCCAGCCCATCAACCCGCTCTTGCATCACCTGTAAAACACGGCCGGCTTTTTCTCTCATGGCATCCGTGGATGTTTCGGTCGGTCGTACAATGGATTCAGGGGAAAGACTGCTCTGGTCGTTTAAATCCCCAGCACCGGCCACGATAAAGGTGGGAGACACTGCGTTATCTGAGGTCGGCGCCGTATATGAAAACGCATACAGGGAGGGTTCCTCAGGCGGCAGCCAGGCTGGAGCAATATTTGTACGGGCAACCGGATTATGGCCATCGAGCATAAGGTCCCACCTGGTTAATAACTGCTGGTACGCATCGTTAAAGGCGGAAAAGCCTTCGAAGCTCAACGGGGCGGGTAATCTAAGTTGAACAGCACAGAGCGCCTTAAGTGGACGGGAAGCCGACGCCAGATGACGCGCAATCTGTTCAAACCCTTTTTGATATGCAACAGGTTGCTGAAGGGTTACATGGATGATCTCGTATCCTGGCATGGCCACAACGCCGCAGGAATAGGGGGCGATACCTGTTAAAAAACGGTAGTTGCCGCCGGGGTTATCTATCATGGTAAAGATTATCCATTGGTTTTATATCCCTTTAGACACGCTATCTTATCAACGCATCCATGACCAGATCCGAGCATTGGCGGATGGCATCGCTTTCACAAAAATCTGGTTTAGTCGTAAAAACGGCGCAGGAAAGCCCGGTCTCCGGGTCCGCCCAGACCATGGTGCCGGTCGCCCCGTAATGACCGAAAGCACGAGAGGAGGGCGGCGTGTTAACGCTGAATAAGGTAGGGGGATTGTTCAACCGCCAACCAAGTCCCCAACTCTGTTTTTCTCTAACCTCCGCCTTGATATGCGGCATGGAACTCGTCTGATCGGTAATCATAGAAGTAATGGTCGCCGGATGGAAGATATGCGTTTCACCAAGCAGCCCTTCATGTATGAACATCTGAGTGAACCTGTTAATGTCGGCCACCGTAGCGAACATTCCGCCCCAGGGCGCCCCAAACCCTCGCCAGTAAGCTTCATTCCAGTTCCAGGGCTCACCAAGTTGTGCATCGGGCACATCAATTAATGCGACCCGGTCGACATCAATACGGTGATTGCCAAGCGAACTATCGTTCATCCCAAGCGGCTCGAAGATTTCTTCATCAAGAAAAACAGGCAGCGGTTTATCGGTAATCTGTCTGACGATCTCACCCAGGATCGCGATCCCCGTACTCTGGTAGGATATATCTGTTCCCGATTCAAATAGCAGATCGAGCGTATAAATACGCGCAATAAATTCATCCAGCGGCGCCTGGCGTTGCCGATACGCTATATTTTCCGGTATCATATCGGGCAGACCGGACGTGTGGGTCATCAGATGATGGACCGTCACCTGATCTTTGCCATGCTGACCGAATGCCGGAAGGATGGAAGCCACGGGGGTATTAAGGGTGAGCAGGCCACGCTCAATAAGCAGAGCGACCGCAGCGCAGGACACCGGTTTGGTGACGGACGCGGTCAGGAAGATAGCATCCGGAGGAAGTGGCGCTGCATCGGCGGCCAACCCCATTCGTCCGAATCCTCTGGGGGATAACAGGCAGCCGTTTCGGGCAATACCCACAGCGGCGCCCGGCGCATGCCCTTCATCAATCCAGGATTGGATATAGTGATACAATCGGTTCATACCGTCGGCACTTAAACCAATATCTGTTGAAATGTCTGAATTGGGAAGCATAGGCCATGGGATTTATGAATTATGAATTGCAAATTATGAATTATGAATTATGATCTGATGTTACGTAGCAACCAGCGTATCATCAGTCCGATTTTATGCAATTATAAGGCGCAATGCAATGATTTATTGAAAATAGATCTCACCAAACCACCAAAAAAGACAGCGAGCGAACAGGAGTAGACCGGTACCCGCGATACCTATGCAACGTTCCATATTGCACCCGCAACGCCCGCGCCTTCCCCACCGTAATAACCCCAACCACCTCATCTCTCAACGCCTCATACCCCGATGGCACAAGTTCACGCATAGTTCACCTCAATTTCACCTCTGAGCGTGTATCGCTTTCTGAGCGTCCGAGCTGATAAGATCCGGATCATCCAGCCACCATAGCAATACATACATGCGTATCAAGTAAAAAATGTATATGCTCTATAACGGAAAGTGTATATTCTCTCATACAAGCGCCAACAATTAGCCGGCGAGTCAATAAAATAATGCTTCAAGTATTGTTTTTACTGCTCATCCATTGCCTTCATAGGAGGAGTCGCTTCTTGAGACATCAAATCTTGCTCGTGCTACTTCTGACCGCAGTTTTCTCTTCCAGCGGTTTCGCCGCCGTCTATGACCTCGGTGGCATGTATACCTACCACTACCATGATGGTCGTTACGCCGACTGGGGGGATTTCGCGCGGCACGGCGCGCGCATTGCCATCCAGGAAATCAACGAATCCGGCATCCTGGGTGAAGACCGGCTTCGCATGACGGACGAGAACACCATCGACTACCACTGCTGGCCGGAGAACGCTGCTCTCATGGCGGAGACACTCATGAAGAAAGGCATCATCGTTCTGACCGGCGCGGATTGTAGTGGCCCCGCGGTGGAAATCGCCAAAATCGGCGCGAAGTACGAAATTCCCGTCATTTCGAACGGCGCCAACGCATCCATGCTCTCGTCGGTAGAGGCGTTTCCTTACTTCGTGCGCGTGGTAACGCCAAGCGAACAGTATGAAAGCTATCTCATGGACGTGGCGGCGCATTTTGGCGTCAAGGAAATAGCCTTCTTCCACACGACCGACGCGTGGGGCCTGGGAGCCAGGAAGGTCATCCACGAAAATGCGAAAGAAAGAGATATCAGCATCGCTCAGGAATACGGTTATCCGCGGGACACCGCTTACAAAGAAATCAAATCGTATATGGAGAAAGTCAAGCAGGCCGGAATCAAGCACATTGTCAATACGAGCCCCACACCGGACACGGTGACGATGTTTCGCGCGCTGCATGAGCTGGGGATGAACGTGCCGGGTTATTCCTTTTATGCCGCCGAGATGATTTCAGCGGACGAGGCGCCTGAGGCCGTCCTTGGCAGCCTCGGCTATTTCGCTCCCATGGCCAGGCTCGTGCCTTCGCCAAAGCTTTCACAATTCACAAACGCACTCGAGAAACGGCTGGGCAAACCTGTCGACCCCTCTTCCAAAGCTTTTTTCTACGGCGCTTTGAGTTACGACCACATACTGGCCGTTGGCTACGCCATCAGGGATGTCAAGGACGCCGGCGAAAACGTAACCAGCCGGAAGGTGATGAAGTACCTGCGAAAAATGGACTTCGACGGGGCGACCGGACACGTCTCTCTCGTTCCAGGCACCAATGACCGAGCCGAAATGCCCGTTCAGATATTTAACAGCCATGGCTACAAAACTGACAGCAAGATCGTCGAATTCGTTTCCGTGGGCAGCGTGGACCCGGTGACCGGTCAACTGACGGTGGACGAAGGGGCCATTGTTTGGCCCGGTAACGTCACAACCGCGCCCAAACAGTAGCCGTCCTTGACCGCGGATTCTAGCTGCCAATGGTGCGCCTGGACCAGAATCGAGCGGTGCTATAACCTCTCATTATTCCACCCACCTGCAATGGTCCCCTGATTATCCCCTATACATAACATCATCTCCTTATATCTCGGACCACCGTTTCTCCTTGGATAAGCATTTCCTTAACAAATGCCCCCATATTGGGTACAATGCATGATGTCAGGAGACGGGAAATGAGATTCAAATGGGCCCACATTGAAAATCAGGAAAACGTAGAGCAACACCGTATGACTTCACTGAGGCAAAGCGCATATTTGAAGGAAATTACGTTGAAAGATTTGACTGACGGGCATACAATGAGGATAGGTATCAGGCAATAGGTATGGCCGCTGGCCGTATTTTATTCGTTGTGTACTCAGAAATAGACGATGACACCTACAGGATTATTTCAGCACGGAGGGCGGAAAATCATGAAGAAACAGCGTATTATCGAGCAATCCTTGGGAGATAAGATAAAGGCAATACAGACTGGGCGCACGTGGACAATATGACAGAGGAAGAGGTGGCTTCGCTGTCT
>CAJXCW010000253.1 GCA_913051705.1 uncultured bacterium
TCCTTCCTAGAAAAGTCGGTCCGCGCAAAAGTAAGTTGGCTTCTCTAAGTAAGCTGGGTTGCACTCTGATTTTTTTTCTGCCCCCCCGCCGGTACAGGCCAAAAACAGAAAAAGACATGCGAATACGCCGTATTGTTTCACCTATGCCTCCGATCGTAATTTATTTCGCCCCAACATTTCTGGGCTTGTGTTGTTTCCCTCCCATGACCTTTACAACTAACTCGGAGGGATTTTCTATTTCAGCGAGTTGACCATGCATGTCCTCTTGAGGAATGATACAGGCGCTCATGTACATACCGAGTAGGATGGTGCGAGGTTTTGAGGTGGTATTTGGGCGTGCCGAATGATACCAGGCGCCATGGCCGAAGACGACGTCTCCTCCTTTACCCGTCAATAGTTCGCCGTCCGACCGCCATACATCGGTCGGTTGAGCTGGTGGACATCCAAGTGTATGAGAATAGGGAACGACCCCCGTAGCCCCGTTTTCTGGCGTCAAATCATCCAGCATCCAGAGTGTCTGCCCGGAGATATTACCCCCCGGCCAGGGTTGTTGGATGCTCCAGTACGGATAATCAATATGCCAGCCATACGTATTGAATCCCGGAAAGGTTGTGTTGGCCGACCAGGTCCCACAAAAACAATTTTCTCCCAGAAACTGTTCCCAGACGGCCAGGACCACAGGGTGGCACATCAGATCTCGAAACAACTGATGTTTTACAGCCAATTTTCCAACCCGTTGGGTGCGGGCATTTCGTGTGGCTTCCGTGGCTTCGTCTGTAAGATATCTCTCCACCAGTTCTCGTGCACGATCTACAATTTCAAGGGGTATAATACCTGGGACCTTCACATAGCCCCGTTCATTTATGGTCTGTGTTATACCCTCTATATCATAGGCTTCCAACGTTTGTGTCAAGATTGACCTCATATTTATATCTGCTGTGTTACATATGTCAATATCTCTACAATCTGAGTCGGGTGTTCCGCCACGGCCATGGCGGAAGCGTCCACCTCTTTCAACGGATGGGCCAAATCAGGCGCGTGTAGGGAGATCAGCATTTTACCTTTAGCCACGGCATATCCGGCTTCAAAGGCTGCATTCCACTGCTTATACTGATCCCCGAATTTAACCACGACGATTTCTGCCTGTTCAATAGCAAGCAGGATGCGCATTCGATTTATTTTGGCCGCCTTATGATCCTTCCACTCCGCCAGCTCTTCGGCGCCTAGAATATCAACGCCCACGTTATCACTGGCCGGATGGTCCGTGACGGGAGAAAGTACCTTCACCGGTAAATCGGCGGATTGAATACCGGTCATAATCTGCTCGCGCCAGTCCGAATGTATTTCTCCGGAAAGATATACGGTTAAATTCATCGCCTACTCCGATATAGGTTTAAGTGTTTTTTTTGAATTATGAATTATGATTTATGGTTGAAAACCTTATTATTTCCAACCGCTTGCAGGCTCATAATTCATCATTCATCATTTAATGTGCATTTTCTTCTTTCTTCGGTCAACCGATAAGACCAAACAATCCTCTTGACAGGTCATGAAGGCGTTATATATGCTCATGCCATAGCCAGGCTGTAAATTGGCCTGATTGTAGATATAGAAATAAAACCACGGAAGCTCCGAATGGACTGCCCAAGGAAGCATGAACCGCTTAAAGAAATTGAACTCGAAGGGGTATTGGTCGATATATGTCCCACCTGCGGTGGCGTATGGTTTGACCCGAATGAGATGAAAATTTCGATGAAGTCCATGAGGACGCCGGGCGGAAATTACTGGATCTGATGGAAACATATCAGACGGTCAAGATTGATCATGATCTCCTCCTGAAAAATCCGCGATCACCGGAGATTGAACTGGTCCGTCGATACTATAGTCCGAAAGAACAGATTGAAATCGATGAGTGTTCCATCACTGGAGGCATCTGGATAGATGGTGGAGACCTGCGACAGATACGTGGGAGGTTCCCATCGGAGGAAGACCGGCGAAGAGCATACAGAGACTTTGCGATACGGTGGAAGAACAGCAACGATATTGACAAAATGAAAAGAGAAAGCGCATTACGGGCACATCAAGCCAATCAGGTCACCAATCTGCTGAATTGGTGATTTGGAAAATAAGCCAGATGAATACAGGAGTATCCATGTCCAACATATCAGCCCAACGCCCCCATTTTTCATTGCCCGAAGTGACCGATCTGGCTAAAAAACTTTACGGCATAACTGCGATCGCTCGCCCCCTGCCCAGTGAACGGGATCAGAATTTCCATCTGACTGTCGAATCGGGTGAAGCGTATGTGTTTAAAATCTCCAGCGCCGCCGAAAAAAGGAGCATACTGGATCTTCAGCACGCAGCGCTGGATCATCTCGGGACCGAATTTGGTGATGGCGTTTGGCCACGTGCATGCCGGACACGAAATATGGAGATCATTACCCGCATCAATGGTCCTGACGATACCCGATATATGGTACGTATGCTGACGTATGTTACAGGCACCCCATTGGTAGATACAAAACCCCATTCTCCCCAACTGCTGCAAAACCTCGGAACATTTCTTGGTCGCATGAGTCGTTCGTTTGAACGTTTTACACACACTGAGACGCAAAAAGAGCTGATATGGAACCCTGACAACGGTCCTGATGTGATTCATACGTATGCCGAGCATATTACCGATCATAAAAAACGGTCCATGGTAGAATATTACTGTACCGCCTATGAATCGGTTGTGGGGCCTGTCCTGCCTACCATACGCAGGAGTATTATCCACAACGATGCCAATGATCACAACGTACTCATCGCCGATGCTGAGCCTGATAACCCGATATCCTGGAGAAAACAGGTAGTCTGTCTGATAGATTTTGGTGATATCGCCAGGTCTTATACTATCGGTGAATTAGCTGTGGCTATGGCCTATGTCATGCTCGGTAAAGCAGAGCCGATCGCGGCCGCCGCCCATGTGGTGAAAGGCTATCATGCTGAATATCCAATAAATGACCAGGAATTAGAAGTGCTTTTCTACTTTGTCATCATGCGGCTTTGTATGAGTGTGTGCATCTCGGCGCATCAGCAGACAGATGAGCCGGAAAATGAATACCTGTCGGTCAGTGAGGATACGGCCTGGCCTCTGTTGGAAAAGCTTCAGGGTATACCCCCTTCTTTCGCACACTATGTGTTCCGGGAAGCCTGCGGAATGCCGCCGTGTCCTCAAACACCGAAGATTATGCGTTGGCTGGAAAGCAACGGGGACGCCTTTGCACCGGTTATGGGGCCCGAGGCAGATCTCACCAAGGCCCTGGTGTTCGATCTGAGTGTGGGCAGTCTGGACATAGCCTTGATGGAAGATCAGGCTGATGTGCATCAGTTTACCGATCTCATCTTCTCTCGGATGAAAAAAACAGGCGCCGATGTCGTCATCGGTCGTTATAACGAGGCACGGCAGATCTATGCCGGCGACCTGTTCACCCTGGATTTCGATGAAATGCCGGAACGTCGTACCATTCATCTCGGGTTGGACATATTTCTCCCGGCAGGTGCGCCGGTGTACGCCCCTTTGGAAGGGACTATTCACAGCTTCCACAACAATACCGATCCGCTGGATTACGGCCCGTGTATCATCCTTGAACATCAGGTTGGCGGGGAGGTTCCGACATTCTATACCCTGTATGGACACCTGAGTCTCACCTCGCTGGATGGGCATTACGAAGGGAAGTCGGTTAAGAAGGGGGAACAGATTGCAACACTCGGCGATTATACCGTCAACGGTGGGTGGCCGCCCCACGTTCATTTTCAGATCGTGACGGATATGCTCGGGCGTAAGGGTGAATTCCCAGGCGTCGGGGCGCCGAGCCAAAGGAAGGTGTGGCTCAGCATCGACCCGGATCCCAATGTCATCATCGGAGTCCCGGACCAGGCGTTTCCTGCGACGGAACGGTCCCATGAGGATATACTTAAGGCCCGTCATGGTCACCTGGGTAAGTCGCTCAGTGTTTCATATGGCGAACCGCTTAAAATCCAGCGGGGACATATGCAGTATCTGTACGACGAATCCGGCCGGGCTTATCTGGACGCGGTCAATAATGTCCCTCACGTTGGTCACAGCCATCCGCGGATTGTCCGCGCCGGTCAGCGGCAAATGGCGGTGCTCAACACCAATACACGATATCTCCATGACCATCTCGTAAACTACGCGGAACAGCTATGTGCTACCATGCCCGATCCGCTCAAGGTCTGCTTTTTTGTTAACTCCGGCAGCGAAGCCAATGACCTGGCCCTGCGTTTAGCACGTCACTATACCGGCCAGCAGGAAACCCTCATTCTCGAAGGCGCCTATCACGGCAACCTGTCCTCTCTCATCGACCTCAGCCCTTATAAATTCGACGGTCCTGGCGGACTCGGGGTTCCTGCGCATGTTCATAAGCTGCCCATGCCCGATCCATATCGAGGCCTCTATAAAGGGTACGGGGAAGAGACCGGCATCCTGTATGCAGATCATGTACGTGAAAAGATAGATGAATTAACCTCACGGAGCCGGCGTGTTTGCGCCTTTATCGCTGAATCTTTGCTGGGTTGTGGCGGACAGATTGTATTGCCGTCGGGGTATTTTGCTGAGGCTTTTAAACACGTCCGTGCTGCCGGGGGGGTATGTATCACCGATGAGGTACAGGTAGGCTTTGGGCGTGTGGGGACCCATTTCTGGGGGTTCGAAACGCAGGGGGTTGTTCCCGATATTGTCACCATGGGTAAGCCGATCGGCAATGGACATCCACTGGGTGCGGTGATCACCACCCGGGAAATCGCAGATGCTTTTGACAATGGGATGGAGTATTTCAATACGTTCGGCGGTAATCCGGTTTCCTGTGCCATAGGTCTGGAAGTGCTGTCGGTCATACAGGAAGACAGATTACAGGACCATGCCTTACAGGTTGGAAACCACCTGATGGATGGTCTACGAGAACTTATGAATATTTATTCCATTATCGGCGATGTGCGCGGCCTTGGATTTTATATTGGCGCTGAGATGGTCCTCGATCGAAATACACTAGAACCAGCCGGACATCAGGCATCTTATGTGGCTGATCGCATGAAGGACCATGGCATTTTAATCAGCACGGACGGCCCGTTACACAATGTCCTGAAAATTAAACCGCCGATGGTATTCACTCAGGAAAACGCCGACTATCTGGTTACCTGCCTGGATAAAATATTACAAGAAGATTTTTGTATCGTGTGAGATTGGAGATCCATCATGTCGAGTAACCCTTTGAACATCCTCTTCATCATGACCGACCAGATGCGGGCAGATTGTATGTCCGGCGTGGGGCATCCCGTCGTAAAGACGCCTCATCTGGATGCACTGGCCTCCGAAGGGGTCCTCTTTAAGCAGGCGTTTGTACAGGCTGCTGTTTGCGGGCCCAGTCGCATGTGTTTTTACACGGGACGGTATCCGCATGCGACCCGATCTCCGTGGAACGAAGTGCCGTTGCCCGGTGATGAGAAGACAATGGGACATTACTTATCCGAGGCCGGTTATCGCGCTGCCCTTTGCGGCAAAACCCATTATACCCCTGATCCGTTGACCGATCCTGAAGCCCAGCCGGAACAGGGTATCCATCGGACCGCTCTGGCTGGACTGGAATCGTGGGAGTTTAACGATGGCCGAGGAGATGGATGGTTACAATATTTAAGAGAAAAGGGGTATGCTGAAGAGATATGTAATAACCCGTTTGCCGTCAATATCCCTGAGGGGGCGGATAAGGATCACACCGCCTATCCTATCCACATCCGAAAAGAGGATAGTGATACCGCATTCATGACAGATCGTGCAATCGCCTTTATGGCAGAGGCCGGGGATATGCCCTGGTTTCTCCATCTATCCTATTTCAAGCCGCACCTGCCGATTGTAGCGCCATATCCGTACAATGAGATGTACGACCCGGCCGATTCACCATTACCGAATCGCATTCCGGAAGAGCTCGAAAATCCCCATCCGTTTCATATTCCTTATCGTATTGAGAGGAAAAGCGTTCCTTTTGATGAAGAGCACATCTGGCGGCAGCGGCGCGCCACGTATTATGGTCTGATAACGGAGATAGATGATCATCTCGGCCGGCTTTTTCATCATATGAAACATAATGGTTTATGGGAGAACACGTTGATTCTATTCACATCGGATCATGGGGAATACGTGGGTGATCACTGGATGTTTGAAAAAGAACTCTTCTATGATGAAGCCTATAACGTGCCATTCATTATACGGGATCCCAGGGTCGAGGCAAACCCGACGCGTGGCCTTGTAAATGATGATTTCATCGAGTCCGTTGATGTGGTGCCGACGTTTCTGGAGGCCTGTGGCCTGGGAATTCCAGCGGCCATTCAGGGCAGATCTATAGGGCCTATTTTACGCGCAGAACGGCCTTCAGATTGGCGAAATGAGGTGTATGCGGATTGGGATTTCAGGTTTTATTGGACCCCCAAGAAACTTGGCATCCCGCCGGATAAGTGCAGGGGGTGGATGGTAAGAGATACGCATTTCAAATACTGGCACTTCAATGGGATGCCGGACGTCCTGTTCGATCTGAACAAAGACCCTCAGGAATTATATAATGTCGCTGAAGACCCTGCTTACGCAGAGGTGATCCAAACCTATCGACTGAAGTTGATGGACTGGCGCATGGCCAATGAAGATGTAAGCAGGGTGTCCTGGACCTATAACCGCCGACCTGGATTTGGTACTAATCCATTCAGTAATCAATGAATAGCGAAACAACGAAGCAACGAACAGCATCATTTTCATTGATAATTATTCGGACCCTGCGAGCTTTCTGTGGTTCGTTGTTTCGCCATCGCCAATTACTTCACCCGCCTATCGCGGCTTAAGCGTCCGGCCTTTGCCGTCCTGGTTCCATACGCCGATATATCCTTCCCCGTCGTTGGAATAAGCCTGCACGACTTCCGAGCCCGATTTGTTCATGATGCTCATCCAGCCACCGTTTTTGCCTGAATAAAAGGCGCCGGCCGTTTCACCATCGTTGTTCTTGGCAGACAGGTAGCCTCCACTTTTTTCTACACTGATTGAGGCGACATTCTTGCCGTCTTTATTGTAAATAGCCAGATCCCCGCCGCGTGTTGCAGCACCGAGTACTGCGGCCAGACCTCCGCCGTTGTTGTAGATGGACATGCTCCCCCCGAATTCATTGGCAATTAAAGTGAGGACGGGCTTACCCGCAGCGTTTACGATTCGCAACTCTTTAGTCATTACCGCGTCGGCCTGAAGCGGTCCGCTTGAGCTGTTCTTTCCATCCGGGTTCACATGCAATTGGGTCATCTTATTTTCGAGCGCATCAATGCGTGCTTCAGTCTCCAGATCAGGCATCGGTTCTGGCAGTACGGCGTCTGTGTTCTCAGCCAACTGTTTTTCGAGCAACTCAATACGTGCTTCAACCGCTATGTCGAGCGCCTGCTGTGGCTGTAGGATCTTTGTATTCTCAGCCATTTTATTTTCGAGTAGCCCAAGGCGCGCTTCAACCGCGATTATGGCCACCCGCCCTGAATCCACCCCCTGTTCTATCTGTACGGATTCCATGTTCTCAGCCATTTTATTTTCAAGGGTCTCAATACGCGCTTCAACGGCTATAATGGATGCCTCTGATAGATTGGCCGCCTGCTCTGTACGCACAGTAACGATATGTTCAGCTATCTGATTTTCGAGCGCCTC
>CAJXCW010000254.1 GCA_913051705.1 uncultured bacterium
TTGTACTGTGTATGATGCTAATAAAAAAAACGAAGGGAATCTCATTTTCTATTAATAAAGCATATCTGATCGATGCCTATCGTTATGGAGCCAAGCTATATATCGGTGGATTGCTGTTTCTGTTGAGCAATCGTATCAATCTGATATTGATCAATCGTTTTCTGACACCGGCGACCGTGGGTGTTTTCACAATCGGTCTAGGTTTAGTTGAAAAAGGATGGTTGGTCGCAGATGCTATCGGGGTCATATTGTTCTCCCGTATCGCTTCCAAAGAGGAAGGCAATAACGAGGATGATTTTATCGCACTGATATTCAGAACAACTACCCTGATCATGGTTTTTATCGTAATCCCATTGTATTTCTGGGGGGGACGCCTGATCGTTCTTCTGTATTCTCCCTCGTTCCAAAGCGCGGTTGATCCTTTTCAGATCCTTCTTCCGGGGCTCATCGCCAGTAGTGGTTGGAGAATAATAGAAAATGCTCTGAATGGTCGTGGAAACCCCGGAATCGCCGCACTCTTGATGGTCGTGTCTCTTGTAGCTAATGTGACGCTTAACCTGATACTGATTCCGATAGCCGGACTCAATGGAGCGGCATGGGCTACTTCATTGTCGGCTGTTGTGACCCTGCTGTCGGCTATTTATGTGTTTTGTCGTATCAGCGGCCAGATGCGTATGCAATTTGTCATGATTAATAAGAATGATCTAATCCTTTGCAAGCAATTGATCAGCTCGCTTGCGACCAATTTACGTTCCATTATAATAAAATGAATTGGAATCACTAATCAATTGTTGTCATGAATGTATCGATAGTAATACCCACCTATAATCGGAATGCTAATCTTAACCAGTGTTTAGATTCTATCTTGATTCAGAGTCTATTACCTGTAGAAATTATAATCGTTGACAATAGCTCTGAACATATCCTACAAACCATAATACACCAACGAGAAAATGAATTTGAAGATATAGGCATCAAATTGTGTTATTTCCATAATAGCCAAAATAGTTTGACCTCGGCACGAAATTTAGGCAGTAAACAGATAACCGGAGATTCGTTTTATTTCTGGATGATGATGTCATCCTGGATGTAGAATATGTTCGCGAGATATGCAGGGTGTATGAGACCAACCCAAACACGTTCGGTGTGCAGGGGTATATTCAACCGGAAAACCCAGGTAAGCTTGACCGTTTACACCGAATTTTCTTTTGGTTTCATCTGGAGCGTAATAAATGTCGTGTTTTACATTCGGTGAGCGCAACCTATCCGCTGGACCTGGATGGAGTAATACCCTGTGAGTGGCTCTCCGGAGCAAATCACTCATACCGTCGGAAGATACTCGATGAATTTGAATACGATGAAGTACTCCTCAAGTATTCGGAGGGAGAGGACCTCGAGTACTCATATCGGGTATATTGTCAATATCCAGGCTCTTTGTTTATTACTTCAAACGCAAAACTTGTGCATAAGACGTCTCCAGCTGGGCGCACACTGGGCAAGGAGTTGGTCTATATGCAAGAGGTGTATGGACTATATTTGTTCTTTAAATTATTTGAGCCGAATTTGAAGAATTTTTTGATTTATTTCTGGAGTCGAATCGGGAGGCTGGTTATTAGTTTGGCCCGGGCTGTAATCAAAAGACCTACCGGGGCTATATCAGAACTGCAACATCGTCTTGGAGCTTACATTCTTTGCTTGCGTTGTGCTGATGAAATTAGACGAGGTAATCTTACGTTCTTCAATAACACCCTGAGTTAATTGTAGCGAGCGCCACAAAAAATACACAGAGAAAACTAATGATAAGCAAGAGTTTTAATCTGCATGGAATTGTACGACTTCAAGTTGAGACATGTTCGCCCACTCTAATTCAACAGGTGATGTATCAACTTTCAGAATTTGAAACGACATTAGAGGATGATCATTCCCCCGACATCTTGATTCGAGACTATGCAGAGGCCCCTCACTTATCAGAGCCAGCAACCATTTCTGAATATTACTATTATGCTGATGATTGGTTAAACATTGCACCTCATTGAACCTGTTTTAATCTTGTCACCACCCCAATCACGATTTATTGTGATGAGTTTGTGCTGCCGGTCAATTTTTTAGTTCACCTGTCTCTATTGCGCAAGAATTACTCATTGATTCATTCCGCAGCAGTTGAATTTGAAGGACGCCGATATATATTCCCGGCATTGGGGGGTATTGGTAAAACAATTTTAGTGGCAGCTATTGTGTTTGCTGGTGGAAAACTGTATGGGGATGACTTGACGATCGTAAATAATAGCAAGGTGCTGGGCTATCCAATAGATTTTTCTGTGTATCCTTATCACATGCCGCTTTTGAAGCTTAACGATCATTCAATGATGCGCCGATTTAAAATAACTTCAATGCTAAACCATATTACAGACTTTCTGGAGAGGTTTAACACACGGCCAGTAAAATTTTTCAGTGTTGCTCTTAATGCATTAAAAGTCCATTGTGTTAATGTTCCACCACGCCGAATCTTTGGTGAGAATTATTTAGCAGAAAGTGGCCCGGTTGATGCTGTCTATTATCTTTCTCGTGTGGTTAGTGAAAATAAGGATATTAAGGTCGACTCTATTGATCCAAGAGCGCTGGCTGCAATATGTGCGAATATATTATTACATGAATGGCATGCCTCGGTCCAATACCTACAAGTATATAGCGCATTGTCAACATTCTCTCTGGAGAGTCTTTACAATGACACTCGAAGGATATTTGAGCATCTCTTTTTAGCCTGTCCATACCACTCTATCCAAATCTCGATATCACTGACTGCTGAACAATATCAACATCGATTATTAGATATATTATATAATCAGAAGTCGAAAGTGGTCGAGTTGAGAGGAGCATGAACGTTGCGTATTCTCTACGTGATTCCCGGTCTTTCCGGCGACGGGTCGATGGGTTTTGCCCACAATGAGATTGCCATGATTGCCAGGGAAGGCATCGAAACGAAAATACTGTATACGGGGACAGGGACGAATATACACCGATTCCCGGATACCGTATACCACATCCGTCAAAGCATCGAGGAATACAACCCCGACCTTGTCCACTCTCAGTTTGGATCGTTAACAGCTCTTGCGTGTGCCTGTTCGGTTTTGATTCCATTGGTGATCACATATCGGGGCAGTGATCTGAATCCTTCTCCGTCCGACGGAATCTTCAGAAGCGCGGTCCAAACGCTTTGTTCACAGCTGGCAGCGATACGAGCGAAACATATCATTTGTGTTAGTTCTCAACTGAGCAGTCGCCTCTGGTGGCGACGATCGATTGCGGAGGTAATCCCTGGCGGTGTAGACTTGAGTGTCTTCCAATATATATCCAAGGAGGAAGCACGAACAAAGCTAGGTTGGCCACATGATGAAAAAATCGTTCTGTTTAATGCGGGAAAGTCCCCAGCAGTAAAAAGATTGGATCTGGCGAAAGCCGCATTTGAGGTGATCAGAGATCAGATCGGTCAGGTCCGTTTTGTTGTTATGCGCGGTGAGGTTCATCATGATGAGATACCTCTTTACCTTTCCGGTTCTGATTGTTTACTGTTCACAAGTGATTATGAGGGGTCTCCCTATATTGTTAAAGAAGCTCTGGCCTGCAATCTGCCGGTGGTCGGTGTAGCGGCCGGTGATGTTCCAGAGCGTCTGGAGCATGTTTCTCCTTCCCGACTTGTTGGACGAGATGCCCGTGAGATCGGTATGGCAGCTGTGGAAATCATCAAAAGTGGACAGCGTTCAAACGGCCGAGAAACGTTACAAGCATTGTCCATAGAAAACACCGTGAACAGGATCCTCTCTATCTACAAACAGACGATTAACAGTCACCGCACCCTATCAAAATCAGAGGCAAACAGGGAGGCATTCAAATGATTACGGGCCAACCGGAACCCTTGAAAGTAAATAACGGGAATGAATATGCATCTCTGCTTTCTTTCTGATGGTATTGCTGAACACACCAGAAGATGGACCACCTATTTTGCATCTAAAAGCCATGAGGTCGACCTGATCACCCTCAACCCTAACGTGCTGGATGGCTATGATCCCGTTCGGGTCCATATCGTCAAAAAACCATTCCCCGGTAGCGATCTTTTGTCAAGGTTTCGCAATTATCCCACAGTGATCCGTGAAGTCAGGCAGATTTTAAACACAGTAAAACCTGATGTCCTGCATGCACATTCTGCAGGACAATACGCCTGGATATCCATGCTCACTGGTTTCCATCCATATGTGGTCACCCCGTGGGGAACGGATCTTCTGATAGACGCTAAAAAATCACGAATGAACCGTATTATAACGACCAGGTCATTGCGAAAGGCAAACATGGTTACCTGTGACGCAGATCACATACAGACAGAAATGGTCCGCATGGGAATACCGGAAGAGCGGATACATCTGGTAATCTTTGGTGTCGATATGCGGCGCTTCGATGCCCAAATCGACGATTCTGAATTACGGGTCCGATATGACTTGGGAGATGATCCTGTCGTCATCAGTACCCGCACATTGAATCCAGTTCACGATGTGGCGACATTTATCCAGGCTATTCCTTTTATTCATGCAGCGTGTCCTGAAGCCCGTTTTGTTGTTACCGGAGACGGCAAAGACCGGGAACAATTGGAATCACTGGCACGATCTCTGGGGATAGCATCCATCGTCAACTTTGTAGGATATCTGACCGAAGATACCATGATTCAGTGGCTTAAAACCGCAGATGTCTATGTGTCAACCTCCCTGAGTGATGCCGGTCTTTCTGGGAGTACTGCGGAGGCCATGGCTTGTGAACTCCCGGTAGTGGTTACAGATAATGGAGATAACAGGGAGTGGGTTACGTCTGATACAGGAGGATATATCGTAGCGAACGGAGCCTCCGATGCCATCGCAACCCGGGTGATCGATCTATTACAAGATTCGACAAAACGTCAGGCATTCGGCGCGTATAACCGGGATGTTATAATAGAACGATGCAATTATGAAACCGAGATGAGCCATATGGAAACATTATACCTGGAGTTGTCACAACGGATATAGGATATCCGCTATCATCATGGTAGGATCGTATGATAATGTCAAAGCCGAAAGCTTCATGAAAACCCTCAAATATGAGGAGGTCTATCTCTACGAGTACGAGACGCTGAAAGAAGCCGAACATCGCATCGGTTACTTCCTTGAAGAAGTGTATAATCAGAAGCGATTGCATTCGGCCATCGGCTACCGTCCGCCAGCTGAATACGAGCAATTACTCAACCAAACTACCCTAACTTAACTTTTGGTCTCATTTATGGGGTGCACTCCAAAAAGCAGCGTAATATCTTGTGGTAAATTTTATTTGCGAGTCGTTATATGTTAGTTTGAAGGAGGAATGATCATGAAAAAACTAATATATACTGTATGTATTTTTACTTGTAGTAGTCTATTTGCACGGGATTTTACTATAATACAGCTACCTGATACTCAAAACTATACCGGCAGATTAGACGGTGGTACACCGGAGATCTTCAAAGCTCAAACGCAATGGATAGTCGATAATAAAGACTCATTGAATATTGTTTACATTGCGCATGTTGGAGATTTGGTGCAACGGGGTGATAATAATGGGAATGACATTGAATGGCTGAATGCAGACTCCGCTATGAGTATCTTGGAAGATTCGGTATCAACTGGGTTGGCTGACGGGATACCCTATGGTATTGCCGTTGGTAATCACGACCAATCGCCAGAAGGCGATGCAGATGGTAGTACATTCTCCTATAATCAGTTTTTCGGTGTAGAACGATTTTCAGGGCGTGATTACTATGGGGGACACTTTGGTTCGAATAATGACAATCATTTCGATTTTTTCAGTGCCAGCGGTTTGGATTTTATTGTTGTCTATTTAGAATATGACAGAAATCCTGACGTAACTGTTTTAACTTGGGCAGATAGTTTGCTAAAGGTATATAATGACAAACGAGCAATCATCGTTGGTCATTACATTCTAAATCCTGACAAGAATGCTCCATTCAGTGTGCAGGGACGAGCAATCTATGGGGCATTAATGGCCAACCCGAATCTTTTCTTGATGCTTGCCGGACATCTTTCCTATTCAAGAAGGGAAGATACTTTTAATGGAAATACAGTTTACTCTTTAACGGCAAATTATCAGGTTAGAGAAAATGGAGGAAATGGATGGTTACGGATATTGCAATTTTCACCCTCAAACAATGAAATTCGAGTTAAAACTTATTCACCGACTCTTGATTCATTCGAAACCGACTACAATAGCCAGTTTACTTTACAGTTTGATAGGATTACATCCGTAGAAGGTCTATGGTTAATTCCTAACAAATTCATTTTGCTTAAAAATTATCCAAATCCATTTAATCCTTCAACGACAATTTCTTATTCGATTCCAAAATCAGATTTTGTTATACTAAAGATTTATAATACGATTGGAAGGGAAATTCAAACGGTATTCAGTGAATTTCAAAATTCAGGTATATATTCTATAAATTTTGATGCAAGAAACCTTTCAAGCCGCCTCTATTTTTTCAGATTGCAAAGTGGAAAGGGATTTGTGGACACAAAAAAGATGTTGCTAATGCGTTAAATTTATAGACGCCACATAACAATGCAATGAACATGACAAGCAAACGGTTCGCATCAGCATGGATGGACACGGTCGGGCCTTCGACAACATCTTCATCGAACGGCTCTGGCGAAGTGTCAAGTATGAAGAAATTTATCTTTATGACTAAGCGAGCGTGCCGGCACTCGATGTGGGCCTTGCACGATACTTTTCGTTCTACAACTTGGGCATCCTTATGGAATTCAGATGAAGGTGCCCTACTGGCTGGGGCAGAAGATCCTGATAAGGTCTATCTGGAAGAGATCCGACCGGGGAAATTACAATTACAGATGGAATACGTGCAGAAACGGAGTCTCTGGATTGATTTTAAGATCATTGTTCAAGCGATATCATCGATCCTGGGATTTCCTCTGGAAAATATGGCATCTAACCCTAAGGAGAGGACATCCCCATGACGGATGCACAGCAATCTGATTATAGCCTCTTGGATCTTGACATAAAAATATCGATGTATACCAGCATGGTATTAATACGGCAGGCAGAAGAAGCGATCTCCGATCTGGTTGAATCAAAGGAGATCAAAACTCCCTGTCATTTATATATTGGCCAGGAAGCAATTGCAGTTGGTGTCTGTGCTGCCTTAAATGTGGAGGACTACATTTGGGGCGGTCATAGATCTCACGGCCATTATTTAGCAAAAGGAGGCGATATGAATAAAATGATGGCGGAGCTTTACGGTAAGGAAACTGGCTGCTCCCACGGTCGTGGTGGGTCGATGCATCTTTTAGCGAAAGAAGTAGGTATCTTAGGAACTGTTCCTATGGTTGGGGCGACAATACCCATGGCTGTTGGATCTGCCCTTGTATCTTCAATTAAACAAGATAAAACTATTTTCGGCCAAATAGAACATATTGTTGCTTATATATTAATTGCTCGTCAAGCTCGCCAGGGCCAAATTAACAAAGTTCCTATTGGACCGACATCAGAAAAATATACTGATAGTGACAGTGAAACTAAAGAATGGTCTCAACAAAGAGGGGCCAGCCGAGATGCTAATAATGAATTAACAGGAGATAAACGCATTTTACAGGCTGATGGTATTTTGGATG
>CAJXCW010000255.1 GCA_913051705.1 uncultured bacterium
GAAGACGGCATGATATCGATCAGCAAACCGAACACGACCGGCATGACGGCACCGGCCGAGAAACCAAGAAAAGATTGAAGTGCCTGGACACTGCCTACCTTGCCTTCAGGCGCCAGTTCAATGAGAGTCGTCGAGTAAATGGCTGAGTCGGATGCGCCCAGAAAACCGTAGAGATACCCGATGGCGATGATAAAGATCGCCGGTGCGTCGATCAGCCAACCTAATGACCCTGAACAACCTGCGCTCAGAAGTAAAATGCATACAGCGGTCTGCACGCGGCCCCAACGGTCGGATATCCATCCGCCGATCATGACACTGACGGCGCCGAGCATGAACATGGTTCCGGCCAGTGTGCTGGCCTGCGCTGCCGCTGTAGATGCCTCCATACCCTGCCTGATGAAAAGAGCGCCGAGCAGCAATGGCAACCACATCCGTACGACATACAGATCTGCCGTATGTATCGCATACCCTAATACGGCCAGCATGACCGGACGATTACGTAGTAACCTGAAATCAAGACGGCCGGTCCGACGCGACGGGGCCGACAGATGATCGGGAGGACGTAATGAAGGGATCCGTATAAACACCATCGTGCCCAGCACACTGATAGAAGAGATACCGGCCAGCAGAAGGTAGGCGTCTCGCCATTCGCTCGTTGATTGCAACAGCAATCCCATAACCACATAAGAGACCGTGCTGCCTCCGTATGCCAATCCGACGAAAATACTGACCGCTGTCGTCCGCAATTTCGGATCGAATCGTGCAGCCACCAGTTGAATACCGGATGTGTAGGAAATCACCTGACCCGCCCCGGCAATAAAACGGAGGATGGCGCCGCTCCAGAACCCTTTGGCCAGCAAAGGGAACAACAGGCTGGGCACGCACATAGTTATGATGCCGACCAGAAACGTAATTTGGACTGGAAAACGATCACTTAGCGGAACAAAGATCAGAGAAGAGACGGCGTAGCCGGCCAGATAGATAGAAAAGAGAAGGCTCGCCTGAACACTGCTAAGTCCCCACTCTGCCTGAATAAATGGGACGGAGGCGACATATTGAGAAAAAGTCAGGCCGGCCAGGAAAAACAGGAGGCTCCAGCCGAGGCAATGAGGGGATAGGAGGGAAGGGGATGTTGGGGGCAATGAAGGCATGGCAAGTGGGCAGGTGGGCAGGTGGGCAAATGAATTTTTACCGCCACAGCCCAATTTGTTGATTAAAATGCTTACTGCCTACTGCCTACCGCTTTTAGATTTTCAATCACCAAATCACCAATCACCAAATCACCAATTTCTTCCTTACCGCCTACCTGCCCCTTCAGGGCGGCAGCACCTGAAGTGTAGAAATCATCTCCTTAAACAAAGTGACGATCCGTTGAAGCGGTATGGGACGATAATTCATTTTGAGCATAACCAGACCCAATTTACGATAGAGGGGATGTCCTGCAATACGGGCATAATGCAGGGTGCCTGCTTCAACTTCCCGGACGATAGACTGGTATGGTATAATGGTAATGCCCAGGCCGATATCCACCAGCGGTTTGATAATCTCTACGTTTTCCATCTGCATAATGATGTTTGCCGTAATATCCTGTCCATCAATAAATCGTTCAATGATCTTTCGGGTGTTCGACCCACGCTCGAACAGGATTAACGGCGTCTCATCCAGGTCTTTTACCGACAGCTCTTTACGCGTACTTAACGGATGACTCGGACTCATCACGACAACCATCTCCTCCTCGATGATCGATTCCACCTCAAGATCATGGGATTCTACCGGCAAGGTCAAAATACCGATGTCGATCTCGTTATTTCTTATTTTCTCCAAGGTCGGTTCACTTGTTCCTGTGGTGACGGTTAAACGAATGTTCGGATGGCGGGCATGATACTCTTTGAGGATGTGAGGTAATAGATACGTGCATACCGACATGCCGCCGCCGACACGTAAGCTGCCCTCACTGATGGTTTCATTCTGAGAGACCTCCAACAGAGCTTCTTCAACATCTCTGAAAATCCGGTGACAATGTTTGAGCAACGTTTTACCGGCATCCGTGAGAAAAACTCGCTTGTTGGACCGCATGAGGACCTGAACGCCCAGCTCCTCTTCCAGCAAGGTAATCTGGCGGCTGATTGCAGATTGGGACACGTGAAGCCGTTTCCCGGCGTTGGTAAAACTACCCGCCTCCACGATGGCCTGAAACATTTCGAGTTGTCGGAGATCCATAGGGAAAGAAATGGTACGTTCTCATCAATAATTTAGATCGTGCGTATCAATTATTTCTATTTCAGTTATCCATATTTCTACTTTACTTCAATAGTTAAATATGTTATTTTTATAGTTTTAATGCGACAAGATTATAGTATGGGTTGGCGAAATTCCTCGTTGTTGCATCCTTCAAAAAATACAGTTAGTTATCGAAAAGCAAGGTTTTTCCAGTTATTCAACGGAAGCTTGACCATTGGAGAAACTCATTAGCTATGACCATTGCGTTTCTTCCTTCGGGACCGTGATAAAGGGTTGTTTTTAATTATGAAAGAGTACAGAAAGTACCAGGGCCTTTATGATCCGGCCTATGAACACGATGCATGCGGTGTGGGTATTGTGGCCAACCTTAACGGTCAGAAGACCTATGACATTATTCGTAACGCTATCCGTGTGTTAATCAACCTGGAGCACCGCGGCGCCTGTGGGTGTGATCCGGATACCGGAGATGGGGCCGGCATCCTGTTCCAGATGCCGCATGCGTTCTTCCGGCGCCAGTGTGAATACGAGGGTATCTCTTTGCCGGCGCCGGGCTCGTACGGGGTCGGGATGACTTTTTTGCCTCGTTCAACCGAGCAGCATCATCTATGTGAACGGATCGTTGAGAAGGCCGTCTGGGATGAAGATCAGGTATTTCTCGGCTGGCGCGATGTTCCGGTCGACTACACCCAGGCTGGTCGGCTCGCTCATGATGTATCCCCATTAATTCGTCAGTTTTTTATCGGGTGTGGTGAAACGACACAGGCCGGAGACCAGTTTGAACGCAAACTGTATGTGATCCGCAAGGTCATCGAAAACGCGGTGGATGCGCATCCGGATCTGGTAGAACGGGACGACTTTTACATATCCAGTTTATCCGGCAAGACGATTGTCTATAAAGGCCTGTTAAGGGCCGATCAGGTGGATGCCTTCTATCGGGATCTGTCGGACGAAACCGTGGTCAGCAGTCTGGCACTGGTCCATTCGCGGTACAGTACCAACACGCTGGGTTCGTGGCGTTTGGCGCATCCCTATCGTATGTTGTGCCACAATGGGGAGATCAACACCATCCGCGGCAACCAGAATTGGATGCGGGCTCGCGAAGCGCTGTTCTCTTCCCCGATTTTCGGTGAAGATATGGCCAAATTGAGTCCCATTATACGTGAGGGGGCCAGTGATACCGCCGGTTTTGATAATGCGCTCGAACTGTTGGTCTCTTCAGGCCGATCGTTGCCTCATGCGATGATGATGATGATCCCGGAAGCCTGGGAAAATCATGAGTCCATGTCTGAGGAGAAGAAGGCGTTTTATGCGTATCATTCTTGCCTGATGGAGCCGTGGGATGGCCCTGCTTTGATCGCCGCCTGTGATGGAGATCGCATTTGCACCACTTTGGATCGCAATGGCCTGCGTCCGTTTCGATATGTGGTGACCAAAGATCGATTTGTGGTCGGCGCATCAGAAACGGGTGTGCTCGATATTCCTGCTGAACGCGTGCTGTACAAGGGCCGTCTCCAACCGGGCCGCCTGTTTCTGATCGATACGGTGCAGGGCCGCATCATCGGTGATGATGAAATCAAGCGCCAGGTGAGCATCCGCCAACCATACGGCCAGTGGCTGGCCGAAAATATGATTACAGTAAATGACCTCCCGGAGCCCGCGCCGGAACATGTGCCGGGACTCGACCTGGAAACGCTGGAAGCGCGTCAGCGGGCTTTTGGATATACCAGTGAAGAGCTGAAGATACTCATCGGTCCCATGGCCGAAACCGGGGCAGAACCTATCGGCTCGATGGGTAACGATACCCCTTTAGCCGTCCTGTCGAACAAACCACAGCTTCTGTTCCACTACTTCAAACAACTATTTGCCCAGGTCACGAATCCACCGTTGGATGCGATACGGGAAGAGCTGGTCACCTCGTTGGAAACCTCGATAGGAACGGAAAAAGATCTGTTCGACGAATCGCCGGAACATTGTCGACAGCTTCATCTGAAACAGCCGATCCTGTCCAATGAAGCGTTTGCCCGCATCAAGGATCTGGACCTGCCGGGACTGAAATCCGTCACGCTGTCCACCCTGTTCCCGAAATCGGGCGCTACAGGGGCTTTGGAACAAGCGGTCGACCGCCTCTGTATAGAAGCAGCCCGGGCCATCAGAGAGGGAGGGGCGACGCTGGTCATCTTATCGGATCGAGGGATCGGTCCCGATCAGATACAGATCCCGAGCCTGCTCGCCACCGCTGCGGTCCACCATTATCTCATCCGTGAAGGCCTGCGAACCCGCGCGGGCCTGTTGGTCGAGTCGGGGGAGGCGCGTGAAGTGATGCATTGCTGTCTGCTCATCGGATATGGCGCCAGTGCCGTAAATCCATATCTCACGCTGGAAACAGTGGCGTGGATGTGTATTGACGGACTGATCGATCCGGATATTTCTTCGGAACAGGCGGAGAAGAATATACTCAAAGCCCTGGGCAAAGGTATTCTGAAGACGATGTCCAAGATGGGGATATCCACGATACAATGTTACCACGGTGCCCAGATTTTTGAAGCCATCGGACTTAAACAATCGGTTATAGATAAATATTTCACCTGGACGGCCTCGCGTATCGAAGGGGTTGGATTAGAGGAAATCGAACAGGAATACCGGCAGCATCACCATCATGGCTATCCGGAACGGCCTGTGGCCGCCGACCATACCCTCGATGTAGGCGGATACTACCAATGGCGAAAAGACGGCGAGCATCACCTGTTTAACCCTCAGACCATCGCCCTGTTGCAACTCTCAACCCGAATAGGGGATCCCAACAGGTTCCGGGAGTATACCAACCTGATCGAAGAACAGACAGAACAGATCGGGACGCTTCGAGGCCTCCTGGATTTCAAACCATTACAGGAACAGGTTCCTATTAAAGAAGTAGAATCCGTTGAAGAGATCGTCAAACGCTTTGCCACCGGCGCCATGTCGTATGGCTCCATCAGCAAAGAAGCCCATGAGACGCTGGCGATTGCTATGAATCGGATCGGCGGCAAGAGTAATTCAGGCGAAGGCGGAGAAGATCCGGATCGCTATTATAAAGATGAAAACGGCGATTGGCGTAACAGCGCCATCAAGCAGGTGGCGTCCGGTCGCTTCGGGGTAACGAGCAACTATCTGGTCAACGCCACGGACCTTCAAATCAAAATGGCCCAGGGGGCCAAGCCGGGTGAGGGCGGTCAGTTACCGGGCTACAAGGTATTCGAAGAGATCGCACGGGTGCGAAAATCTACACCGGGCGTGGGACTCATTTCACCGCCGCCGCATCACGATATCTATTCTATCGAGGACCTGGCCCAGCTGATCCATGACCTGAAATGCGCGAATAACCAGGCGCGTATACACGTTAAACTGGTGGCGGAAGTCGGCGTCGGCACCGTCGCGGCCGGTGTCGCGAAAGGTAAAGCGGACGTCGTCCTTATCAGCGGCTATGACGGCGGTACGGGTGCGTCGCCGGAATCTTCCATGAAACATGCGGGGGTGCCGTGGGAATTGGGCCTGGCAGAGACGCAGCAGGTCCTGGTGCAAAACGACCTGCGCGGTCGGATTGTGGTACAGGCCGACGGTCAGCTGAAAACCGGCCGTGATGTAGCCATCGCCTGTCTGCTGGGGGCGGAAGAGTTTGGATTTGCGACCACGTCGCTGGTGGTCAGCGGTTGTATTATGCTTCGAAAATGCCACCTCAATACCTGCTCGGTGGGTGTGGCGACTCAGGATGAAGCGTTGCGGAAACGGTTTACCGGGAAACCGGAGTACGTCATCAATTTCATGTTCTTCATCGCAGAGCAGTTACGTGAAATCATGGCCCTGCTGGGATTTCGGACCGTCAACGAAATGGTCGGCCGGGTCGATTGTCTCGATACCCGAAAGGCGATCGAGCACTGGAAGGCAAAGGGCCTCGACTTCACCAGGATGTTAACCCCTATCGAGGCGCCGGAGCATGTTGCCCGATACTGTCGCGATAAGCAGGACCATCGGTTGGACGAAAAGCTGGATCAACGATTGATCGAATTGTCTAAAGAAGCGCTTGAAGAAAAACAACCTGTAGCCATACGGCATGCTGTTCATAATATCGATCGTACGATCGGCACGATGCTCAGTGCGGAAGTTTCACGCCGATATGGCGAAGAAGGATTGCCTGATAATACCATTCAAATCAGGCTGCATGGTTCGGCCGGCCAGAGTTTCGGCGCCTTCCTGGCGCCTGGCATAGCCATATCTCTCGAAGGAGATTCCAACGACTACACCGGCAAAGGCCTGTCCGGCGGACGGCTGGCCATATTCCCCCCAAGGATAGCGGATTTCAACGCCTCTGAAAATGTGATAATCGGCAATGTGGCATTATACGGGGCCACCGGCGGCAAAGCCTTTTTCTGCGGTCTGGCCGGTGAACGTTTTGCCGTACGAAACAGCGGCGCTGAGACCGTCGTAGAAGGCGTCGGAGATCATGGGTGTGAATACATGACCCGTGGCCAGGTCGTGGTGATCGGACCGGTTGGTCGGAATTTTGCCGCAGGGATGAGCGGTGGGGTCGCCTTTGTCCTCGACGAAACCGGGGTGTTCCCCGGTCTGTGTAACCGGGAATCGGTCGATCTGGAAGCCGTAACTGATGCAGAGGACATACATAACTTGCGTCAGTTGATCGAAGAGCATGTCAAATACACCGGTAGTGAACGTGGTCGATATGTGCTTGAACGCTGGTCCGACATGCTGCCCAAATTTGTGAAAGTCATGCCGGTCGAATACCGCCGGGCTCTCCAGGCGATGGCCGCACAAGAGAGGGCGCAGACAAACGGCGCCAATGGTCATGCAGAACCGGTTATCTCTACATCGATATCAACAGACTGATCGCAACAATTCAGGAGTACCATGGGTAAGACGACGGGTTTTATGGAATATGGGCGAAAAAAATCTTCTTACAGGGATCCGCTCGAACGGGTTGATGATTGGGAGGAGTTTGTTCTTCCTATGGCAGAAGAAGGCCTCCGGGATCAGGGCGCCCGGTGTATGGATTGTGGTATTCCATTCTGCCATACCGGTGTAGCCATGGGGGGCGGTCCGGGCGCTTCCGGCTGTCCGTTAAATAATCTGGTGCCGGAATGGAATGACCTGGTTTATCGGGGGCACTGGAAAGAAGCGCTGGATCAACTGCATAAGACCAATAATTTTCCGGAATTCACCGGACGTGTGTGTCCAGCGCCGTGTGAAGGGGCCTGCGTTTTAGCATTGAACAGTGATGCGGTGACGATTAAAACGATTGAGTGCGCCATTGTCGATAAAGGCTTTGAAGAAGGGTGGATCAAACCGGAACCACCCGATAAGCGAACAGGCAAAAAGGTGGCCGTCATCGGATCGGGGCCGGCCGGTCTGGCCTGCGCAGCCCAACTCAACCGGGCCGGCCATCAGG
>CAJXCW010000256.1 GCA_913051705.1 uncultured bacterium
CATTAAGTTCGTTCATAATATATAAGTCCTTTCGTTTAGTTATATTATTTTTTTTTCTCATAATGTACTCTTATGGTATCATAATTTTGACATAAAGTCAAGCAATTATAATCGTTGATATACAACACTTTTTCACTCATTAAGCAACCATCTTGATAAAGTTGTTTAATAATACCTATCAGACCTATGGTCGGCTGGAACGTCTGTTCCTCGAGGCCAGCTTTGAGGTGGAGTGCATCAAGGCGGACACTACCTTTTGGAACAGCCCCTACATTATAAGGATATTGGCAAAAAAACAGATGTCTTACCAAGATTGAGGGAAGGCCTTTAATGAATCGACCCGCGATGGTTCTGGGGAAACGGCGAAGATAATAAAGTGGCGCTTTACATTTCATCTAACAGCAAGACCATGTCTTTCGGTAGCGAGACGGTTACGGTGGTGCCCTTTTCCACCTCGCTGGAGATCGTGATATTTCCGTGATGTTTTTCGATGATATGATAGCACGTGAACAACCCCAGGCCGGCCTTAACCCGTTCGCCCTGTTTTGTAAAGGACGGTTCAAAAAGGGTTTTTAAATGCTCGGAAGGGATGCCCACGCCGGTATCCTGTATCTGCACCTTCACATAATTCGGGTCGATAAATGTCCGAATGGTAATCACCCCGGTATCCTGAATGGACTGCGCCGCGTTGGCCAGCAGATGCATGAAAACCTGATTGATTTCTCCCGGATAGCACAGAACCACCGGGATATCGCCATATTCTTTAATCACCTCAATCTGATTTATCATTTCATGTTCCAATAAGGTCAATGTGGCATCCAACCCTTCATGCAGATCCATCTCCTGAATAATGGCTTCATCTAATCGGGTAAAACTCTTGAGGCTGTTGAGAATCCTGGATAATCGTTCGCTTGCCTCGACCGTCACCCTATTGCCGTCGGGCAGAGTACGTAATGCCCGTTGCAGCGCCTGGCTGGATTTGATCTCATCTATAGATGAGCCGGATTCCAGCACGTCGACAATAGCGGATACGCACCTTGAGGCCACATCGGTGGCGCTGTTTATGGCGCCGAGCGGGTTGTTCATCTCATGAACAACCCCCGCCACCAGCTTGCCCAGCGCCGCCATCTTTTCCGTCTGTACCAGTTGAGACTGGGTCGCCCGCAGTTCCTGCAGTGAAGCGCTCGATTTCGGCAGTGTGTTCTGCCACGCGCTGCTCCAGTTCTTCGGTATGAGTCTGCAATTTCGCAAGCAGATCCTGGACATGCTGCGCCATAACGTTGAAGGAATCGCCAAGCGCCCCCAGCTGATCGTATTTTCGCGTCTTGATGCGGTAATTCAGATTGCCGCCCTGAAGCGCCTGCGTACCGGATGAGAGATCACGGACAGCGGACATGACCCGTCGTGAGATAATAAAACCGATGCCGAACGCAATCAGCTCGACAATGAACAGAATACCGGCCAACACTAACAGAGCAATGACCAGTAAACTGGCCTGGTCATAGTCCTGTGACATTGAGGTCTGGATGGTATAGACCGGATCGATTAATACGGAAAAAGACATCAGCCTTGGAGAAGCCGGTCCTGCCTGCCAATCAATCGCCGGAAGTAAGCCCCCCCAGGTCAATCGCTTATCCTGCAACCATCCCCCCCCAGGACAATCCGAGCAGTGGGATGTCAATCGTATCAGGATGACTTTGAGATTTCGGCTCATTCAACAAATCCGTTCTTAACCTGAGGAATTCATTTCGCGCGGATCGCTCTTCGCCCAATCTAAGGGTAGAAAAGAAGGCGCCGGATGTTTCCCAGATGTGTTCTTGGTAAGCCTGATTGACAGGCATGGAAGCCACCATAGTTAACTGGCCGTCCCCGATATTAAAATCCGCGATGGTTCTAAATGAGATGCCGGTTGTATCGATACTGATATGTGTTTCCTGCGTGCCTGTATACCAATCCGGCAATCCGATCGCTGCCACCTGCTCGGTACTGGCATACACACGTTCTCCCTGTTCGAACAGGACGACAGCCAGGCCCTGCAGATCTTCTGTTGCTGCCAGCGTCCTGGTTGCCGCTTGAATGGGATCGGCTTCGCCATCTTGAAGAATCGACCGATATAACGCCTGCTGAAGATGCGCCGGTACCCGGTCCATACCATCCAGCGTCGCATCGAACTGTTTTCGTATCTGCGCCGCGCCGATAACGCCTGTGGCCATCCAGATCACCAGGAAAATCATGAGAGAAATCAAGCCCATCGGCACCAGCCCGATAAATACAAACGATGCCAGGAGTCGATTACGCACTTTCCAGAATAATTTGTCTTTGAGGTAGCCGCTCGTTTTCCAGCTGTAATAGACGAGAGAAATAAACAACATGATCCCGGCGAAAATGCCGAGAATCTCGATCCAGTCACTTAACAGCCACAGGCCAAAACCGCAATAGGTCCAGCGTTTCATGCGATTGTCAGGGGTCAAAGCACCCAGCATACGATGTCCGATGGATAATGGCATAGAGGAAGGTCCATAGATCGATGAAGTAACAGGGCAAAAAGCGACAAGGCATTTATATATCAATAATACCGATTTGCGGGCGATTTTACTCACCAGAAGCCTGTTATATGACGCGGTTTATCGCCATGAAAGTCAAGCGACAATCCAGCGGATATCACCTTGACATATGCACTCCCGCCCGGTAAAATGAAGGCGTGTTTCGAAATGGCGAGTAGCTTGTATCAGGTGGTTTATGCATACACTGCATACCGGCAAACGACTACCTGCCACCCGCCCCGATATATAATATCCGTCAAGGAGAATGAGTATGTCTGATTTCCCATATCAGCTCACAGACCAGATTGCTGTTGTTACGGGTGCGGCTCAGGGGTTGGGGCTGAGTATTGCCGAGCAATTGGCGCGTAACGATGCACTGGTTTATATGGCAGATTTACAGGAAGAGAAGGTGAACCGGGTGGCCGATGATTTACGACAACAAGGCTTAGAGGTAAAACCGGCTGTACTCGATGTGACGAACAGCCAGTCGGTGAACTCGTTATTCCAACGTATTGCAGATACGCACGGCCATCTGGATATACTGGTTAACAATGCCGGAATCGGGCAGAAGGTGCTGTCCATTACAGATCTTGACGACCAGGAGTGGGACCGGGTCCTTCGCGTGACCCTGACCGGCACGTTCTACGGTTGTCGCGCTGCAGGGCTTATTATGGAACGTCAGGAATCCGGTAGTATCGTCAATATTTCCTCTATTAACGGCCAGAATCCGGCGGCTCTGGTCGCGGCATATAATGCCGCTAAAGAAGGGGTGATCAGTCTCACACGGACCATGGCACTTGAAATGGCGGCCTATGGCGTGCGGGTGAATGCGGTTTGTCCCGGTCCGGTCTATACAGATTTTAATAAATCAAATATGGCGCAACGCGGTAAAACGCTGGATCTGACCGAAGAGGAGATGATCGAACGCATCCGCACGGCGATTCCCCTTGGACGCTGGGGCGAGGCGGTCGACATCGCTCGGAGCGTCGCCTTCTTATGCAGTCCGGCCGCCTCCTGGATTACCGGCGAAGTATTACGCGTCAGTGGTGGGATGGAGGGCGTCGCTGCCGCGCCGCCGAAACGGGAGCGGCACTGAAGAGGTTTATCGAAGCCAGGAGTAAATGAATCTATGCTTATTCGTCAATTATATGCCTCTTCAGTCGCACGCGGCTGGCTATTATTCTTTATCTTCCTGATTGCCTGGCTCGGTTTAACGTACGACCGGGGTTTCAACCTCTTTGACGAAGGCAACGCTATTTATTCGGCTGTTCTTATCATGGACGGGGCTCTCCCTCACCTTGATTTCCTTACCCTTTACACCGGTGGGGTTTATTATCTCTATGCGCTGCTCTTCTCCATCTTCGGCGTTGATATCGGCATCATCCGCCTGACCCTTGCGATCCTGATCGGCACGCTGGCCGTAATTACTATTCAATTGGCCACCAGATTCATGCCTTACCCCTGGTCCTTTTTACCGGGTATCGTCTTCCTTCTGTGCTTCCCGCTTAACCCTACCGCCTACCATTCCTGGTATGCTGTGCTCTGCCATATAATTATGTTAGCTGCCGTATTCTGCTATCTGGAGAGCAGCGCAAGGCGATGGCTTTTTCTCGCAGGATTAAGCGCCGGTGCTGCTTTTCTGGCAAAACAAACCATGGGCGTTTTCAGTCTCACCGCTTTGGTGGCTTTTTTGCTCTGGAGTTTCCCCGTATTATCAACCGACCGGTATAGATGGGCTGATCGTCTCCTCCGGGGCATCGGCCTTGGTGTTATCGCCATGGTATACACCCTCTATCTTGATCAATCTGAATACACACGCCTCCACGAGAAATATGTCTATTTGACAGCGGTATGGTGTCTACCCTTTACCCTTCTTCCTGGGTTAGCATCGAATCAATCGGCTATAGATAACAACAAATCTATTTTGATAGAGACCTTGATGATCAGCATGGCGGGCTTTCTATGTTTGCCTCTTATCTATGCGATATATTTTGGCTGGTATGACGGGTTCCAATCGCTTGTTTACGGCGTTTTTCAAAGACCTGGGCAGTTTTTGACCGTTTGGGTATCCAATAATCAATTTCCCCGCCTTACCTTTGATATTCAGGCGCCTATGGGAGCCTTGCTCTTTCTTTTAATCTGGCCTCTCCGGCCTGTTACCCGACACTGGCGTAACCCTTTCGTACGATATGGAATATGGATTTTACCCTGTGCATTTTTATTGATATATTATTTTGTCCCCCTTGTTCTCACCATCTTTAGTCTGGCCTCCTCGTTTTCCGGTCTTCTATCATGGGCAAATTACACGATCTTTTTCAGTCTTATTTATTACGGCCCTGTTCTGGTCCCCTGGCTGGCATTGATATTACTCATTGCAGCACGTTACCATCCCCAAACCGTCGGCCTGACGATCTCCCGGCAGAGAGGGTTGGCCGCCGTGTATATCGGCCATGTGTTTCTTTTTTTCTGCGTCTATCCTATGCAGAACGGGATGTATCTCACCTTTATGATGCCGACCACGCTATTGATGCTCACCATTGTCATACATCGGCTATGGTCTCTGTCCTCGCCGAAGGATATATCGGCATTCGGATGGGGCCGCCGATCGTATCACGCACTCCGTCTTGTTTCCTTACTGGCGATGCCCCTCATCATGGCCGGCGCTTTTCTTATCTGGGGTACGCAATACTGGATCGGTCTGAAGCACCTGGGGCAGCGGGGGCAGATAACCTGGGATACCCGCATTAATTTACCGCTGGCGCGCGGCGATTGGGGCTTTTCTCTAAAGCCTGAAGAAGCAGAGCCCATCATCGCCGTATGCGAATATATTATGACCCGTACAAATGCTGATGAGCCGGTATTCATCGCGGCAAGCACGGGGCCTTTGCTCTTGTTTCTATCCGAGCGGCATACACCGTCCCGTGTTCTTTTCCCGATGGTGACCCCGGAAGAGGTAGATGCTATCCCGGCGTCGATAGAACGCAGCCGGGCTTCTTATGCGGTTCTGGATTGGAATCATATGTTCGAAGATTCCGACCCGCTACAGCAGTATATAGCAACCCATTACCATCTGGAAAAAGAAATCGGCGAATATCGGATATTCAAAAGACACCCATAGAAAAGACCCTTCATGCTCGATCTTTCCAGGAAAAATCTCAACCGCACCATATTGACGCTGGCCTGGCCGGCTGTTCTCGAAAACCTGCTACAGACCTCGGTGTATATCGTGGATAGTATTTTCATCGGACGCCTCGGCACACAGGCTTTCGCCGCTGTGGGTCAGAGTTCGATGATTTTATTTACCGTCATCTTTATCTTCTACGGTGTGGGCGTGGCGACCGGCGCTATCGTGGCACGTAACCTGGGCCGCAACGATGTGATATCAGCCGGCAAAGCCGCCGGACAGGGTATGATTCTCGCTGTTGCCATCGGCCTGGTCATCGCGATCCTCGGTCTGATGTACGGCGAGCAGGCGATGGCATTGCTCGGTACCGAACCGGATGTGATCGCCCGAGCCGGAAACTATATGCGCATCATCTTCGGTTTCAGCATCGTACGACTGTTTATCTACATTGGTAGCGGCATCCTGCGGGCCGCCGGCGATACCAGAACACCTTTGATGGCGACCGGTATTATGAATGTTTTTAATATCGTCGGCGACTGGGTGTTGATCTTTGGTATTGGTCCCTTCCCCGAGATGGGAATAGAGGGCGCCGCGCTGGCCACCGGACTGTCTTACTGCATCGGGGCGTCCATCCTGATTTATAAATTATTCTGGTCACATTCTACTTTCCGCATCCGGGGTCGCGACTTGTGGACCTTCAATTCAGGCTATATGAAAACAATCATCCGTGTGGCCTTGCCCAATATCGGGGAGCAAATGGTAACCCAGGGCGCGTATTTTGCTTTTCTCGGGATTGTGACCAGCCTGGGCACCACAGCCATGGCCGCGCATTTCATGGCCATTCGGGTGGAAATGATTTCCTTTATGCCCGTTTTCGGTCTATCTATGGCCGTGTCCGCTATCGTAGGGCAAAGTCTGGGCGCGGAGAAACCGGACATCGCAGAGCTGGCCGTTAAAAAATCCGCACAAATCGGCCTGATCTCCATGAGTGCGCTGTCTGCTGTCTTTTTGATTGTACCGGGGGCACTGGTCAGTATATACAGTCCCGCGCCGGATGTATATGTCCTGGCGGTATTGTGTATTCGTATTGCTGCACTTGAATTACCTTCGTCCGCCCTGATGATGATCTATACCGGCGCCATGCGCGGGGCAGGCGACACCTTCAGTCCGATGCTGATCGGCTTCTTCGGCGCCATCTTTTTACGGGTCGGCATGCTGTACCTGTTGACCATTGAATTAGGCTGGGGCCTGGCCGGCGTCTGGTGGGGTACGGTGATTGATTGGGGCGTGAGAATGGCTATCTCCTATGTGTTATTCCGACGTGGGCGGTGGAAGAAGATAGAACTTTAGAGTAAAGTAGAGCGTGCAGAGTAGAAAAAAAAAGAATGAGAGGGATCAAACCCGTTATATTAAGAACTTCCATAGGAGGGCGTCTCATGCATATCCAAAGTAGTAGATACTACAGGGTCGCTGCACTGACAATGTTGAGCCTCTTGGTGATGTTCTCAACCAGCCGGGCGCAAGGGAACTTCACCGATATCGGCACCACTGCCGCCATTCCGGTGGTTGTAGATGGTCATGGCGTGGCCGGTCTGCAGGCGACGTTCACCTATGATCCGTCGCTGATGAGCGTGGGTACGCCGGTGCTTGCAAATGAAGCCGAGGGGCTGATGCTCGACAGCCGCATTGAGGACGGCACGCTGCGACTTGTCGTCGTGAACCTGGGCGGGCAGACCCTGTCCGCCGGCCGGGCGGTGCTGACCCCGATGTTTCTCACCGATGCCGGTAAGGCCAGCCTCACCATGACCGATCTGATCGCCTCCAGCGCCTTAGCCCAGATCATCCCTGTACAGTTTGGTACAGTCATACAGCCGGTCTTCCCGGGCAAGGAGACCGCCACGCCGACCTCGTTTACTCTGCATGCGGCTTCCCCCAACCCGTTCAACCCGGCCACGACGATCAGCTACGAGGTGCCGCAGAGCGCCCATATCC
>CAJXCW010000257.1 GCA_913051705.1 uncultured bacterium
ATGGCGCCCAGACACACAACCGCATCAAAGCGACCCGTGGCGGCGAGCTTCTTGGTCGCGAACCTGCTCATGGATCGGCGTTAAGAGATCACGGGTGGCGGTTATAATAGCATCGATCTGAGCGACCTGGTCATCGGTCAGACTCAGCTCGGATTGCAGCCGATCCAGATTCGGTCGGGGGCGATCATTCGGAAGCGTTGCGGAATTATCAGAGGCTACAGATACTTCTTCTATATCATCTGTGAGTGCCAGGAGTTCTGCATCAATACTGTTGCCCGGTAATGTCGCGATAGCCTCAGCTGCCTTATTAAAGTCTAATGAAGAATTAGAACCGAGCGGATTCTCTGTGCTGCTGCATCCCATACCAACGAAGGTGATGACGAATGCACTGACGATGGTTGTGACGGTAGATTGGGACCGTAACATGTGTTATTCCTCCGTATATTTACGATAACGTCTTACATTTGGTGCGATGATCCCGGGTGCATCGCGTTGGGTTTATAGCTGTTCAGAACATAAGACGACAGGGTGGCGAATTCGGTTCCCCTTTGATTTTCGGACCACGCCATCGATCTCATCTCCGACAGACTCTCATTCGTTCTGCCAATAAAGACGATGCCTGATCCCAGTTCGTTCCTTTTTTTTACATGAAATCACAATTCGTTGTAAAATATATATTTAAAATTTAATTTTCAGAAAAAGGTCTGTGATGCAGGTCACAATGTCTAAGCAGTAGACTGTGATCTACGTCACCTGATCATATTGATTACATGCCCTCCCGGCGGCTTCGATATCGGAAAATTCACCCGACGCTACAGAGGCGCATAGTGCGGCCCCCAATGCAGCTTCCTCTGTATGACGCACAATTTGAATCGGTAAACCGAAGGCTTGACTCAATATCCGGCACAGCAAGGGATTTTTTCGCACCCCATTGCCGGCGCCGATAAAACGAGTACGTTCCTGTACGCCATTCGACAACATGGTATCATACATGTGTTTAAATTGTTCCGCCATCCCTTCAAGGAGTGAACGAGTCATATGCCCCGGGGTTAGATTCGTATCATCAATACCCGACCAGGTCCCACGGCGCTGGGGATCTTTAAGTGATCCCGTAAATACCGGATCACAGTGAATACCCCCACCCCCTGAGGAAGACGCCTCTGCCAGCTCATTCAATCGATTGTACATATCGATATCTTCTTTTATGTCGAAGACCTGAGACCCGACCAGGCGGATGAATTGTTCCCAAACGCCATAGGAACGCCCCCCGGTCAACCCTGCGCCGACCAGTAGATACCCCGTTTTCAGATAGGGTCGGACCAGCAGCCCTTCCATCCGTATGGGAATCTGACTATAGACAGACACCTGGCCGCCGGTACCGATGTTGACGAGGACACTGTCTTCATACCCGGAGACACTACCCGCATAACTGGCCTGATTATCGCCGCAAGCCACGGTAACCGGTGTGCCCGTTGACAACCCGGTTAACTGAGCCGCATCAGCGGTCAAGCCTCCTGACCAGGTACAGGGCATCTGTACCTCAGGCAAAATGGCTATCGGGAGTCCGAGCGTCTGTATAAGCGCTTCATTCCATACGCCGTCCATCACGTCGAAAAGGCCGGAACCGGACGCATTCGTTGAATCGGTTACGGGGCGTTTGCCGTTTAGCCGGCTGACCAGATAATCCGGTCCGAAACTTGCATGCATCTGGTATGGTAGTCGTCCGGTCTGCGACAGCCAGAACAGGGTAGAGCCCATATAACCGCGGGCAGGCAGATATTCACTACGAGAAAAATCGTCTCCACCCTGCGCGTGCATATGGTCCAGGTAGGTCGCACCAGGCGTTTTTATCTCCAGGCATCTCCGATCCTGCCAGCCGATAAACGGTCCGGATATCTGCGTACGGTCATCCAGGAGTACCATGCCATGCTGTTGTCCTGTCACACCGATGCCTTCCAGGCGATAGTCGTCTGACATCCGGCCGGATACCGTTCGTAGCACCTGGAATACCTTGCTGATCATCCGATCTAAATCCCATTCAGACCGGCCTCGGAGACGATCTTCTGCGGATGTGGTTTCCGTATCGTTCACGATGGTCTCACGAACAATAACGTCGCCTGAATGCGTATCGAGTAGCAGCGCCGTGATGGATGTGGTACCAAGGTCTATGCCAATGTAGTGGGCCATGTTTCCATTTCAGATGGATGATCCCCTGCGGGACGCATCGAGCACTTCGTGGTTTCGGATTTCGGATTGAATGGATTCGCAGTTTCGTCCTTTCCTATATCCCTAATATCCCGCCGGCATCCCGATAGATCATCTTTTCCATCTCATCCATATTCAACCGGGGTAACGCTGTGCCTTCCAGCATGTTGTTCAAACTTCTCAGGTCACGAATCGAGTCATCAACCGTTGTAACGGGATAATCAGTACCGAACAGGAGTTTATTCCATACGCCATATTCCTGGACCAGCATGAGACTGTGATAAAGCTGAAACGGCCGATAATGAAGCGCGGATATATCCGCGTACACATTGGGGTGTTTACGGATAACCGCGACGGTCTCTCCTTCATACGGGTGCCCCAGATGCGCCATGATGATCTTACAATCAGGATATTTGATGGCCACCGTGTCGAGATGGCGGGGCAGCGTGCAGTCAAGCGGGGCCTGATCTACAAAGGTCGTCCCGGTGTGCAGTAATACCGGCAGGTTATGGACCACGGCATAAGACCATAAGTCATCTATTTCAGCATCCTGAGGATAAAAACCGGCATACATCGGCATAATTTTTATGCCCTTCATCCCCAGATCCTGATGCCCCTCCACCATTTCATCCCGCCAACCGGCCTGTGTCGGGTCAAGCGAAAGAAAGGGAATCATATGTTCGGGATCTTCCTTGCAATATTCAGCCACATATCGATCCGGCACCCAGAGGCCGGCCAGCCGCGCTTTGCCGCCGAAGATCACCGTCTTAATCTGGTGATCCGCTGTTTGTGCCGTCGTCCGGTATTTTGAGAATTCCGTCGTCCAGTCCAGTTCGTGCCCGCGCATACGGACCGCCTGTTGACGGAATGTCTCAGTAAAATGATCCGGATACCGCCACGTATGGGAATGTACATCATAAATCATGAACGCCTCCGGCGTGTGTTTTTGCAGTTGGTCCTTTGATCCTTCGTATCTATAAAGGAAGATATAACAATGGGTCAGCCTGTCAAGATGGAGGATACTCTATTATAGTGATCGGACTGTCCTCCCCATTTCATGCTTGACAGAGCCTCCCCGTATGGATGTATATATGATGAGATGTTTTTCCCGAAATGAATTTTGAAGATGTTATCCAGAACAACTGTAACATATTCAGTTGTCGAATATATCACAGTCCTATTTTTCAATCCCGTGTTGTACTTTATCCCAACCCGAAGGAGGACGCGATGAAGCTGATTCGTGCTCTTATTCTTTGTGGCCTTGCCATCGTCATAACGGTCCCGGTTGCCCAAGCGCAATCAGCCGGGAAAAAGGTCACCTACGCAGATATACAACCCATTCTCAAAGAAAACTGTATGGCCTGCCATCGCCCGGGTGAGATTGCGCCCATGTCGCTGTTGACGTATGAAGAAGTACGCCCCTGGGCGCGTTCTGTCAGGAAAGAGGTTAGACGGAAATCCATGCCGCCCTGGCATGCCGATCCGAACTATAGCGAATTTCGAAATGATATCAGCCTGTCGAAAGAACAGATTCAGCTTATTATCGATTGGGTTGACGGCGGCGCCCAGCGGGGTAATCCCGCAGATATTCCGCCACCTCCTGAATTTGTGGAAGGCTGGCAGTTGACCAATATCCTGGGCCGGGAACCCGATGTGATTCTTCATATGCAGGAAGAATATGCCGTACCGGGAACAGGTGAGGATCTCAATCTGTCTTTCGAGATTCCAACCGATTTCAAACGCGATTACTGGGTGATCGCCTCTGAGGTACGCGGCAACCCGCGCGTGGTGCATCACAACACCGCCACGGTTCGTGGTCCTGAAGGCGACCGTGATCGTACCGGTCGTCTTTCCAGCGCGGTACCGGGTAAACTGTACGATTTGTTCGGACCGGAAGCCGCCAAGTTGATCAAAGCCGGATCAACCATCGTCTTCGGCATGCACTATCATCCGTACGGCAAGGTAGAAAAGGACCGGTCCAAGATCGGTCTCTGGTTTGCGCGAGACGCGTTCGAATACCGTATGCATTCCTCTGTGGTCGCCGATCCGAAGCTGCGTATCCCGCCTGGTCAAAGAGCTTATCTGAGCGCCGGTGAATATACATTCGACGAAGATTCGGAAATCACGGCGATGAAGCCGCACATGCACTATCGCGGTAATGATATGGAATATAAGGTTGTATTCCCGGATGGCCGTGAGCAGATCCTGTTGTATGTTCCGGAATATGATTTCAACTGGCAGACCAACTATGAGTTGAAAAATCCGGTCTTCGTTCCGGCCGGATCGAAAATGATCGTCACCGCCCATTTTGATAATTCCCCCACCAACCCATGGAATCCCGATCCCGAGGTGGAAGTCCGCTGGGGCAGTGATTCCAGAGATGAGATGATGGAAGGGTGGTTTGACTTCCGGCGCGTTTTGAAAGAAAAAGTTGATCCGAAGGACCTGGTACTCAAACCCGGTGAGTTCGATCATATCAAACCGCCGGTGGGAAGCGACGAGGAATAACCTGAATCAACTGCTGACCACAGAGGCCACAGGCTGTACTTCAAACGGAAGCCCTGTGTGCCTCTGTGGTTTATTTTCTATTTGGAGATATTATGCGCCGCATTTTGCTGTTTGCTCTGGTGCTGGCTCTTTGTGCTGCGGTACAACCTGTACAGGCGGCTCAGGGACCGGTGGGCAACTGGAATATAAAAGTTAAAGTCGGTCATGTGGGCGAAGGCATACGAACCGTTATCTTGAGGATCAAAAAAATGGAAGACGGCAAGTATGACATCAAAATGTCCAAGATGAGCGGTAAGCTGGATGACATCGATGAGCTGGAAGTCAGAGGTGAAAATGAGCTGTTCATGGTCATGGGCTCATATGAATATACCCTCCAGTTTGAGGGTGATACAGTCAAAGGCACGGTTGTAAATCCAGCCGGCAAGCAGACTGTGACCGGCAGTCGCCAGGAGTCGGTCCGTATACTGGGCGATGCGGTCGACCCTTTACGTCGGTCCTGGCGCGGAACAATCGAAAGACGCGATGGCAAGCTTATGATGGTCTCCCGGCGAGGATTCGATACTTTTTTCACCAATGTAGAGGAATTTGAGGCTGACCTGATAAAGTCCGAAGGCCAGGTCGTTGTCGTAACGGGATGGTGGATTAAAACCAAAATAAAAATTCAAAAGCTTGCGTTGTATGAACAGCAATAGAAAGATAAAAACGAAAGGATGAAGGATGAAACGCAGCCATTTGATGTATACATCCCTTCTCACAATTTACAATACCCATTACCCCCTATTTTTTTCTTTCCCCCTTTCCTCCCTTCTTCCTTTCTTCCTTTCATCCGTCATTTGCCTCCCAGTACTTGCCCAGTCCGAAAATCAGGACATGTCTTCTGACATCTTGCCGGATAACTATCTCCAGGATGCCCCTGCGGATTCGGTTATTCAGGGCTATTTATGCCCTATGCACCCTGCCGTCACGGCCGAAGTGGATGAGCAGACCTGCTATATTTGCGGCATGGCCCTGGTCGATGGCCGGATTAAGATGCCCCATGGCAGTCACGATTCCCACTATGGCGGCATCTTCTTCATGGCGCGTGATACCTGGCACCATATTGAAGGGACCATGCCGGCCCCTGGTGTGTTCAGATTCTATCTTTACGATAATTATTCTAAACCTCTGACAACCATGCATGCGTCTGCCAGGTTGGTCTATCAGGAATTCCGGGATGAAAATGGTGATGAGACGCGTCCCCCTGTAGAAACCCTGCTGATCGATGCCGACGACGGCGTATCGTTTATCGTTTCCGACAGACGATTACAACTGGAACGTGACTTCCATATTCGTATTCGGTTCAAGCAGGACCAGAAAGAAGAAGATCGATTCGATTTTGCGTTTTATGCTTATTCTCAGACAGATAATCCTTCAGGTACCCTGCCGACGAATACATCTACCGCTACGTTGATCATTCCTGATTCACCTGAAGCCCTCCTCAGTGCCATGTTGGAGCGGGTGGAAAACGTTGAGATGCTGATTAAACGCAGTCGGCTGAACGAAATCTATCTGCCGGCCCTCGAGGCAAAGGACCTGGCACTGGCTCTCGCTGAAAATCCGGGAGATAATCTGGATGAGGAGCAGATGAAGACCTTGAATCATGCGGTCAAAGATATAACCAAAGCGGCCTGGCGGCTCGATGCTTTCGGGGACTTTGGAGACAAACCGGCGGCGGAATCTTCCTTCAAAGTGATGGCGGATGGGGTTGCCCGGGTGAGAAAGATTTACCTCAGGAGATGAGCATGCTTTATATAAAAGAGGAGGATGTAGGTAAACTGTTGCCGATGTCTGTTGCCCTTGAAGCTGTGGAAGAAGTGCTACGATTACATGGGCAGGGCAAAGCCGTCAACATCACGCGATCTCGAGTGCGTCTGCCGAATAACGTCCTGCATGTGATGTCGGGAGGCGTACCGGACCTTAATATAACCGGCCTGAAAGCGTATACCACCACCCGACAGGGCGCCCGGTTCGTGGTTCTGCTATATCAAGCGGATACCGGCGAATTTCTGGCCATGATCGAGGCGGATAAACTCGGTCAAATCCGTACGGGCGCGACCAGTGGCGTGGCCACCAGATACATGGCTCGTGAAGAAGCCCGGACCGTCGGTATCATCGGCACCGGCTGGCAAGCCAGAAGTCAGCTTGCGGCCGTGTGCGGGGTGCGATCCATAACGTCTGTAAAAGCCTATGGCAGAAATGCAGAGCGGCGGCAGACCTTTTGTGATGAGATGGCTGATGAATTAGGCGTCTCTGTTGAACCCGCTGAATCTGCGGAGGAAGCGGTGCGTGGGGCAGACGTGATCGTGACCATTACCAATGCAAGAGAGCCCGTCCTGTTCAATGAATGGCTCAGCCCCGGTGTCCACATCAATGCCGCGGGGTCCAACGCGCTGATCCGCAGTGAAATTGATTACAAAGTCGTCAGACAGGCCACCTTGATTACCGTGGATTCCAAGGATACGGCCAGAATAGAATGCGGCGACCTGCTGATGCCTATTGAACGTGGTATAATCCACTGGGATCAAATTCGTGAATTGAGTGACGTGGTGGCCGGTCATATCCCCGGCCGGCAATCGGCTGAAGATATAACCCTGTTTGAATCTCAGGGTCTGGCTATTGAGGACATGGCTGTGGCGGCACGCGTGTATCATAAGGCGCTGGAAGAGGGGGTTGGTCAGGAGATCGGGTAGAATGGCCTGCTTACAGGATAGTTCCGAGTTCCGAATGTTATCGCTGTACTCTGAACTATCAGCTCGGAACTCTGAACTATCTACATAGTGCCCACCTGCCCACCTGTTTTATCCTGGAGGCTTTATGGCGGAAGATATACGCCTGTATATCGAACAGAATAACATCAGAAAGATTAAACTCGGCGTCTTC
>CAJXCW010000258.1 GCA_913051705.1 uncultured bacterium
CGAAACGGTAAACGGTCCGTACAGGCCACGGTAAACGGCGGTGGAGCGGAAGTAGCCCTTTCGGCTTTCAGTGGGGATATGCTGCTATTTTACCAACACCATCTTCTTAATGTCTGAAAAGACCTCTTCTCCGCATCGCTCATTTCAATACGGTACATGTAGACTCCCGAGCTTGCAGGTTGGCCTACTCTATTTCTTCCATCCCATTCTATGGTGTAAGATCCTGCACTATGGGGCGCCTTGTTCAATAGCTGTCGCACTTTCTGGCCAAGTATGTTATAGATGATCAGCGTGACTTCGCCGGAATGGGGTAAAGTAAATCGGATACGCGTCGCCGGATTGAACGGGTTTGGAAAATTCTGTGAAAGAGAAAAGTCTACGGGCAGGCTGGTTGCAGGTGTTTGCGGTTCCAACACGGCCGTCGGCACGCTCTTATTGGCGACGAAACTGCTCGGCGTCGACCAGACCCCATCAAACGTCCCGTCGGATGCTCTCACCTGCCACCAATACGGCTCCCACGATGAACTCCTCTTAAGTGTTTATCCTGCAAAAACTACAGTCACGAGCGATATTTAATTAGCTGGAGTTTAATATAAGTACTCAGTATATAGTATAATGAAATTAAGTTAACCGGAAAATGTGATCTTCATCACATTCGGCATGAATAAATGATCAATATTTCAAAATTCACAGGGCCGCCATGAAATTTGTAAGTGATTATGTTTGATGCGATAGTGGGGGGCTTCAGACATCTTGTCAAGGAAATTCACGGGATATGAAAAGCCCTTGACAAACCTTATGGCGTTGTCATAGATATGGTTGTATTCATTGGGATAGGGGATTACGGATTGCGGATTTATAACCTGTTCAAAAACAATACGTTGTGAATTGGTAAGCTTGGTATCCCACAAGACATAAGTGTATTGCATAAAAATAGTAGGGGCCTATCAAACTCATGAAAATGATGTCACCTATTGATACTAACAAAAGAGGGCGTGACCCTCATTATTTCATTTGCAGAATAAGCTATCTTATTATTGGAATTTTCATAATCCATTGTCCCCACCCGGTGTTTAGCGCGACGCCTATCGACTCTGTTGCACAAGTCGCCCTTTCTCGTGTTCAGATTGAGTCTCTCATAAACCGGGCCGGTACGACAGTGAAATATGGCGATGTTCTTATTGCTCGAGGTGAAAGCGTTGCCGGACCATTGGTGGTCGTTGACGGCACCTTATTCGTCAGCGGAACGGTGACCGGTGATCTTATTGTGCTCAACGGCAGTGCTTCACTGCAACGAGATGCCGTTGTTACGGGAAATTTGATCGTGGGCGGTGGGTATATCTATGCCTCTCGCCATGCCCGTATCTCTGGCCGACGAACAAATACGTCCGATCGTTATCTTATTACCAGGACCTCATCCGGACAATTAGAAGTAAAACTCGACCAGCCTGGTCCTCTCGCTTTTCGTATCAAACCAGCTGGCTGGCGGTTTACCCGTGTTCGCGGGCATGATTTTGCCCTTACTATAGGATTGGAGCCACGTACTCCAGCCTGGTATCCGAAAATTACAGGCACTGTTTTTATCCCCACGGTAAAGAGTAATCATGGTTATCTGGACTTTATAGCGACACTCGAAGAACCTTTATTCGAAAAATATACATTACGCCTGGGAATCTCAGGATATAAGATGATGGATACAGCCGACAGATGGCATATGCCGCCCTATCTTAATTCTTTGGCCGCCTTTGTTACCCGAAATGACTTTTACAATTACTATCTCAAGCAGGGCGCCACGTTCTATGCGCAGCAGCGTTTATCAGAAAAAAGTTCGGTGCGATTGTCCTATTTACATGATCGATTTTTTAATCTTTCTAATCAAGCGCCTTCTACCCTGTTCGGTGGCAATCGCGGGTTCAGACTCAATCCTGACATTGATGAAGGAGATATCCACAGCCTGACACTGCATTTCGAACTGGATAAAATCCAAAATGGCACAGGCTGGTATGTTGATGCCCTGATTGAACGGGCGATTTCAGCTCCGCAATCTGAATATACCCGGTACGATTTTACCGGCCGCCTTAAGAATGCCTGGGGCAGACACCAACTGGATATACGCGCAAAAATCGCGGGCTCCGACTCTCCGCTTCCGCTTCAACGGACTTATGTCTTAGGCGCTATTAATGGATTAAGAGGATTTGGAGATTTTGAGCTGGCTGGAGATCGATTGTTTATAGCCAATGTGGACTATCGGTTGCCTCTCAAAACATTCCGATCCGAATCGTTGATAAAATGGCATCTCGACCTGCTGACTTTTTTCGACACCGGGACCGCCTATTTCAACCCGACTTCCGGTCGTAACAACCCGGCTCATCCGGTGCTGCTGGAACGCGTTAATCCCCGCGTAGGTCTGGCTCTACCGTTCAAATATACCGATTTGCGAAGTGACGCCGGCCTGGGTTTATCTTTATCAAGCCATATACTGAAAGTTACGCTTACCGTCGCCCAAAATTTACATACCACGGCGGCCAAGCCCCGTGTACTTATCTTTTTTCATCGGGATCTATTCTAAGGGCCTCAATGCATCTTGCATTGAATAGGGGGCAGGCGTGGATCATGATCAGATGACCTTGCACGAAATACTCCTCGGAGTGATTGAGGATAAAAATGATATAGCCGATCTCGAAAATGAGGTCCGCCGCCTGGAAGATCAACATGGCCTGGAAACCTATGCAGAGATCCTGTCTATTCTCGCCAACATCAAGATCGGACCATTAGAAGCGGCAGCCTTGTGGAAATCCGCCTGTCAACACTTGCATACGTTATCTCAAAGTTTAGGGCGTCCTGTCAATATTACGGTGGCGCTGCTTGACTATTTACTGATCAGCGCGGAAGGCGAATACATTAACCGGGCGAAAGTCATCGATGTTCTGGATTATGAACGGATAGCACAATCCGCCATACGGGATGGGCTTACGAGGGTATTCAATGCAGGGTACATTCGCGAACAGGTCAGTTGGGAGCTGACCAAAGATCGTCGTTACCGTCGCGGCGGGACCGTTATTCTTTATGATTTGAATAAATTTAAACAATGTAATGACGAGTATGGCCACATGGCAGGAGATGCGGTTCTGCGGGAATTCGCCCTCATACTCAAAGAGTATACGCGTCAGTCCGATGTAGTAGGACGATACGGCGGAGATGAATTTCTGGTGTTGATGCCGACGACCCATCACGAAGGCGCCCTCATTGTTGCGAACCGAATTCGTCATGCCTTTGAAAAAACCGTTGTTCATGTCCCGTCGGGACCGCCGGAAGGCATTCGGATTACGACCACAGGCGGCATTGCAGAATACATGGGAGAAATCGGTGAGGCAGAGGTTTTGATTGAGGCAGCGGATCAGGCCCTTTATCTGGGCAAACGAGAAGGCGCGAATAGAGTCTATCACGAGTATATGGTTAAAACCGATCCCGTACTCATCCCGCATGACGATATGGTCGATATGCGCGTACTGGACACCGTGGAAGAACCTGTAAAGATGATCGGCAAGCGGCTCTTTAAATTTATAGCCACAGACCATATGGAGCCAGGCCGATTGTTGCGCTGTGAATTGACCTTGAACGACGAGGATCAAAACCTGACAATATCCGGGTTGATTACTGAAGCCAATCCGCAAAATGATGGCGGTTTCGAAATCGCATTTCACCCTGTTGAACAGGAATCGGGAGACTGGTTGGCGATTAACCAATATATTCTAAAATTTGAACGTACACATCAATAAAGAATAGATAGTTCCGGATCATAGGATAGTATTATTTTAATGAAGGTCGCCGTTCGAATATCAGATACTCATCTTATTGGATACATGACGTATCGCTGAAGAGTTTATAAGGAGGTCATTTCATGACCAACGATTACTCAGATATGTTACGACAGACCGCCTTTTCGGAAGGACTGACCGACGAGGAACTCAAGGTGATTTCACCGATTTGTCATGAGTGCCAATTTAAAGAAGGGGAAGAAATATTCAGTGAAGCCAGTAAAGGGTCGGAGCTTTATATCATATGCAAAGGGCGGATCAGTATAGAGGTAGCACTGCCCAACGGACCGGGTAGACGCTCGGAACGACTCGAGTTGGCTACAAGCGGCATGATCGTGGGAGAATTGGCGCTTGTAGACGGTTCGCCGCGCTCAGCGAGGGCATTTTCCGTGGAAGACACCACCGTCCTGGAAATCAAAAGCGATGATATTCGAAAAATCATGGAAGAATATCCTCGGATCGGACATATCGTTATGAGAAACCTGGCTACCGTCCTGGCAACGCGGTTGAGAAACACCAATCTCAGGCTTAGAAATGAGCTCTTCTGGTCAAGGTAGTATTCCGCGATTGTTGGATAATCCCTCCGACGATGTATCAAAAAAATACGAGATTTCAAGACGGCTTTCGACTGATGTTAGAAAGCCGTTTTTTTTGGTCTTATCCACAACGCTACCCACAATCCGGGCAGGCACCTTAACGGGAAAGGATCATTATGTTTCGTATAGCGGATGCTGATATAGCAGAAGCTTTGATATGGCAAATATGGCAGGATTATGTGCCTCGATCAAACGCCTCAAACTTACAGATGGCCGTACCGTTCGGGTCTACCATCCCGGCATCATGAATACCGACAGTGGTCCGGATTTTCTGGGCGCTGAACTCTCCTATGGTCCTGGAACACGTCTAAAAGGCGATGTCGAAATACATATCAGGCCATCTGATTGGCGGCGTCACGGCCATGAAAAAGATCCCCGCTATGATACCGTGGTGTTACATGTTGTCATGGGGAATGAGGAGAATCTGTCGTCTATCAGAAAACAGAACAGACAATATATCCCCACGCTGGTTCTTTCGGAATATCTCCAGGAAAGTCTAAACCGGATTAAAAACAGATACCACCATAAACAGCGACCTGGTAAAAAAATGGACTATCCATGCCGATCGATTCTCCATGGGGCCGATTTACAAGAAATACAGGATAGGCTATATGAGGCCGGTCATGCTCGATTCGAAGCTAAATCAGAAGGCATTTCTCGCCGTATGATCCGTGTCTCACCGGAGCAAACCCTATATGAAAATTTGATGCGAACCGCCGGATACGCCAAAAACACCGAATCCTTTCATGAGTTAGCCAGGTGTCTCCCTATCGAATGGATTCGAATATGCATCGACCGGGAAAAAGACGATCAACGTACGATGGCTATACAGGCGGTGCTGATTGGAGCGGCAGGCTTATTACCCTCCCAACGACTGACGGCTTCATCCACCATAGGGGATCATCCATATGTTCAGGAGCTTGAAGCCAGATGGGGGACTTATGGCCCTGAATTATCCATTCGGTCCATGGACGAAAAAGACTGGCTTTTTTTCGCTTGCGCTCATTCAATTTTCCGACCGTGAGACTGGCTGGTATGAGTTATCTCATTTCCGCTGGCCTGGATCACGGCCTGGATGTCCCGTTCGTGGAAATTATGGAAAACAGTCGATCCCCGCAGCGACTGATACAACAGATAACAGGAAAACTCAAACAATATGTCGTACCCTCTGCAGAAGATTACTGGCTGACGCATGCCGTCTTTGGCGCAGAGATGCATATCGGTAGATCATCGCTGATTGGTTTAAGTCGGCATAAAGAGATGATTATCAATGCCATTCTACCCTTTTTATATGCCCTGGCCAAACAATCTGAACAGCAAGATCAGATGAAGCTGGTCAGACAGGCCTATAAACAATATCCCCGGTTATCAGACAACCGAACCATTCGGCAGATGAGCAGGTTTTTGTTTCCAAAAAAACCAGATCGAGTTAAATTTATAGATAAAGCCATATTACAGCAGGCGTTGATTCAAATCGATCATGCCACCTGCCGGAATAAGGACTGTAGCCGGTGCGTGCTGGGTAGAAAATAACTTTGAATATTTGACAAATACGTTCGTGTGTGTATACTCTTGCGGACACTTTTTAAGAAGAATAATGAAGAGGGGCGGATGAACGGTGTAGAATGCATAGCCGAATTCAGGGGGCATGAAATCAGGGTCTTCAGTACCTGGACTCAGGATGCCAGATTATATATCGACGGTGATTGTAAAGATAGAAGCCTGAGAAGAGTTTCCCTGAACAAGATATGTATACTTGGCGCATCTCTGCATGATGGCACAGAGGAACATAAGGTGGAAGTGTTTGCCAAGGCGCTTTTGAGTGTCAAGTTGCAGATTCGTGTCGATGGCAGACAGATTGCGGGTGACGTTTTTTGAGGCATGAGTGCCTCTATGAGTGAGCTTCATCACATCCGTTCCGGACGAACAGTTGTATCCTAATATGAAAGAGGATGAATGCCACTTTAACCCGGTAATTTACCATGGCGAAAATAGAACTGTCCGTACCTGACGAATGGCTTGGTGCCATCGTGTCCCGTGCCGTAGATCTGGGTGTTGATGTGAAAGATTATTTCTTTCTGGGTGCCCTGTCTCTCCATCATCATGAAGAACAGGATCTTCTGGCCGGTCTGGAATTGTTGGGGTTTGATAGCTGTATATCCTTTATGTTGAAACGACTTAAAGACGGCAAGATTGAAGCCCGATACTTTGATATCGTTTCCAGGTCGAGTATCCCCATACAAATCCTCGGCGGTTCAACAGATTGTCGTATCTGACTTGCTGATGTCTTCGTAGATATCGAGAGTCAACTTGTGGAAATAGGCTATACTCGTTTAGGGGAATATCAAGATATTACCGACGCTTTCGAGATGCCTTTGAAGTTGAATGACTATGCCATTTTTTACGATGACAAAAAGGTCCTGGGCATTGTCGTGAGCGGCGGCGCACGGCATGAAATGTCGGATAGAGTGAAACAACTTTTTCTTGCTCTTTATCAGATTCAACATCAGGATCTTACTGTAGTTTTGTCTGATCCGACCTGATCTGCCGTAAACACACGATATAGCCTCCTCTACCGCATGTAATGGACCTGGCGCACCGTTGATCCTCTGCTTCTGCAGAACACCTGTAAAAATAATGCACACGAACGATTTTTTAAACAGGGATCAGAATTGCATTTGAGAATAAAAAATGTATATTCCCATATGACCATGTTATATATGGATATAGTCTCATTTTTGGAGGGTTGGTACGATGTCAGATTCGGAATGGATTACGCTCGAAGAAGCCGTATCGCAATTAAAAAAAACACCCCGCCAGATTGCCGAGTATTGCAACGAAGGCAAATTGGAATTTCATAAGATGGCGGGTAAAACATATATATCCGACGAGTCTATCGGGGTTTTTCTGGAGTTATATGAAGGCAGAAGAAGAATGCCTGCGTCCAAAGATGAAGGAAGCGAATCGAAGCAGGAAGAGCAGGCATCGAAGCAGGAAGAGCAGGCATCGAATCAGGAGGTGTCCGGACACGATGAGGTAGCCGAGGAGAAGGAATCGAATCAGGAAGAGGCGGAATCGAATCAGGAGGTGTCCGGACACGATGAGGTAGCCGAGGAGAAGGAATCGAAT
>CAJXCW010000259.1 GCA_913051705.1 uncultured bacterium
CTCCACCACTTGGTGTTTGCGAGGAGGTTCCTCCATCCTCACCACACTTACCTTTTGAAAGCGAGGGAAAACTACAGTTGGAAAACAGTATGTCCTGGCGGAAAATGGAATTCGAATTTGAATTTGGCGATTTCGAATTCCGAATTCCGCTTTCGAATTCCGGTGGCGGCAGATCCTCCACCTCGACGCTTCCGCCCTGGCCCTTCAAAAACCGGCTATCGGCCACCAAATCGCCATTGCTGTCATACAGCCGCGCCCGGGTCCGGGTTGGCTCGGTGAGACGCCGCAGCAATTGCCGCGAGACTTCCGGCAACAGGGATTGTGATCCATCCACGCCGGTCCCGACCGCGCCCTGGCCAAGCGCGCCCGCGAAAATCTCGCCTTGGGTTCGGAGCGCGTCCAATTCCGCCTCGATGAGCCCGTCTTCATATTGGCCAAGATACAGCAATCCACCGACCAGCATGCCGAGCGCGACCATGTTGACGGTGAGGATGCGGCGCGTCAGGGGCGATACCAGTCGGCCATGACGCCGGCGGCGACCGACGGTCCGGGAATGCAATGCCGGTTGGCGCTTTTCGTTATGCGTCTCCGGCGGATTTTCAGTCCGCCCGGTCAACCGAGATTACCCATCCCGGTATCGATAACCGATACCGTAAAGCGTTTCGATTTCGGAGAATTCGTCATCCGATGCCTTAAACTTCTTGCGTAGCCTTTTTATATGGCTGTCGATGGTCCGGTCGTCCACATAAATGCTTTCGCCATAGGCCGCGTCCATCAACTGGTCGCGGCTTTTGACATGGCCGGGCCGTGCCGCCAGCGCCTGAACGATCAGGAATTCCGTTACGGTCAAATCGATTGTCGCGCCTTTCCAGGAACAGAGATGTCTGTTGGCATCCAGTATCAGATCGCCGCGCACCAGGGGAGGCGCGACGGCCTCGGGGTCGTTGCTGTTGGCGGCGAGCTTTTCGTGACGCCGCAAAATGGTGCGGATGCGTTCCAATAGCAGCCGTTGCGAAAACGGCTTGGTGATATAATCATCTGCGCCGGCATCAAGACCTTTCACTTTGGTATTCAGTTCGGTCTCGGCGGTCAACATGATCACCGGTGTGGTTCGATGGCGCTCCGACGTCCGCAGACGTTGCACCACCACCAAGCCGATGTGTAATTGACAACCCGGCCGAATCCGTTTACTTTTCATGCAATTATACCATTTATCTGACTAAAGCCCATATAAAAATGTTTATTATTGCCTGAAAACAATAAGGTTTTAATTCATAATGCATAATTCATAAATAGGTATTACATCCTAAAAGGCCCTCCCTCATCCTACACCACTACCTCACCATCGCAATCCGTCACCTCCGCAAAGACGCCTTACATAGCCTGATCAATATCTTCGGGCTATCGCTGGGGCTGCTGTGCGCCATCCTGATCGGGCTGTATATCCAGTATGAACGGAGTTACGACCGCCACCATCCACAGCCGAATCGGATCTACAGAGTGGTTCTGGATAACAACGCCAAAACGCCTTTGCCGCTGGGGGCGGCTATGGCACGCGAATTCCCGGAAGTGGAGACCGCCGTCAGTCTGGTGCCGACCGGCACCGGTTGGTTGATGAGATACAAAGACAAAGTGTTCTACGAATACCGGGCGTTTCAGGTATCGGGCGCCTTATTCGACCTGTTCACATTTCCCCTGGTCAAAGGCAATCCTGAGACCGCGTTGGCGAACCCTTCAACCGTGGTTATTACCGAAGCCATCGCCGCTAAATATTTCGGTTTGGATGATCCAATGGGGAAGGTGATTATCGCAGATAATGGTTGGGCTGAGATGACGGTCACCGGCGTTATGCATAATCCAACGGCGCAATCTCATCTACAGTCGGACTTTTTCATCGCGCCGCCTCTGGACAAGCTGATAATGGATAACTGGAGCTGGTATAACATGTACAGTTACGTGCTGCTTTCTCCCAATGCCGATGAGCATATACTCGAATCAAAAGTACCCGATCTGGTCGCTAAACATAGCTCCATTACGATGAGACGTGCAGAACTCCAAGCCGTCCCGGATATTCACCTGTATTCTAAGCTGACCAACGAGACAGGGACGCCGGGCGATGTCTCCACGCTCTATCTCCTTGGCGGTATCGCCGTGTTCCTTATCATCATGGCGGCGGTGAATTTTATGAATCTGACCACCGCACGCAGCGCCACGCGCTTGAAAGAGATCGGAATGCGCAAGGTGGTAGGCGCTGACCGCCGACAGCTTGTCGGGCAATTTCTTTGTGAGGCCCTGGCCCTATTTGTCCTATCAGGCGCTCTGGCCCTGATAGGCGCGGTCCTCTTATTGCCACAGTTTAACACGCTTTCGGGACAGTCTATCTCAATGGATCTGCTTGCCGATGGGACTGTCATCGGAGGAATAATGGTCGTCGTACTCCTTACCGGATTGCTGGCGGGGAGCTATCCGGCCCTGTATCTGTCCGCCTTCCAGCCGCTGGTCGTCTTAAAGGGGCTGATGGCCGGCCACACAACTTCCAGCGGGTTGAGGCGCGTGCTGGTCGTAGCGCAGTTTGTAATTGCCCTGGTACTGATGATCGGCACGGGCGCCCTGTGGCGGCAAGTCGACTACATGCAGAACGAGCGTCTCGGGTTGCATCCGGATCAGGTGATTATTACAAAATCCATCGGTGGTGAGATGGGGCCGCTCTACCATCCTATCCGACGTGCCCTCAAGCAAAATGCGCATATCGTGGATGCGACCAGAACGGGGTTCTATCCCGGTGAAAGGCTGGGTCGTCCCTCCCATATTACCCATCCCGGTGGCTCTTTTGTATCAGCCTCACCGGCTAAAACTTTTCCTGTACTGCCCGGATTCGTGGAAACCTTTGGTCTTGAACCGGTGGCCGGGGAAATGTTCAACGAGGCGATGGTGCCTCACGATGGGACCGCGGGGAAAGTGATCCTGACCCGGTCCGCCGTCGCCGCTCTTGGTTGGGCCTCACCGGAGGAAGCGGTCGGCAGGCAGATTGAGTTCACGTATGATGCAAACGCGGGTAGTGATGGATTGTGCGATGTCGTCGGGGTGGTCAACGACTTTCAGATCGAATCGATGCGGCAGCCCTTAGAGCCTCTTGTGTTGCTGCTATGGACGGATATTTATGGCGGATTCATGTACATTAAAGTGCAGCCGCAGAATTTCGATGAGACAATGGCCTATATAGAACAGGTCTGGCAGGAATACATCCCTCACATCCCGTACGATTACACTTTTCTGGATGATGTATTCAAGCGGATGTACCACGTTGAATACCGGCTCAGCCGGATCACACTCATCCTGTCCCTCGTCGCCATTTTGATCGCCTGCCTCGGGGTATTAGGGCTTACGGCCCACATGACGGCGCGCCGGACCAAAGAGGTCGGCATCCGTAAGGTCCTTGGCGCGTCCACACCCAGTCTGGTACGCCTTTTATCCAGCGAGATGCTGGTCCTTGTGACCCTGGCCAATGTGGTCGCCTGGCCTGTGGTCTATCTGATTATTCTGTGGTGGCTGCAGCAATTTGCCTATCAGGTAGATATCAGCGAGGTGTTGTTTATCCTGGCCGGCTTTTCTCTCCTGGCGATGGCGCTGCTTACGGTGGGGTATCATGCCCTGAAAACCGCCGGAGCCAATCCGGTGGATGCCTTGCGGTGTGAGTGAGGGAATCACCTCAAAACCATCCTGGACGACAACTTCGATATCAGAACGGTCCATGATCCCTTCAAACAAACCCCTTTTCGCCTGACAGAATGGATGATAGCGAGCGAGAAACTCGACAACAAAGGATGAATTTACGCTTTTCGAGTAATTGTTTCTTGAAGTGGTTTTCGCTTGACAATCCGCCGTTCTTCGTATACACTTCTGCCCCACCTATTCTACGCGACTCATAAGAAAAATATAAACTATTATGGTTGATATACTTGATCTGGGCTGCGGTCCTTTTCAAAAGTTGGAGGGCAGCATCGGGGTAGATATTAATGCCGCGTCGCATGTGGATGTGGTCCATAATCTGGATGTGTATCCGTATCCGTTTGAGGATAATCAATTTAAACATATCGAGATGTCTCATATCATCGAACATATACAACACCCTGCTAGAGCGATGGATGAGGTCTATCGCCTCGCGCAGCCGGATGCCACCATTCGTATCGTCACACCGCATTATACCTCTCAGCTATCCTATGGCGATATGACACATTTGCATCATTTCGGGTATATTACGTTTACCCACCTTTGCAATAGTGGGCGATTCAGATTGAAGCGACATAAATTGATCTTCACGGATCTATATAAAGTCCTGGGTATCAGTCTGCTGGCAAACTGGTTCCCGCGGCGTTGGGAAAAGTATGTGGCTTTCATCTTCCCTGCGCTCTATGTGGAAGTTTTCCTGAGCGTGGTAAAGGAATAGCATCGGGAGGTTGATCGTGTCGGAAGATGTGCAGAGTAAAACACCGGATCTGGGGCCGTCTGAAAAACAGTCTGCCTTAACACGCTACTGGAAGTCCAACCTGCGGACCATGTTGATCCTACTGGTCGTCTGGGCGGCCGGTGGCCTGGGGGCGGGCATCCTGATCGCCGATTGGTTGAACCAATTCCAGCTTTTCGGATCCGGTTATCCGCTTGGTTTCTGGTTTGCTCACCAGGGCAGCATTATCATTTTCGTTCTTTTGATCCTGGTATATTGCCTTGTGATGAACAGACTGGATGCCAGGCACCACCAGGAAATTCAACCATCTCATCCAGAGGAATAAATTCTGACCATGTCAGTTCAATCGTGGACGTATATATTTGTCAGCTTGTCCTTTGGATTGTATCTTTTCATCGCCTGGAGAAGCCGGGTTCGTGACACCGAAGGGTTTTATGTCGCGGGTCGAGGTATCCCGGCTGCCGCAAACGGTATGGCTACCGCTGCGGACTGGATGAGTGCGGCCTCTTTTATCTCCATGGCTGGATTAATATCCACGATGGGCTATTCGGGCGGTATTTATCTCATGGGCTGGACCGGCGGTTATGTGCTTCTGGCGTTGCTTCTGGCCCCTTACCTTCGCAAATTCGGCCATTATACCGTGCCCGACTTCGTGGGGGACCGCTATGATTCCAATATCGCCCGGTTCGTAGCGGTGCTTTGCGCCATTTTTATAAGTTTTACCTATGTTGCAGGACAGATGCGCGGGGTCGGCGTCGTGTTCAGCCGGTTTTTAGAAGTCGATATCAACGTAGGGGTAGTCATCGGCATGACGATCGTTTTTATCTATGCCACTCTGGGCGGCATGAAGGGGATCACATGGACACAGGTCGCTCAATATTGGGTTTTAATCACTGCTTTCCTGATACCTGCCATCGCCATAAGTATTAAATTAACCGGTCAACCCCTGCCGCAGATCGGTCTGGGCAGTACCCTCGATACCTCTATCGCCGGACAATCCGGCGTCTATCTTCTGGAGAAATTGAACCAGATCCAATCAGACCTTGGTTTTGGAAGATATACCGATACGTTTACGGGAAACTGGGATAAAGTCAATGTATTCTGTGTAGCCCTGGCCTTGATGGTCGGCACCGCCGGATTACCGCATGTTCTGGTTCGTTTTTATACAGTGAAGTCGGTGCAGGCTGCACGATGGAGCGCTTTCTGGGCGTTGCTATTTATTTCTTTTCTCTATTTAACGGCGCCGGCCACCGCAGCGTTTGCCAGATTTTATATGCTGAATAGTCTGAACGGCACACAGGCGGACGAGCTCCCCGCATGGTTCGAGAACTGGGAAAAAACCGGATTGATCCTCTGGTTTGATGATGGGGACGGCATCATGCGTTATTCCGCCGGTGAGGACAACGAGATTTTCCGTACCGGGGCCATCCCCGCGACAGAAATGACGTCTATCCGTGTCACCCATCAGCAATGGGTAGATTCGGATGGGGAACGGGGTGAAGATGCGCGCCCTCTCCTTCGTCAGCGCGGTCTGACCGGACCGGATCGGGATATCATTGTTCTGGCCACGCCCGAGATGGCAGAACTGGCAAGCTGGATCATTGCTCTGGTTGCGGCCGGCGGTTTGGCCGCGGCGTTAAGCACCGCCAGTGGTCTCCTGCTGGTTATCTCCTCGAGCGTCGCTCATGATCTGTACTATCGTGTGCTTAATCCCGCAGCGACTGAAAAACAACGGCTCCTGGTGGGACGCAGTGTGATCGGTATTGCCGTCGTGGTGGCGGGTATTTTTGGAATTTATCCGCCCGCTTTTGTCAGCCAGGTCGTTGCGTTTGCTTTCGGCCTGGCAGCAGCCAGCTTTTTCCCAACCATTGTTCTGGGCATATTCAACAAACGGGTGGGGACCATACCCGCCATTTGCGGCATGCTTGCGGGAATCGGTTTCACGGGGTTTTATATCATCGCCTGTATATTTTTCGACATGGAACCCTGGACATTCGGACTCTTTGCCAATGGAATCAATCCTCAGGGCATCGGCACATTCGGCATGCTCTTAAATTTCCTCGTGACACTGACTCTTACGCCGCTATTTCCCGGACCAACGCAGGAAGTAAAGAATATGGTTGATTCTGTTCGAGAACCGGAAGGCATTGGTCTAGCTGTGAATATTGAAGCCTCCCCGGAGCATTAAGACGCTACCAAAATCATGTCTCTGTCCATCATCATCATTACTAAAAATGAAGAAGCACAGATAAAAGATTGCCTGGAGAGCGTCCGTTTCGCTGACGAAATAATCCTGGTTGATTCCGGTAGTACGGATAAAACACTATCCATTGCCCGAGCGTATGCAACCCGGATCATAGAAACGGATTGGAAAGGGTATAGCGGTACAAAGATGATAGCTCTCGAGGCGGCCACTGGAGATTGGATTTTATGGTTGGATGCGGATGAACGGGTCCAACCCTCATTACAAGAGGAAATACAAGAAGTAACAAAAACAGGGGGAGTGACCGGATATTATATTGCCCGGAAGGCTATTTTTCTGGGACGATGGATTAAACATTGCGGATGGTATCCCGGCTATGTTATTCGATTATTTAAAAAAGAAGGTGCTCGTTTCTCAGAAAATCTGGTCCACGAATCCGTATATATTGACGGTCCCACCGCCCATCTGAAATCTCCCTTGATACATTATACCGACACTTCTCTCGATCATTATTTTATTAAATTTAATAAGTATACCACCCTGGCGGCCCGTGAGTTATTCCAGTCGAACTATAGTTGCCATTTGACAGATCTCATCGGACGTCCGATTTATTCGTTTATAAAAATGTATATCATAAAACGCGGTTTTCTTGACGGCGTACAAGGATTGATTTTGTGTGTCCTGTCCGCCTGCTATGTTTTCACCAAATACGCCAAATTATGGCATTACAGGGAACAAAACAAAACCAAAGAATAAATTGCCCAGCATAATTGCTGACCCCTGTGGGTTCCAGCGAGTATGCTGCGTTTCATAATTCATAATTCATAATTCATAATTCATAATTCATAATTCATAATTCATAATTCATAA
>CAJXCW010000260.1 GCA_913051705.1 uncultured bacterium
GAATTCGATCGTACCGCCGCCGTTATCCGGGGTCTGCCTCATGACCATGTCCCAATGAACGACGGAGCGATTGCCGTTGTCGGCCTCCTCGTAGGCCTGTCCTGGCGTAAAGTGGAAGGAGCCGGCGATCTTCTCGTCGAAGAGAATGTCCAGCATGGGCGTGGTGATATACGGGTTGAAGCCAATGGCGAACTCGCCGATGTACCGGGCGCCGTCATCTGTGTCGAAAATCTCGTTTAGCTTCTCCGTGCGGTTGCCTGTGGCTTCCACAATCTGGCCATTTTCAAAACGTAACCGGACGTCGGTAAACGTCATCCCATGATACAGCGTCGGCGTGTTGAACTGAATGACGCCGTTGACTGAGTCACGTACCGGCGCGGTAAAACATTCGCCATCCGGGATGTTCCGGTCGCCTGAGCAGCCCACGCTCGGAATGTCCTTGATACTGAATGTCAGGTCGGTACCGGCACTCGTAAGGCGCACCTGGTCCGTGCGGTCCATCAATTCTTTGAGCGGCATGATGGCCTGTCTCATCCTGCTGTAATCCAGAGTACATACCTCAAAATAGAAATTCTCAAAGGCTTCGGTGCTTGAATTAGCCTGTTGCGCCATGGACGGCGTCGGCCACCGCAGGACGACCCATTTGGTCTTCGGCACCCGAATATCGTAGTGGACCGGCTTGAGCCAGTGCTGTTCGTACAAACGCATCGCCTCACCCGGCACATCCGACATCTCCATGACATTATGACTGCCACGCAGGGCGATATAGGCCTGGACCTGCTCCATACGATGAGATTCATACGCGCCGATGGTCTGCATGGCGATCGCATCGCCGGCATGGATCAACTCCCGCATGAGTCGCTGATGTTTGATGGTCACCAGCGGTACGCCGCCCGCATCCCGAATCGTGCGTATCAGCGCAATCACCATATCATCGGGAATGTCAAACGCTTCAATAAGCACCTTCTCATTCGACTGAATCTGCGTCGAATGCCCTACCAGCACCTTCGCGAGATCGTAATATCGCGTGTCGTACATGAATGCCTCCTGATAATCACATGCCTCCGGTTATTCGACCACTGATGCGAACTGATAAACGTGGTCACCTGATCCGTTCGATAGACCATATCTGAAGGCCGCGTAAGAAGATCAGCATGCGCGACCCCTGCACAATCATGCAGAATGGACAATTGTAAGCTTCAGGGGCATGGTTGAACGTGGGTGTCAACCTCGGGTGGAAGGATGGAGAGGTGGAGGTAGATCAGTTTTCCCTAACATCCCCCATCCTTCCATCCTTCCATCCTTTCATCCGCTCTTACCCTTCTTTCAAAAAACCACCTCACAGCCCTGCTCAGCGGAGTCGTAGAGGCCGGTCATGATTTTATGGACGTTTAAAGCTTCGCGGAAGGAGACCATCGGTTTGCCATGCCCCTGGATCGCCGCGATAAATTCTTCGTGTTCCAGTCGGGTCTGGTCGCCCCAGCCGGTTTGTTCCTTGAACTCGTGGGGGATAATCTCCTTACCGTCTTCCAGTTCCACATGCGGCGTGATACTGCGCCCCATGCCCAGCAGGCCATGAATCTCAAAACCCATGCTGCGCTGGGTCGGATGCATGAGCCAGTTGCCCTCGATCGACATGGATGATCCATCGACGAACCGTACGTGCGCGTGGGCGAAATCCTCCACGGAAACCTCATCGACCGTTCCCTCAAAGTTAATAGGTGGATTGGGCATTTTATTGAGTTTGCAGAAGACGGATGCGCTGACGGACATCGGTTCAGGCGCACCGAGAATCCAGTACAGGGCATCGAGCGGATGCACCACGGTGGCGACAACGACACCGCCCAGGGATTCCTCTTTCTTATGAAAATACCGACCCCAGGGATAATTCATCACATGACCGCCCCACACCCGGCTGTGATAGACCTGGCCCAGCTTGCCTTCGGCGAGAAATTCAGCCAGAGCGCGATACCCCCGGTGTTGTCGCATTTGAAAACCCATGGTAAACAACCGACCGGCTTTGATGGCCGCCGCTTTGATGGCCGCGGCCTCTTCCATCGACATGCACAGCGGTTTTTCCACCAGCACGTGGGCTCCGGCGTTGAAGGCGGCTATAGCCTGGACTGCATGATACCGGACCGGTGAGGCAACGACCACATACTCGGGATGAATATCCGTCAGCATGGCCTCGATATCGCCATAGGTCGCCGAAATGTGATATTTCTCTGCAGCCGCTCGCGTAGCCGGTTCATGCGGATCTACCAGGGCGGCCACCTCAACATCATCCATCTGAATCAACTGGTCCAGGTGACATTTACCCATGACGCCCGCCCCGATGACTGCTGTTTTAATAGACAAGATTACTCCTTTTCATCCTCATTGTTAATTCGGTTTTCAATTTTGAACTCGAGTTCAAAATCGACACGATTCTTTATGGCCGTACCTGCGCGGTTCGCCCGCTTCTGCGGGCGATTCGATTTGAAGTATACAACGCAACGAATGCGTTTTCAAGATACATGCGGAAACAACTTTCGACCATACATAATGTTGAACGCGTCAACCGGAATTTGAACTTTTACTGGCTCTGAAACGGCTGCGGATAGACACGCTGCCATCCCTTCTGTCCAAATTCCTCTTCATCATACAACGCGGTATAGGCCACGCGTTTTTCGTGGTGGCTGTCGGTGATTGATCGCAGCATCTCCTGCGTCAAGACCGTATCCAGACGGCGATAGACGGCCTGACAGTCGGGATCGTCGATGCGGTTGTACTGCTCGGTGGGGTCTTCCTGTAAATTAAACAGCAACGTTTCTCCTGTGGTATATTTGACCAGCTTCCACGTCCCGTCGAAGTGCATACAGCCTGAAGATAGAAACCCGATGATGCGGTCCCGCGGCTGCACATCGGCAACACCAAGATCGGGCAGTGGACGGGCATCCAGATAACCGGGCAGAGGACAGCCGCCGGCCTTCAGCAGCGTAGCAGTGATATCGCCGATACTGACGAGATGGTGAGAGACCTTGTCCTGTTCAATCCCGGGACCGCATACGATCAACGGTACTTTGATACTGGCTTCGTAATACGTGGCTTTGCCGATGAGATTATGATCGCCCAGATGGTCACCGTGGTCGCTGGAAAATATGATGAGCGTGTTATCCAGTTGACCGGTCTCCTCTAATGACGCCAGGATAGCTCCGACCTCATCATCAATCTGCTTGACGAGCGCGGCGTAGTGGGCACGGATTTTCCGTTTCTGCGCATCGGTAAATTCGCTGTAGTCCACGCCGTTCCAGGGCCGCCGGTTGCCATCCACATTTTGCTCTCTGAGGCGAATTGTATTCCCAGGGACTTCGGGAATGGGATCGGGCATGTCCGCCTCATCGAAGGCCTCCAGATATTCAGCATTGGGATCGTACGGACAATGCGGACCTGGAAATCCAACCATCATCGCGAAAGGCCGGTCCTGCGGATGGTTGCGGATATGTTTGCAGGCCGCATCCCCGACAAAATGGTCCCACGAATGTGCCCAGGGTATCTTGTGGACAATGGCGCCCTTGTTCTCATGATAGCCTTCGTGCTCGTTGCCGTGCAGCTTGCGATAGCCGTTTTCCTTCAGGTGTTTCTGGTAATCATCTTCGATCAGAAGCCACCGCTTGTCCTCGCACACCACCCGCTGCTGAAACCCCAGGCCGATATCCCACGGATAGAAATGCATCTTGCCGATGGCGGCCGTAGCATAACCGGCCTCGCTGAGTTGTTCTGGCCAGGTGCGGATGCCACAGTCGCCCAGATCAGGGCGGAGATAGTGTTCGTTGGTGAGCACCCCGGTCTGGATCGCATTACGGCCTGTGAGCAACATCGCCCGGGCGGGCACGCAAATCGGTGAGGGCGAATAGGCACGCTCGTAGCGTACGCCCCGCGCCGCCAGACCGTCTATATGCGGCGTTTCGATAAAATTCGCGCCGTAGCAACTGAGAAAATCAGCACGCAACTGGTCCGGCATGATGAAAAGGAGGTTGAGTCGGTCGGACATGGGATGCTCCGGTAGGTTGGGTGATAATTCCTATTGTTGAATCGCGCAGGGATCAGCAATTATGATTTGTGGTTGAATATACGTATTATGTTGATTGATGATATATTAAACACCTATGTATGATTTCATAAATGTATAAACGATAGTAAATAAAGGTTTTTAAAACATAAATTATAATTCAAAAATCATAAATCCTATAGAGATTGTCTGCTTATGAATATATTATCTCCATCCGCCCACTGTCCGATATGTGCGCCTCGGCCTGGAAATGACCCAGAGCACAGGTCCTATATCTTATTGAGGCGATAAGATCCGCGTTATGAATTCATGTTATATGGAAAATATTACACTGAGAAAATCTACCCCGAAAGACAGCTAATTCGTTTATATAGTCAAGAAGGCGGCCTTCAGAGAATATGTCGAACAGGTCCACGGCTGGAATGAGGATGAGCGACGGCGGTTTCATGCACAACGGTTCGAGACGCAGGACTTTCGGATTATCCATCAGGGCAGTACGGACGTTGGTGTGATGGCCGTGGTCACGGCAAAAGACTGTGTGAAAGTGAACCAACTCTTCCTCCTGCCGGAATATCAGGGCAGGGGCATCGGCGAAACATGCATGCGGCGTATCATGGGGGAAGCACGGCAGTTGGGCCTGCCCGTTCGGCTCCGCGTTCTGAAGGTTAACCCGCGTGCCCGGACCTTCTATCAGAAGCTGGGCTTTGCTGACGTAGGAGAGACTGAAAAGCATGACTTGATGGAATGGACAGGCGGTTATCCGGAGGGCTCAGGAACACGTCACGCATAACAATTAGAGAGATATCATGAATAGACCTTATATCATTGCCATAGATGCCGTCGCCGGTGGTGGAAAAACCACATTATCCAAAGCCGTGAATGAAGCTTTATATCCTTCTGCCCGATATTGCTTTGATGAATTCGACGAACCGGATATTCATCCCGTTGTTTTTTACGATTGGTGGCTTCGCGGGGCGGATACGGCAAATATTTCTCAGAAATGACGCCTTCGGAACTCACAACCGCTCAAGGAAAACGAGCCGAAGGCATCGTTCGCTTCGTCCGTCGATTTTTGCTTCCCGGCCTCACGGCAGATGAAGCCAAATAACTGAAAGGTGTTATGTTCATGAGAATCGCAATCGCCTCCTATGGACAGGAGACAAGCAGCTTCAGCCAACTGCCCACGACCCTCGAGACGTTCGGGCTGTACGGGCTGTATGAGGGCGAGGATATCCTGGAAAAATGCCGGGAGGTCGGCGCCATCGGTGGCTTTATGACAGCTACGGAAGAAGCGGGGCTCGACTGGACGCCTGTCCCCATTATTCACGGCTGGGCCGGTGCCCACGGGGCTCTCACGGCAGAGACGCTGGACTATTTCGAGCAGGCGATCTGCAACGGTCTCAAGGATGCCGGGCCTATCGACGCCCTGTTCTTCGCGCTGCACGGCGCCGCCGTCGCTGACAATGAACATGATACGGAAGGCCGGATGCTCACCAAGATCCGGCGCATCGTCGGTCCGGATCTGCCGATAATCATCTCTCTCGACCACCACGCGAATCTCACGCAGCAGATGGTCGACCATGTCGATGGCCTGGTGGCGCACCGCACGCAGCCGCACGATCAATTTGAAACCGGGATGCTCGCCGGCCGGATGCTCATCTCGCTGCTGCGCGGCGAGACCAGCCCCACCATCGCCTGGCGCAACATACCGCTTATCACCCACCAGGAACAATTCCTGACCTCGCACGGTCCGATGAAAGCCTGGTTCGATCTGGCCCGCAGTATAGAGGACAGACCGGGGGTCATCTCGGCCTCGACCTTTCCCATGCAGCCCTGGCTCGATGTGCCGGAAGGCGGCTGGTCCGTAGCCGTTGTGACCGACAACGATTCTGCCCTGGCCGACGAACTGGCTACCGAACTGGCAAATTTCGCCTGGGGACTGCGCGAGGATTTCTGCAAGCTCGACAGCATCTCTCCGGAGGCGGCCATCCGCAAGGCGGTTGACTCGGAGAAAGGGCTGATCATCCTGACCGATACGGGGGATAGTGTTTTCGGCGGGGCGACCGGTGACAGCACCTGTATCCTGGCGGAAATGATCAGACAGCAGATAGAGCAGCCTGCTCTGGTCCCCATGGTCGATCCCGAGGCCGTCGAAGCGGCCATCGAAGCCGGGATCGGAGCAAGCTTTACCGTGACCCTCGGTGGCAAACTTGATCCGACGTTCGGTCATCCACTGGAGGTGACCGCCAGGGTGGCCGGGATCGGCGGTGGCCGGTTCGATGTGACCATCCTGGGCTTTGAATCATTTGATACAGGCCGGGCCGTCCTGCTGGAAATCGGCGCGGTCAAGGTCGTGGTGAGCGAAAAACGGGGCATCGGCGGCAATCATCCCGCCGTCTATGAACAATTCGGTCTGGATATAGGTGACGCTCGTATGGCGGTCGTCAAGACGGCCAGCAACTGGCAGTATTACCAGCCCTGGATCTCCGAAGTCATCCGCGTCGATACGCCGGGCGCTACCATGTCCCATCTCGATCAATTCGACTGGCATTACCTGCCGCGCCCAATCTATCCGCTGGACGAATTGACGGACTGGCGGGCGAGATGAGGCTTAGTGGTCGATTTCACAAATAAGGTTTCGTATCATCAAGGTATAACAGAATAAATAGAATGGTCATTCCCGCAGGCTTTAAGCAGACTTCTGCGCCGTGAACAGCGGACATCCAGCCTCCCTAAGCTATGGATCCCCGCTTAAAGCCTGCGGGGATGGCAATATTTTCAGCTTTTATCGTGTACTATGATATGACACCATATTTGCAAAACAGGGCACTTAGGCGATGAATATCTCATTCGTATCAATCAATCTGAATGCCGATTCATACTGACGCTCGTCGTCACGGGTGAAGAAGCGTACAATAATATTCGTATCAATCGCTACCATGAAGTTGCTCCATATAGTATCCTCTATGAGTACCCGCATGAAGCTTGCCTGATTCTGTTTTTGCAATTTTTTTTCCATTGCAGCGCTTTACAAACTTCACACATCACACGTCGCATACGCCGCCTGCATCGCCGCCAGGGGATCGCCTTTCGGCACGAGCTCATGTCCCACATAACCGGTGTAACCACCCTCGGCAATAGCCCGCATCACAGGCGGATAGTAGATTTCCTGCGCTTCGTCCATATCCTGCCGACCGGGATTGCCGGCCGTGTGAAAGTGGCCGATATGGGCAATGTTATCCCGAATGGTTCGTATCAAATCCCCTTCCATGATCTGCATGTGGTAAATGTCATACAACAATTTTACATGGGAAGAGCCTACTTCCCGGCACACCTCAACGCCCCAATCCGTCCGGTCGCACTGGTAGTCGGGATGGTCCACCTTGCTGTTGAGAAGCTCCATGCAGAGT
>CAJXCW010000261.1 GCA_913051705.1 uncultured bacterium
GATGCGGCGTATACACCCTTTCCATTGTGTGCACCAGGCAGAGCCTGTATCATGAGCGGCCGTCACGCCTCTGAGATCGGCGCCTGGGATAACGGCGCCCTGCTGGCCGCAGACCAGCCGACGTTTGCTCATTATCTGGCTGATGCAGGGTACGACACCGTATTATCGGGGAAAATGCATTTTATTGGACCGGATCAATTACATGGTTTTAGACGACGATTGACGACGGATATTTATTCATCTGACTTTAACTGGGTGAAACCGGAATGGATTCGTCTCAAAGAAACCAGAGGGCAGGATTGTGAAGACGTGATGAATGACAGGCCTGGTTACAATGCAAAAGGATACACAGGCGATGGAGTAAAGATCGGGGCATGGCATAATGCGCTGAGTTATGATGAAGAGACGCACTTTCGAGCCATCGAATATTTACGGGCGCACAGTCAAAAAGCAGACCATACCCCCTTCCTTCTCTGTGCCTCCTACCATCATCCTCACGAACCGTTCTGGCCACCGCAACATTACTGGGATATGTATGAAGGGGCAGACATCGATATCCCTTCTTTTCCGGATGACCTTGATGCGTGTCAGTCGATGATGGACCGTAATCTCAATGCCTATCATGGGACCCAACGATACGACCTGAGAGATCCTGACGGCCTGTATCGATTACGTAGGGCTTATTACGGTCTGGTGTCCTATATGGACCATAAGGTGGGTGAACTCCTGGATGCCCTGGAAGCGACCGGAGCTGCGGATCATACGGTCGTCATTTTTGCCAGTGACCATGGCGATATGCTCTGTGAACGGGAGATGGTACAGAAGCGCTGTTTCTACGAGTGGTCCTGCCGCGTGCCGCTGATCGTCCGCTTTCCCGATGGCTGGAAAGCCGGCACGACCTGTACCACGCCGGTTTCGTTGATTGACCTGCTGCCGACCTTTTCCGAGTTAGCAGGTGTGAACAATCTGTTGCCCCATGACGGCAACAGCCTGATCCCGCTGCTCAACGAGCCCGAGTCTGACCGGTGCATCTTCGCCCAGGCGCATGAGGCCGTGGGCATGCCCTGTATTATGGCGAGACAGGGCCGATTCAAATACAACTATATCCACGGCTACGACCCCCAATTATTCGACCTGAATGCCGATCCGGGTGAATGGGAGAATATAGCTTCAGATCCGGCGTATAGCCAAACCGCCGCCGGGATGCGCCGAATGATCCTGGACCGGTTTAAACCTGAGCAAATGGCGGAAGCCAATCTGGCCAGTCTGTATCGTCGCCGACTCATACGGGATACCATGACCTGTCACGGACAAACCTGGGCGCACTTTCCAGATTTTGACTACCGCCGCGGGGCTATGGATCAGTACTTGAGATAAAAGATCTGGTGATTTTGAACTTCGCATAGCCTGTTGTGATCTTTGGTGATATTTGAGATAAAATTCATGACTTCTTATGGTACAGAAAGGAAATCGATCCATGCGCTTTTTGTTTGTATGTTCTTTATGTTTATTGGCGTCAACTAGCTTTGCCCAAGCGCCGGTGGTCTATCTGGTCTCGTTTCCAAACGCGGCGCATCATGAAGTCGAAATCACGGTCACCTTCAAGGATATACCGGATGACACCCTGAAAATGCGAATGAGCCGGACCTCCCCCGGAAGATATGCCTTGCATGAATTTGCAAAAAATGTCTATAACGTCCTCGCGGTAGATGGTAAAGGGAAAGACCTCACGGCAACGAAAGTAGATCCTCATCAATGGAATATTACGGGGCATAACCGTACCGTAAAGGTCAGCTATACCATTTTCGGCGATCGGGCGGATGGGACGTATATGGGTATCGATCATACGCATGCCCACATGAATATCCCCGCGACATTCATGTGGGCCAGAGGCATGGAAGACCGACAGGTAGAGGTCCAGTTTGAATGGTCTGATTCAACCTGGAAAGTGGCTACGCAGCTAAAGAAGGGCAAAAATGCCTCGACCTACACCGCGCCTGATCTCGCCTATTTTATCGACAGCCCGGTAGAAATCAGCGCGTTCGATCTGCGCACCTGGGAGGTGACATCCGGAAATAAAGAACAATCCATCCGGCTGGCCATACATCACGACGGGACCGAAGCGGAAGTCGATGCCTATACGCAGCTTGTCCAGGCCGTCGTTGTCGAGGAGACCGCGATTTTTGGTGAATTACCGATCTTCGACTTTGGAGAATATACGTTTATCTCCGACTATCTACCCTATGTCAATGGCGACGGTATGGAGCACCGCAATTCAACGATCCTGGCATCCACCGGCAACCTGGAGGAAAACTATATCCGCTTGCTAGGTACGGTTTCACATGAGTTTTTCCACTGCTGGAATGTGGAACGCATCCGGCCCCGCTCACTGGAGCCGTTTAATCTGGAAGCGGCCAACATGTCGTCGGAGCTCTGGTTTGCCGAGGGGTTCACAAGCTACTATGCTGATCTTGTTCTTAAACGCGCCCATATCATCAGCCTCGACCGATATGCCAGTGGCATTACGAGATCGTTGAGTGTGGTCCACAATGCCCCCGGCAGGAAATTGCGCGGTCCGGCCGGTATGAGTCAATTCGCCCCGTTTGTGGATGCCGGGGTATCCATAGATCAACGTAATTTCTCGAATACATTCATCTCATATTACACCTATGGCGCTATGACGGGGCTGGCACTGGATTTAAGCCTGCGGAAAATGTTTACCGGGGTGACGCTGGATGAGGTAATGAAAGAAATGTGGACACAACATGGTAAATCGGAAATCCCGTATACCAATGACGATATCGAGCGTGTACTTGGGGAAGTGACCGGAGACCGGGCATTTGCAAAGACCTTTTTTAATCAGTATATCCACCAGCATGACCTGGTAGATTACAAGGATCTGCTCGCTCAGGCAGGACTTTTACTGCGGGAGGCTTATCCCGGCAAGGCATGGATCGGTTCGTTATCCCTTTCGTATGCCCGCGAAAAAACCAGAGTCACCAGTCCCACCTTGATCGGCACGCCTATCTATCAATCCGGTGTGGATCGGGGAGATGTGATCCATCAGATCGATAGTGAAGCCATTTTAAGCGAAGAAGATTTAGATCGAATCATAGAGAACCATGCACCCGGTGATACCGTCACCATTAAATTGATATCGCGAGGTGTTGACAAAACAGCCCAACTGATCTTCCGCGTCCATCCCGGATTAGAGGTCGTCCCCTTTGAACATGCCGATAGGGAAGTGACCGTGGATATAGAGGCCTTTCGTCGGCAATGGCTGGAGACCCGGGTGCCCGGTAACGGGGAAGATTTACGGCGTTATTGTCATACCTGTAAACGCGCCTATCCGTTTGCTCAGGAATACTGCCGGTATGATGGTGACCCCTTACAATTAACTTCAAAACAATAGAATATGACAAGAATCGCCAAGGGTGTCATGGACGTGCTCTCAAAGGGATATTTCGGAACAACTTGCTTCCAACCCCAAAAAACCCTATATTAGTCGAACATTCATTATAGAACGTCTTCCAATATCAACACCAATTAGGAGAACATGGCATATGGCAAAGGGAAGCATAAAGAAAATCATACGTGATCGTGGATTTGGGTTTATTGCCGCTGAAGATGGTCGAGAGATTTTCTTCCATCGCTCGGAGTTTCACGAAGCTGAATTTGAAGATCTGCAGGAAGGGAACAATGTAGAATTTGAAGTCGAGAAAACGGATAAGGGGGCGAAAGCCACTCGGATACACCGCACTGAATAGCGATCTTCCGGGCTGACGATCCGTTTGTCGATCCGATATATATTCTATTATAGGAAACTGTACCAAAACCGGGACTGGACCTTGTGATTTTCCTCAAGCGCGCCGCATAACGGCCCGGAGGATCTGCCGGACGGTGAGGGCGACTTTTGATATATACGTGACGATCCAGCCTGAAATCTTTAGCCATATAATGTACCACATCCAGGCCGTTCAATTCAAGAAGACAGCTTGGATGTGGTATATTGCACCTGCTAAAATTGCCCACCCCAAGGTCTCAGAGGACGCACGAAAAGGCTTTCCGGGCTCGGGTTCCAAGAGTCGATTTCTGCGTTGTGTACCCCTGTTGAGCTACGTACGTGATCGGCATGGGACATTATTCAAAAATATGGACCGCAAAACCCTCGACGCCTTAACGACGCTTGACCTTCATCCCGGTACCACGATACACGAAGTAAAAAAAACCTACCGTGAGTTGGCTTTAATATGGCATCCAGATAAGGTGCCGGATCAGGTAAAAGACCGGGCCACGAGAAAGTTCACACAGATTAATGGTGCATATCGATGGCTGGTTGAAAATCCAGAGACCTTGAAAAGCTCTCATCGTAAAACATCGGACGCCCATCCCTTTACCCGATCGTACACAAGGCCCTGCAACTCAAAAGACGCCTCCTCTAAGAAAACAAACTCAGGATCTTCCGACCCTGTTGTCCAACGCATTTTATCAGCAGCGCGAAGATGGAAAACAGATATGGATGAAGGGGTATATATTTATCCGGATATCGATCTCGACAAAGCCTCCAATTTCATCGCTCAACTTCACGGACTTAGGGTGTTTAATGACCTTACTCTCAAGGCAAGGGATCTTGTCATATTCTATGATATCGACGGCTCCGGCGAGGAGGGGATGGCGCTGACCCGGACCAATCATCTGATTAATAATAATGAGATGACCCTTTTCTCCATAGACGACCTGGTTGATGTACGCCTGAAAGATGCCCTGTTTTTCTGGTGTGAGATTTCCGTTCGGCGGCGAGGACAACGGTCGTTTGAACGGGTAGGTTATGCAGAGAAAGAATCAGGAAAAATGCTGACCGATATTATCTATCAATTGATTAAAAACAGTCCGGCATCATAGGAAGATCCGAAGGGGGAAATACATGGATACCCGCTCTAAACGTCCATTCCCGGCCCTGACGCCAGCTCAGCGATATCATCTGGACGTGAATGGATACGTAGTCATTGAAAATACGTTATCTGAAGACGAAGTAAGTCGGATGCTGGAAGCCTTGTACAGGTTGCAACATGACTTGCTGGCGCCAGATGCTTCTGTCGTACGGGGTTGCCGCTTATCCTCGAATGAACCCCATCATCAGCATTTTGCCCATATTCTGGAAACGGATTCGGCAATATTCGAATATTTGACTCATCCTCGTCTGGTGGGTATGGCCGAAGAACTCGTAGGCGGCACGGTAAGATTGGAAGAGTCGGAAGCTGTCATGAACCGCCGCACACCGGATTACGATCCGCATACCCCTGTAAAATATGGTTTTCATCTCGGCACCCTTCCGGATGTGGGCACCTATACGGATCACGGATTGTACCACTGTACTTTTGTCAAAACATTGACCAATTTGACGAATTTAGGTCCCGATGACGGTGGCACCGTCGTGATTGCCGGCAGTCATAAGATCCGTTGTCCCAGAGAAAATATCATCGCCTGCGCCTATGAAGATCCGTCTCTCGTTCACCAGGTGGTGGCACCTGCCGGGTCTACGCTGCTGTTTGGTGAGGCGTTGATCCACGCCACAGGACTTATCCGCAGCGACCGGGAGCGCGTTATCCTTATAGGCGGATATACGCCCACCATGTTTCAGGCATGGAATGGCCAGGAACCGAGTCCGGCTTTCATCGAACGGATACCAGAACATCTGAAACCACTCATATCCGGCAGCGACAGATGGCAATGGCAACGCCGATCCCGGCCCCTTGATATGCAGGTCGAAACGGAGGAGAATTGATTTATGAAGGTCCTTGTAGTAAACCCGGTGGAAGTTCGCCAGCTTCTTTTGATGAATGAATGTATACCAATCATGGAACAAGCCTTGATGAACCTGGGACGGGGAGAGGGCATAAATCCTCTGCGGCCGGTTATGTTTCTGCCTGAAAAAGTCGGCGCTCTGGGCATGATGCCGGCCTATCTGGGCGAGCCACCGGCCATGGGCGCTAAAATCGTCAGTGTGATGCCGAAAAACTACGGCACGAAATACGATTCGCATCAGGGTGTCGTGCTCCTATTTGAAAATGAGCACGGCAGTCTGCTTGCCATGGTGGACGCCAGTGAAATCACTGCGATACGCACAGCGGCTGTCAGTGCCGTAGCCACCCGCCTCCTTGCGCGTCCTGATGCAAGCGATCTGGCCATTATCGGCTCAGGCGTTCAAGGCGCAAGCCACCTTGAGGCGATGCTTCTGGCACGCCCTATAGATCGGATTCGAATCTGGAGCAAAACGGGGAGTAACAGCCAGCTTTTTTCGGAACGCGAAGGCGCGAAATTTACTCGTCATATCGAAGTGATGCCATCGATCGAAGCCGCTGTAGATGGCGCGGACATCATTTGTACGACGACCATGGCGCCTCAGCCTATTCTGAAGGGAGACTGGCTGGCACCAGGTGTTCACATTAATGCGGTCGGTTCCAGTATCAAATCAACCCGAGAACTGGACACGGCCGCCGTGGTCAAATCCCGGTTATTTGTAGACCGCCGGGAGTCGACTTTGAACGAAGCGGGTGATTTCTTGTTCCCCAAGGCCGAAGGCGCCATCAACGACGATCATATACAGGGCGAATTAGGTGAAATACTTCTGGGACAGATCGAGGGACGAAAAACTGTAGAGGAGATTACCTTATTTAAATCACTCGGTCTGGGGGTTGAAGATATCGCTTCAGCCTTTCATATTTACGAGAAAGCGCAACAGTCAGGTACCGGAACCTGGATAGATTGGTCATCATGATCCCCATCACCATAGAAGCGATTGAAGTAGCGCGGACGCGTATTGCCGGCGCAGCTATTCGTACCCCCCTGGTGCGGTTAAATCTGGACGATGCCCCCGCAGAGATCTATTTGAAACTGGAGAATCTGCAGCCCATCGGATCATTCAAAATCCGAGGCGCGGCCAACGCCATGCGTCAGGCAGATACAGCCCTGCTTGAAAAAGGGGTCTGGACAGCCAGTGCGGGCAATATGGCGCAGGGCGTGGCCTGGTGTGCCCGACAATCCGGAATAAAATGTACGGTCGTTGTACCGGAACATGCGCCGGAAACCAAGTTAGACGCAATGCAACGTCTGGGCGCCTCCTTTGTCAAAGTGCCGTTTCAGGAATGGTTCGAGATCATTCTATCCAGCAAATATGAGGGTATGGAAGGTCTGTTTATTCATCCAGTTTCCGATCCGGCTGTAATTGCCGGAAACGGGACGATCGGCCTGGAGATCATCGAGGATTTACCTGAGGTGGATGCCGTAATTGTGCCCTATGGCGGCGGCGGACTCAGTTGCGGGATCAGCGCCATACACAAGTATGTCGAACTTCATGATCGACGTCAATGGAGCGGGAAAGTTCAAAGATTTTGTGGACAATGGAACTCCACTTGTTCTTTAAAAGAAGGAAGTTTTTCTGTCATAAATTCGATAA
>CAJXCW010000262.1 GCA_913051705.1 uncultured bacterium
GCCATTGGCCCACGAGCCACTCCGGCTCGGATTTCCTCGCAGACCATAGGCGGTGCTGAATTGATATCCATCTCTAAATAAGTTACTAAATATGAAGGACGACTCGAGGAAATGCAGTTAAATACATATGTTACTTAAGTACTACGTCGGCGCCATTTGGCGCGTCCCTGAGACCCAAGAACACCAAAATCGCAATTTTCGGGATCAGAATAAATTCCTTCGAAATCAGCTATAAATTCCTTCGAAATCAACAGTAGCAACTCTGGTATGGATGACCCCAGCACTTTCCTTACACCAATCTATTTGGTCCGTTGTACCGTAACGAAAGAGGCCAAACCGCCCAACCCCAGACAGGCAATCACTATAGCCAGCATAGAAAACAGGGTGAAAAGATCGCCGAGTTTTAGATCCGCACGCATCAGATTATCAAAATCCTGATCCAGAAAGGTGTATTCAATCGGGTCTTCGTTACCGAAGTATTTGACAGCTGTTTCCTGTGTAAGAACAATTGTCGCTGGTTTGGTCAATGCAGTAGCGGGATTACCGATGATTAAAGGCAGGGTAAATATAATGAAATACGTCGAATCAGAAAAATATACCCTGGACTCGTTAAACTGACGGTCACCATAGCGGACCAGGATGTCGGATGATTCATCTATCGTACTGCATCCTCCACTTCCGGAAATTCGCTCACCAGCACCCCGACCATGGGGCTGCCGTCGAAGTCGTATGTATTTCATTTCCGGCAAGCCGACCATGTAACGTGATCCGATGAATCCGATCTGCCTTCTCATGGTACCGGTCATAGCTTAAATCATCCAGCACATACAGCGCAATCAGCAGACAACAGGCCATCCCGATGGCGAGACCGGCGATGTTGATCATCGTATAGCTTTTATGTTTCAAGAAATTGCGCAAAGCGATGGAGATGTAGTTTTTCAGCATGTTGAACCTCATGGGAAACAATGAATGGATGAATGAGACAGGATAATTCAGAGACCTGTCCCTCCCGAAGGCAGTATGAGGAAAACTTTAATTGCTATATTCCTGAGTCCTAAACCGTCTCTCAGCAATCATTGCAAAAATAAGAATGATCTGGATAATAAAATGTTACACTCTATTCAAACCGTGTATCCAATTGTATGATGAATCTTCCCGTTTCCAGAAATTTTTCATTGTTCAGGTGACCGTGATCACATATTTTCAGGAATGATTTTGTTATATTTTAATGTCACAACCCTAATTACCTTGCGCGTTGGAACATATTGTAATAGGCCAGGCAACCCATAGTCTATACATAATGCAGCGCATTACATCGAGTAGCGGATATGCTCAGAGCCGGCGAATGACACTTCTAAAATAACAGGATGAAAGGGTGGCGGGATGGAGGGGCGAACGTAAAACATCACCTTCCACCCTCCCATCCTTCCGTCCTGTTCTCCCCTCTCTAAAAATACCACACAGGAAGGAAACTTGAAAGCCATCATCATCGCCGCTGGTATGGGAAAGCGGCTTGAACGCCTGACATCCGCTATACCAAAATGCTTAGTGACCGTAAATGGAAAGAGTATGTTGCAGCATCAACTCGACGCCTATCGAGCGAATGGTATTCATGATATTCATGTAATCAAAGGGTATATGCAGGAGAAAATCGATCTGCCGGGCCTTACATACTATCTGAACGAGGAATACGAAACGAACAGTGTTCTACTTTCCCTCATGCATGCCGAAATGGCCATGGATGATGCGTTCATCGCCACATACTCAGATATTATCTTCGGTCGGGATATCGTCGCTCGATTGATGAAGTCGGATGCAGATATATCGGTTATTGTCGATACAGGTTGGAAAGCCCATTATGAAGGGCGGACGGACCATCCTATTGAAGAAGCCGAAAAGACGATCTACGATGAACAGGGTCATGTCGTGGAAATCGGAAAAATCATCGATCACCCCGAACAGTCTCAGGGCGAATATATCGGTATGTTTAAATGTTCCAAATCCGGCGCGGAATCGTTTAGAGCCTACTATCGTCAGGTCGCGGCTGAATTCGCAGATAAACCCTTCGTCAGAGCCGAGACCTTCCGTAAGGCCTTTGTAACCGACCTGCTACAATACATGATCGGCCACGGTGTCAAAATCCAATGTGTGTGTATCGACGGCGGGTGGCATGAGATCGACACCCTCCAGGACATCTCCAGAGTGAACCGAACATAATCTTGACCTTCTAATGTATGCGCACGGCGCCCCCGTGCGCCTCCCGAATCACCACTTCACCAGCTCACCACTTTACTAACGAATCCGTCCCCTGAAAAATAATCCCTTCATGCCCCATTTTTTCTGCGGCATCAATGAGGCGCCGAACGATATCAGGCGACCAGGTCGCCCCTTTAATAACAGGATAAGAGGGGATCTCACCTGTATTGTACAATCGTGCCCGGTGTAATTCCAATTCGACAATGTCATACAATGCCTTCGTGTTATTCTCGAAATCCGGCGTTTCAATGCCAATGTCCTCGAGACGTAACGGCAGGTCCAGGTGATCATAGCCGAACAGTCGGTACACAAACCGCAGGGCATCTTCTTCGGCAAGACCATCGGTCCACTGGCACAGTATGTCGGCATAGGTGGCGAAGGTCGAAAGAACAAAAACGCCCACGTGGGACAGCAACGGACTCGTGTAGTCCGCCCAGCTCATGGATGCCTTATAACTGTGTCCGACGAGGCGAGCGAATGTCGGCGGAAAGGTGTCGCTGCCGAACATAATGGGGCGATCGGCAGAGGCATGAGCGGCTTCCTTAAATGAGCGCAGGTGACCGTTGATGACCCCGGCACGAAATTCAAACCATTGGGACAACCCCGCGTCGATGCCCAGCCATTCGGAAAGATCCATAAGCCCTATGCCTCGGTCCCCGGCATCCCGAATCGCCTTTGCATCCAGATTTTGAAGCCGGTCCCAGAAACTCAACACACTGCGTCGCATGCGATCAAAATCATACCCTTGCCGCTGAGCCAGCGCTTCACAACGCGGGCACCCGCAACCAAACAGGTTGTGTAAAAAAGCCGGCGCCGTGTATCGAAAATGAGTCAGGTCCACCCCTTCAAAGGGATAGGTTGCCATCACCTCGGCGATGACCGTCCGAAACCAGTCGCTCATCGGTTCATTACCAGGGCATAAGGCGACGGAATTTTGCTCAATGGCATATCGCATCAAAGGCACTTCACTCATCCGTTCATGATGCATATCGGCCATGCACAATTCAGGGCAACCCCGTCCCCCGCCATGCCAGCCACCGGTGCAGAACCAGACCTGAAGGCCCATGTCATGGGCCGCATCCAGAGCTTGTCGCAGTTCCGTATCCGTAACACCACCTCGGCAAGGGGCAGTGGACTCCTGACCGGGAGGCATCGGATTTTTAGCCTGAGTGGCTTCCGACAGAAGATACTCGCCGCCCATGATGACATGCGTTAATCCCAATTCACTTTGAAGCAACTTAAAATACGCAGGCTCTTCAAGCATCTGTTGCGTACCGGTATATAGACCGACCAACTTTTCCATGTGCCTCTCCTTTTCTTTGGTTATATCTTTTTTATCTACGACAATCCGAAATCCGAAATCGGTGTTACCAGGTTTCCGCTTCGAAAGGAACAAGCGCCGTACCCACCACCTGCTCTGAGAATTGCAGATAACCATACAGTTCCGGAATATGCATGCTGTATACACCAACGCAGGACCAGGTCCAGTCCTTGCCGGTCCAGGTGTTGGCGCGATCTCGTTCAAGGCGAGAGAGATTCACCCGCCAGACATCACCGTCTTGAGGTGGAAAATGCGCGGTGGGGGCGTTGGCTTTCATGCTCTCATAATCGAAGGCGATGACCGCGGTCCAGCCTCTGTCCTCTATCCATGGGGCATTGAGCGTACCCTGGACCTGCACGGCGCTGCGTAATCCTTCCCAGTTCCAGTTGATCTCTCGGGTTTCACCACCCCCACGGTCATACGGTTTGTGGAGTAAAAAATCATACACTCCGTTGATAGCATTCATTCCGAACTCCATATAATGCTCGCCATCACCGTCCGGATCGATAAACACTTCGAAATCCGGATCGTATGCATAGACATGTTCATCTCGTGTGGTAATCGTGGCCCAGACATCGGGACATTCCATATCGACGGCCACATAAAAAAAATGATCATCCCACAACATCTTCGCCCGCGTCGCCCATTCCGGAATGATATGCGGCTCTTCAATATGACCGAACAGATTCGTCCACTCCGCCCGTTTCCAGGACGGAGCCTCCAACCGACCATCCACGATAATGGGTTCCGCCGCCCGGTAACATACATACGTAACCGGCTGCACCTGCTTTCGGGCATCGGTGACCCGATCATAATATGCCTGGTCTGTCATCATTTTTATCTCCAAGGTGGTGCGTTAGATTTGAGATCCACTCACTACCCGCCACCCGCCATAAACCATAAATATATAAACGGAGAAAACGGTGTCAATAAAGAGAACCTCACCATTATCTCTTGATAATCCGAATGTAGACGTATTACTTGTCTAACATACACCTATTCAATAGTGAACCATACCTTGATGGATGCGCCCCGATATGCTGGAGCGTATTGCGGAAGCATGGGATAAAATCAATCATGACCACACCCGTTCAAAACGAATCCAAACCCACCCTGAACAAATCACTGAGTGTATTCGATGGGATTACTATTCTGGTCGGCATCACCATCGGCGCGGGAATCTTCTCTGCTCCGCAGGTCATCGCCGGGTTAATGGACTCATTTTCCTCTATTTTTTGGCTTTGGATTCTGGTCGGGGTATTTATATTTATCGGCGGACTGATTTATGCCGAACTGGGTACCCGTCTTCCCGAGACCGGTGGAGAATATGTGTATATCAACCGGGCTTTCGGGCCCTTCGCCAGCTTTATATTCGGCTGGTCGCAGTTCATCATTATCCGGACCAGTCCCCTGGCCGGCCTGGCTATCGTTACGGTAAATTACTTGACGTATTTTATCGAACTGACCGGTTTTGCACGGACAGTGGTATCGTTGGCCATCATTGCGATGATCGGTTCGCTGAATTATATAGGGATTCATCGGGCAAGTATCTATCAGCGACTGTCCACCTTAATCAAAGTAGGCGGGTTGTTTTTCCTTGTCGTCGTGGGATTGATCCTCGGTTTTGACCGGGAGAGTCTGCTTGGCACGACCGCAACGCCGACAGGCACACTCGGCCCTATCGGTAATACGGTCGCTGCGTTGATGATGGTCGTGTTTGCTTTTACGGGTTTTGAGCGCGTGGGGTATTCCGCAGGTGAAATGAAAAACCCCATGCGCACCATTCCTCTGACCATGTTTTTCGGCATCACGCTGATTGTGGTGATTTATGTTCTGGCGAATTTTCTATATCACCAGACGCTGGGCATGGAGGGCGTACGAAATAGTACGATTGTCGCGTCCGATGTGGCCACACTTCTCCTGGGTCCAATCGGCGCCGGATTTATCGCCTTGATTGTCATGATATCGACCACAGGCAGTATGAACGGCACATTTATGACCGCCACACGGGTCTATTACGCTATGGCGCGGGATGGGATATTCTTCAAATGGCTGGATCATATTCATCCCACACACCGCACCCCCTCCCGCGCCATCATCATACATTGTATATGGGGCGCCGTGATTCTGCTTGTCCGTGGCTCGTTTGAAGATATTATGGCCGGTATGGTCTTTGCCGTATTGATTTTTTACGCGGCCAATGCCATCGCCCTGTTCAAATTCCGCCGGGAAGGGATCGGCGTTGAGGGCGGTTATCGGATGCCCCTGTATCCAATACTCCCGGCTATATATCTCATCGGTATCGCGATGCTCGTCATCCTGCGTGCCATCTTCGAATGGCAGAACTCCCTCGCCGATCTCGCCTTCATCGCCTCAGGTCTCCCCTTCTGGCTGATCTGGAGAAAGCGCCCTAAACCCTGAACCTGATACCCTGACCCCCCTATCACCATGAAACTCATGGACTATCTTCATTGGAACGATGTAAACGAGGATAACCTGAATTTCTATCAGGCCATGGGATTGGACTGCCTGCTGGTCCATTTTCCTGAGGAGATCGCGCTGCATGCTGATCCGGCGAGTGAATTTTTGCGCATGAAACGATATGTTGCAGCGCATGGACTGGATCTGCATGTGTTGCACGCCCACTACGTCCCACGGGATAAAATCGTCCACGGCTTACCTGGCCGGGATGAGCAAATCGAAGTGTGGTATAACGTATTACGGGCCATGGGGAAGGCTGGCGTGCCCAATACTGCGTTGACCTTTCAGGGAATCGGGCATTTTCGTACGCCCCATACCACCGGTCGCGGCGGCGTGACCTATAGTACATTCGACTATGCCGAATATAAGAAAAATCCTCGATCACATCCGGATCTGGCTATATCTGCAGATCGGCTATGGGAAAATCTGGCGTATTTCTATGAACGTATCATGCCTGTGGCCGAAGAGGCCGGCGTGCGGATCGCACTGCATCCTGATGATCCGCCCATCGACGTGCCGCTCGGCGGGGCGGACCGGATTGTCGTGAGTCTGCCGAACTACCAGCGAATTTTCGATTTGGTGGAAGCGCGGTCAAACGGCATGCTGTTCTGCCAGGGATGTGTCGCGGAAATGGGTGAACATATCCCCCATGCAATCCGGTATATGGCCGAACGCAAAAAAATTGTATTCGTCCATTTTCGAAACATACGCGGCAAAGTCACCGAGAAAGAGCAGTACGTCTTCCAGGAGGTGTTCCCTGATGAGGGCGATGTCGATATGGTCGAGGCAATACAAACCTACCACGATACCGGATACACCGGCGCCATCATGATGGACCACACCCCCGGTATCCAACACCCCAACGGGCCCTGGGCAAGCAGAGCCTACAGCAACGGCTATCTTCGGGCGTTGATACAAGCCGTGTGTAGGTAGAACAGATAGTGATTTAGTGATTGGGGGATTGGATGATTGAAAACCCACTTCACCAACTCACCCAATCACCAAATGCCTAGTCTCCATCACCCCTCGAAATGTGATGATCCATGCCGAAAGAGCGGCATGAGATCTGCTATTACCAGGTGGCATGATATTCTGATCACCACATCACGATCCCGCCTGATACTCAATCCTTGTATACGGTATCTCTCCCTGCGCGACCTCAACAAAAGGTACTCCATCCTTCAGGCCCACCGTACCATACCCCGTGGCCGTACTCAGAAAAGATCGAAAATCCCCGGATATCGTCGGCTGGATATACAACACTTGATCGACGGCGTCATATACCACCCCGGATAAACCCTGAATCAGGCCGTACGACGCC
>CAJXCW010000263.1 GCA_913051705.1 uncultured bacterium
CCGATACATAATGAGGTCCAAATGGAAGACACACAGGTACACATCGATCCGGATGAGGAGATCGGTTTCATGCATGTGGATGATACCGATTTCAGCACATTCACGCTGGGGCAGAAAATCCGCCATCTTGAAGTCGAAGGGTATGTTGTTTTGCCGGACGTACTGGATGCGGCAACCATGGCGCAGATCAAAGCGGAAATGGCTGATGCGCCCATGAAAACCAAAGACTACAGCGATGCGCAGACCTATTTCAGGGAACCGCAGTGGCACAGCCAGGCGCTGGCCAGGTTGATTGCCCATCCGCCCGTGGTCGAATTCCTGGAGGTGCTGCTTGGATCGGATATCGTCTTCACCCACGGACTGTTCACCCGCACCCTGTCCGGATCACCACCGATCTCTTTACATACGGACGGTCAGCCATTCGGCTCTTCCCTATTCGGGTACGAAGGAAGCTCGCCGCGTCTGCTTCGGGTGCTCTACTATCTCGACGACCTGCCCCCTGAACGCGCGCCTTTCCGTCTGGTCCCTCGCTCTCATCTCTCCTTTCACGCCGAGGCCAATCCCTATGTGCGGTATAAGTATAATTCTGGAGAGATCACCCTGTGTCCGAAAGCCGGCACGGCATTGATCATTCCCATCAACCTGTTCCACGGTACCCACCCCAACAGGACGCACACCCAACGTACCCTCGTCCAACTGGGTTACCGACCGGCCTGGGCTGGTCCGATCAGGCCGATGGACGAGTGGGACCGGGATCTCGTGGCCGCGGCGCCGCTGGAAACCAGACGTTTTTTACAGAGCCCCAACACAACCGGTATGGCATGGGAACAGGCCCACAAACCCAAAGGGATGAAGGCGGCCGCGCCTGCCATTAATCCGGACCGGTGGGAAAGCTAAAAACTATTGGTGAATGGTGAATGGTGATGGCATGTGCCCTACGGTCACGATTCGGGCCCTTCGGGGTTGAAATATCTATCATTTCTGATCAGGCGGATTCAAAAGGGAATGCGGATGGATTCAGACTTAAGGGTTGATGCGGACGAGGTAACCGTTCATGAACAACGCCGAAGACATCCTCATATGATACTTATCTTTATCGCAGGCCTCGTTTTGCTGGGCTATGTCGGCGTATGTGTCTTTTTGTATGCCAAACAGGAATGGCTCCTTTTCAGACCTACGAAACTGGCGTCTGATCACGTGTTCGTATTTGAGCATGAGTTTGAGGAGTACAACATCGAAGTCGAGGAAGGCATAGCGCTCAATGCGCTCCTCTTTCATGCCGACCAGGCGAGAGGGGTGGTCTATTATCTTCATGGTAATGCCGGTAGTCTCAACGGGTGGGGACATCAGGCCAATGATTTCCTGGAGAACGGATACGATTTTCTGGTCATTGATTACCGGGGATACGGGAAGAGTATGGGATCGATTACGGAGGAGGTGCAGCTTTACAACGATGTACAGCAGGTCTATGAGTGGCTTACGGAGCGATACAGGGAAGACCGGATTATCGTCGTCGGTTTCTCAATAGGCACGGCTCCAGCCGCCTATGTGGCCAGTAAGAATGCCCCAAAACACCTCATCCTCATGGCGCCGTACTTCAACATGATCAGCCTGGCTAAACAATCGGTTCCATTTCTGCCCGGCTTTATACTTCGATACCCGTTAAAAACGTACGTTCACCTCCAGGCATGCGCTGCCCCAGTCACCATTCTGCATGGCGACGAGGACGAGATTATTCCTTACAATAACTCGGTGCGGCTAAGCGAGTATCTGAAGGAAGGAGAACACTTTATTACCATCCGAGGTGCGGCCCATAATAACCTATCGGACCACGAGGATTATAAGGCAGCTATTCGTACCTTGCTGATAGAATGATGGATAGCTCAGAATGAAACGACTAAATATATTGGTTTTTCGTAATTAGTAGGTGGATGACTCCCTATAGGAGCACATCGGGATCTCCGGGGTTCGTCGATTTGAATCACCTTTCAACAGAATGAGTGTAACATATCATGCCCTATCGCTACTATATATGTGATGTATTCACCGATACCCGATTCGGCGTTAATCCGCTGGCTGTCCTTCCCGAGGCCGAAGGTCTTTCGGATACGCAGATGCAACAGATTGCTCGGGAGGTTAATTTCTCTGAAAGCACCTTCGTTTCCCCAGCGGAGGCCGGACATACCCGCAAGGTTCGGATCTTTACCCCTGCCATGGAAGTGCCTTTTGCCGGACATCCTAATGTCGGCACCGCATTCACGCTCGCGACCGCAGGCGCCTTCGGTACGTTCGACACCTCTATTCCGGTCACTTTCGAAGAGAAATCGGGCCTGGTATCATAACGATTAATAAGCGGGAAGGGAAGGCGATCTGGCGTGAACTGGCAGCTCCTCAGCGTCTTTCTCTTGGGAAAACCATATCGGCCGAATTCATGGCGTCGATCATTTCCAGCGAAGGGTTGATTGAAGTGGACCCATGATAAAAGCATGGCAGGAAGGGACCGTCCTCCTTCTCAATATCCCAACCGGGGATTCACCCGATTCTTCAGCGGTTTGCCGGCAATATATCGGCGTAGATTATCGAACAGTAAATCAAGTGTCAACGGCGCGTAGGACACGTCATCGTCGGATGAAATGTGTGGAGTGATAATCAGATTCGGAACGTCCCACAGGGGAGAGTCGGCAGGCAGCGGCTCCGGATCGGTGACATCGAGAATCGCGCCGCCCAGGTGTCCGGAATTCAGGCTGGCGGTCAGGGCTTCATGATCGATCACCGGACCACGTCCCAGATTGATCAATCCTGCGCCGGGTTTCATCTTTTGAAGTTGTGTTTTTCCGATCATACCTTCCGTTGCAGGGGTTAAAGGCGTATTAATGATCACAAAATCCGCCTCGGCCAGCACGCGATTCAACTGATCCGGTCGATACATCTGATCGACATATCGGGCAGGGCGACCGCTTCGGCGTATACCCAGTACGCGTAACCCCATCTTTTTTGCTCGCCTTGCCCCAGCGCCCCCCATCTTACCTACACCGATTACGGCGAGGGTTTTCCCGGCGATCGGGGTACTGTATACAGCATCCCAACAACCCTGTCTTTGATCTGTATATAATTTGGGCATCCGATGGTTGAGCATATGCAAGGCCATGCCCACATATTCAGCCGTTTTCTCCATATGAATGCCTGCGTTGTTGGTCAGCGTAACGCCCCGAGGCAACCAGTCAAACGGCGCCAGATGCTCGACACCGGCCCCTATGATATGAATCCATCGTAAGTGCGGCGCCCGTTTCTTCAAATTCGCCGTAGGAAGTTCCCAGGTCATGAGCACTTCCGCCCGCTGCATGGACTCGTCGAATCGATCCAGATCCCAATCGATCAGCGTCTCGACCTGTGAGGCGACATCGGGATGTCGCTTTTCCGCTGAAGCAAGCCGTTCAGGCGTCGTACGAAATACAAGATCTCCCGCCCGATTATTCTTGATGTGAACTTGAATCTTATCTTTTCTTTTTTGCCCGCCTGACGGCATCCAACACCCTCCTGACGAATTTTGAATTGTGATTTATGAACCGCGTACCACTCACTGGAGCCCGCAGGGATCAGCAATTATGATTTATCCACCCGGCGCCTACCCCATATTACACCGCAAGCTTCACGATTTCAGCATGGAGCTGATCTCCCTGGACTTCTACTTTTGCCACTGATACGGGGTAATCAAACCGGCGAGGTCCTGCGCTGCCGGGATTGAGGAGCCAGATGCCATGTTGCTGCTCTATGGAAGGTTGATGAGAGTGGCCAAAGATGACCATATCGACATGGGCGGCCGAGGGGTCGATATCCATAGTGTAGAGATCATGAACCACATAAATAGAACAGGAACCTGCCTCGATCAGATCCGTCATCGGAAACCGTTGCGTCCAGGGTTCTCTGTCTACATTCCCCCGAACAACATGCACCGGGGCAATGGTCTCCAGCGTCTCCAGAATGTCCGGATCACCGACATCGCCCGCATGGATGATCAACTCGGAACCAGCCAGCGCCGCTACCGCTTCGGTCCGCAACAATCCGTGCGTATCTGATATGACACCAATTGATATGATGGCCTTCTTCATTCATTCCACCTGGGGCGGTTTACAATCCGAAATTCGGAATCCGTAATCCGGAATCGGTCTATTCTTCCTTCTTCCCGGGCATCAAACTGAATTTACCTGGGCCGGATAAAAACAGTGCGACGTAAACGGTCATCATTTCCAACGCATGAGAGGCGCCGCTGAAACCGGAATTGGGATTATCTTCCGGTAGGGATAGATGATATATGGAAGCCACCAGCATTGTAAACGCCAACATCGCGGTCGCAGGCCGGTGAAACAGGCCCAGGATAATCAGAATCGAGCAACCAAATTCTGCAAATCCGGCCATAAACCCCCAGAATTCGGGGAAAAAATCAAGACCGAACATCTTCATGTTGGCGCCATAACCGGCCCACCGCTCCGGAGAGCTGATCTTGCCCCATCCGTGAAACAAGGCCATACTCAATCCGATGCCCAGACGAACAACCAGCAAGCCCAGATCGGTTTTATTTGTATTGTTCATTAAAAATGACAAAAACGCCTTCATTTTATCCTCCTATCCTCTTAAATAATGTCCTGCATCTATTAATGTCTGCAGGGCTGCCTCCATACGGTCGGATTTAACCAGTATATAATCTGTATCAAAGGTCGATATGGCGAATATACTTATACCCGCCTCAGCAAGTGGGTTGGCCAGCGAGGCCAGGATACCCGTCAAACTAAAATCGAGGACCCCATCCACCTTTAGAGCCCGCCATCCAAATTCTGTCCTACATCCATCCGGTACCTGCGATTCAGGCAATACGACCGACAACTCCTCCTCCGTTTTCGTCAAGGAATAGAACGTTACAGACAGCAGATCCACATCAAACCGATGCCCCGGATCAAATCGGCATACCGCCAGTTCATCAGGTAAAACACGTAAATTCATGATTGAGCGCCTTATATTACAGTACACGACAAAAACCGATTTGTCATCTCGACCGAGCGCAGCGAATGGAGAGATCTACTTATAGTCGGCTCATAGTAGATCCCTCGTCTACGCTCGGGATGAAATATATAATTTTGTCGTGTACTATACACCCTATATATATTCATTCTTCATCCTTCATTCTTCATCCTTCATTCTTCATCCCTTATCCTTCCCTGCCATCCTTTCATCCTCTCGTCCTTTAATCCTTCTCTCGTCCTTTCGTCCCCTCGCCCTTTAATCCTTTTTTGACTTCGGTTCCTCTTGCATTTCCAAATAGCGATAGTACTCATCTTTTAACAAGGTAAGCACCGCCCCTACATAGCCCGTAGTCAGAATCAGGGCTTTCACGCCGAAAAGCATCTCTGCTTGAAGTCCCTGAATCATCGTGGGGGCAATCTGGGCACTGGCCCCTACAACCACGACGATGACCACGACATATAAACCATCTTTAGGGCGCCGGTTTTTTGCAAAACCCGGATTCATTTTCTTCATCGCGATAATCGATGCGAGAATTAAACCGATATTCAGACCGATAAAGACCGACAGGAACACAGGCAAAGGCAATACAACAGAAAACAGGGTCACAGCGATACCCATACCGGCAAATGTGATGAGTAAAAATCGAGAGATTGGGATCACCTTACAAGTCCTTTTGTGAGTACCGGTGGCGGACTACACGCACCGATGTCTATCGTTAATCATTTATTTTTACAGCCTTTATACGGTTATTAAAGTGATCACAGAGCAAGAGGATATCATCGCCATAAAAACAAAGGCCGTGCGGTTCGTTCAGCGTGGCTTCCCCCGCCGGACCACCTTCACCGTGGTCACCGAAGTCGCCATTGCCGACAACCGTTTCCAATCTGTTGTTATCAGTAAGACGACGTACGCGATTATTTTTTGTATCGGAGAAATATATCCGATCCCGACTATCGATGGCCAATCCCCTGGGGAAACCGATGTCGGCATCGGACGCATGCGTTCCATCAGGTGAAAATCCGACCTTACCGGTTCCGGTAATGGTTGTAATAATCCCCGAATAGGCATTAACACGACGAATAACATGATAGAGTTCATCAGCAAAATAAAGATGCCCTTCGGAATCTATTCGAATCACGGTAGGAGAACCGATTTTTGCCTCTATTGCCGGTCCGCCATCGCCTGAGAATCCCTTGAGCCCGATACCGACGACGGTATTGATGATGCCTGTTTTTGCATCGATCTTACGAATGCGACCGACGGCGCTGTCGCCGAAGTAGATGTCATCATTCGGCGCATGACAGACAGCCAATGTATGAATCAGACAGGAGCTGTTGGCCGGACCGCCATCCCCCTTATCCCATTGAAAGGCGGCGCCGGCTACATTGTGAATGATGCCGTCTGAATCTACTCGACGGATATGACCGTGCCGCGTATCTGCGATGACGACGCGACCTGCTCGGTCCACGGATACATCATGGGGATTGCCCAGGTGGGCTTCGACGGCTGGTCCGCCGTCACCGCCATAGGCCCGTGCGCCGGATCCGGCAATAGCACGGATGATCCCGGTAAACGGATCGATCGCCCGAATACGTTGATTCCAAACATCGGCTACATAAATATGTCCATCAGGGCCCACAGACAATCCGCCCGGGCCGTTCAGAAACCCGCCGACTGCGGCTTCATCATCATGAACGCTCGTACCTCCCAGTATGGTCGTTACGATCCCTGTTTGTCCATCATACCGTCGAGTCCGTCCTGAACAATCTCCCCAGAATACTGTTCCATCCGGATCGGCATAGATCCCCGCCTCTACCGAATTACATCGTGTGACTGAGCCGTGGAGCCCTTCCTCCCCGAAGCCGGGTTCCCCGGTTCCGACCAGTGTTCGAACCATACCGGTCTCATGTTCTACTTTTCTAATACGAAAGCCGTATTTTTCACCCACATATAAATTATCATGGACATCCAGGCATATCGCATCAGGCATCAGGATACTCGCCTCAATAGCCGGTCCGCCGTCGCCGTTGGAGGCGCGCTGACCATTACCGAGCACCGTGGTTATAATTTCCGACTTCATATCGATCTTACGTATGCGGTCGTTGGAGTTATCGCAGACATACAGATTGCCCATCGAATCGAAGACGAGATGCTCCGGATGATTAAAACCCGCCTCTTTTGCAGAACCGCCATCCCCATGATAACCGCCCAGACTTAAACCTGATCCGGCAAAAGGACGACTATGACCTTGCTCGGAAGGATAGTGTCGTGCGATCTGTCCGAAGACCGTTTCGATAAGACCGTTCTTCGGATCGATTCGACGGATATTATTTGTCCATTCACTG
>CAJXCW010000264.1 GCA_913051705.1 uncultured bacterium
TTAGTTTTTTCAATCACCCAATCACCCAATCACCAATTTTTTTCATCCCGCCATCTCCACCACCGTCACCCCCGTCCCCCCTTCCCGCTGCGGCGCAAAGCGGGTAGATTTCACCAGAACATGATGCCGCAGAAATTCCCGGATCGCACTGCTCAACGCGCCGGTGCCCTTCCCATGCAGAATCCGCACTTCACTGCGATCGTCAATCGCCGCCTGGTCAATAAATTTATCGACTGCATCGAGGGTCTCTTCCACGCGAAATCCACGTACATTTAACTCCTGTGTCGTCTCTCGTGTGGTATGGACCTGCACCGGGGCGGATTTACGTATCCTGGGCGTCTGCTTCGGTTGGTTTGTCGCAGGGGTCTGAAGCCGGACATCATCCCGACGCACAGTCATCTCCAGTCTGCCTGCCAGGACGCGCAGCCGTCCGCCCAGATCCTGTAGCACCGTACCGGATTGTTCCAGGCTCTCAACCCAGACCTGATCTCCAACAGTAATGGGCCTGGATGGAGGGGCGGGTTTTTCAGAAGGCGAAGGGGCTGGTGTCGTTTCCGATAACAGGGCCGCCAGTAGAGATCGCTGATCTTTGATCGTCTCCTGTGCTGTTTTGATTGACGCCCGGGAGGCCTGTTCTTCTCTGATTTCCGCCACAGTACGCTCGACCGTCGCCTGTGCCTCTCGTAGAAGGCGGTCCGCCTCTGCGCGCGCTTTGTCCATCAGCGCCTGTTCTTTCCGGCGATAGGCGGTGACCTTCTCGTGATAATCCTGTTTTAACTGGTCAAGCTCCGTCCGCAGGGTGTCCGCTTCTTCACGGGCGGTTTGCAGCCGATCGCGTTCTTTATCCAGTGCAATGATGATCTCATCGAGCTGATGCTCATCCTCTCCGATCAGCGTCGTCGCCCGACGCAACACCTCCTCCGGCATACCCAGCTGTTGACCGATCTCGACCGCGTAGCTGGCGCCCGGTATGCCCTGACGAAAACGATAGGTCGGCGTCAATGTATCCACGTTGAATACCATAGACCCGTTCTCAACACCGTCTGTGCGGGTGGCAAATTCTTTGAGGGCCCCGTAGTGCGTGGTGGCCACCGTGATCACACGCCGGTTCGTCAACCGTTCCAATATCGCCATGCCGATCGCCGCGCCCGCCGCCGGATCGGTACCCGAACCCAGTTCGTCAAGCAATACCAGGGTGCGATCATCCGCCTGTTCGAGTATGGTGATGATATGACGCAGATGCGAGGAAAAGGTACTCAGATTAGCCTGAATCGACTGCTCATCGCCGATGTCTGCGAAGATCTGTTCGAAAATCGAAAGCTCCGCATGATCATCCGCCGGGATGTGCAGACCGGCCTGCGCCATGACCGTAAGGAGGCCGACGGTCTTCAAGGCGACTGTTTTGCCGCCCATGTTCGGCCCGGTGATGACCAGCGTGGACACCTTGTCGCCGACTTCCAGTGTCAGGGGAACGACGTCCTCCGAGTCGGATAAAGTCGTCAGCAGCGGATGCCGGGCATGACGTAAAACAATATGGCCCTGCGTATTCAACCGGGGATGCGAGGCATGCTGGTCCATGGAAAGTACACCGGCGGCATGGTAGTAGTCGAGCAGGCCAAGCAGATCGATGGACGCGCTTATGCCGCCGAATTGATCCCTAATTTGATCGGTTAAAGCGCGAAGAATACGGTCTATCTCCCGGCGTTCTTCCACCGTCAATTCCCGAAGCTGGTTGTTCAGGTCCACAACGGCCATCGGTTCAATAAAAATGGTAGCACCGCTGGCAGACTGATCGTGCACCACGCCACGTACCTGACTACGATGGTCTCTCCGTACGGGCACGACATACCGGCCGTCGCGCATGGTCATGACCGGTTCTTGTAACGCCTTGCTGCCCGTATCGGATTGAATAAACCGGTTCAGTTGATCGCGCGTCCGGTCGCGCATGGTCTGCTGCGCCTGGCGAATGCGGCGTAAGGCCGGACTGGCATGGTCACGGATGGAGCCGTCCGTATCAATAGCCTGGTGGATCTCCTTCTCGATAGATTGAAAATCGCCCAGACCAGCAGTCAGGGATTCGATACGCGGTGAGGAACGTTGCTGATGAACGCGTTTACCGAATGCATGCATCGTGCGGCTGACCTGAAGCGTCGATGCAACGTCCAGCAATACCTCCGGATCAAGGCTGGCGCCCGCTATCCCGGCCCGTTCAAGCGCTGATCGGATGTCCTTAATACCACGAAGCGGAACCACCTCATCCAAATCGAGAAGGGCACGCATCTCAGTCACCGTTTGAAGACGCTCCTGAATCACCGTAAGATCGGCGCCGGGCATCAACGATTGAGCCCGTTCAAACCCGATAGCAGATACGGTCCGTTCCGCCAGCATCCCCCGAATCGCCTCAAACTCCAGCACATCTAACGTATGACCAATATATGTATTATCCATTAACCGCCTACCGCCTACTGCTGCCACCCTTCCCAATTTGTTGATTGATTTCGCTGCGCTCAATCGAAAGTAATGAACCGCCTCTTCGAGGCATTATTAGAATGCACTCTGCTTCGCTCGCTGTGCTTTTTGTTGATTGAAATGCCTACCGCTTTCTGCTTACTGCTTTCTGCCTACCGCCCTGTCCAGTTGACTGATGGCATGTGTCCTGTGGACACGATACGAGCTCTTCGGGGTTGACTTATTTTAGTTTTTCAATCACCAAATCACCAAATCACCAAATTTCTTCTGCCCACCTCACTCCGGATTGCTGAACCACCTTTTAATAAGCCGACCGATTTCATCTGAAGAGGCCGTCATAGAGGCCGTATCTATCGTCTTACTGGAGCGAAATTCATGATTAAGTTGTTCTACAAAAGGACGTGAATCAGGTTTAAAACGAGGAACGACCGTATCATAAATCAGAGGAACGATCGATAAAGCGGAAGGCGCCAGAGATGATTGCGCGATCTGAGATTTAAAGGGGGTCGAGATAGGAAGGGATACATACAGAATCAACAGAACACTGGTGATAATGACCCCGCGTGTACCGCCGAGAATCAGGCCGATCAGTCGATTGATCCAGGTTGAAGAAGAGGTTTTGATAAACCGACTGACCAGGCGCATCAGGCCGTTGATCAGCGCCAGGGACAGGCCAAGGCAGAGAAAAAAGCTTAACCAGCGAATCAGAGAAGAAGAGGAAGAGAGGATCTCACCTAACAGATCGGATATCAGGCGAAACTGTGTCAGCGCGATAATCACCACAGCCACGATGCCTATAAGATCCAGCACACCTCGGGACAGGCCTTTCCGATAACCCATGGCCATTTGATAAAGTAAAAGCGCGATAATGCCGGTATCAATCCAATTCATGTAGCCTGTTCACAGACGAAGCCTCTCCATAACAGACTATAGAGAGGCTTCAAATGATGACGTCCTTCATATCTGGCCGCCTTGGAAACAATGTATGGGTAGGCCCCTGTGCGTGTCCTCAATTACCCTAAATATTGACGGACCAGATTGTTGACCAGCTTACCGTCTGCACGCCCTTTTACCTGAGGCATAATAATCCCCATCACACGTCCCATGTCTTTTGGACTTTCCGCTCCCGTTTCGCGAATTGCACGCTGAACGATATCCTGAACTTCTTCTTCTGAGAGTTGCTGCGGAAGATAGTCCGCAAGAATCTGTAATTCCTGCTCTGCCTGTAGAACCAGATCCGACCGGTTCCCTTTAACGGCATAGTCTAATGATTCACGCCGTGCTTTGACTACAGAGACGACGACCTCAATCGTTTCTTCTTCCGAAAGTTCATGCTTCTTTGCGATTTCCGCATTCTTGACCTGTGCACGTACCACACGAATAAGACCAAGTCTGACCCGGTCTTTACTCTTAAGGGCTGTTTTCGCATCCGTTTCTAAGCGCTCTTTAAGAGACATAACTCAATTTCCCGATCATCGTGTGCAGTACCCGCACGGTGCACCGCCTGCTACACGCCATCCACGCTGATGCCCTGCATCAGTTACTCCCCATTCTGCTCCATACGCTTTTGGTTTTTGCGTTTGGCTGCGTTTATTTTACGTTTACGCTTGGCGCTCGGCTTTTCAAAATGCTGATGTTTACGGATTTCAGACATAATTCCGGCTTTTTCACAAGTCTTTGTAAACCGGCGTAGCGCTCTTTCGAACGGCTCGCCTTCTTTTACGCGAATGCCTGGCATCCTCCCACCCCCTCTCATGCCCTTAAACCGGTTAAAATAGCATAATAGTATAGAATTTTATCATCAGACTTTCTAATATAGTCGTTTAATATGTAAGATGCAAGTGGATTCGTAGACAAATATAGTGTAAAACACCCGCCTTCAACTCACCAACTCACCAACCACGAAGTGCTCGCAGCGTGTCCGCAGGACACCTGCCATCACCAATCACCCAATCACTCAATCACCATTTAACCCGGCGGCCATGACATCCTGCGCCCGCCCAGAAGATGCATGTGTAAATGAAATACACTCTGACCACCATCGGCCTGACAATTTACCACCAATCGGTAACCACTAACATCAACACCCCGATCTTCAGCCACTTGATTCGCTGCCCGAGTCAACTTGCTCATCACCCCTTCTGGATCTGATCCCAGATCCGCGACCGTAGTCACGTGCTGCCGCGGAATAATCACCACATGCACCGGCGCTTTAGGATCAATATCGTTAAAGGCAACAACCTGGTCATCCTCATAGACAAAGGAGGTAGGAACCGCCCCATTGGCAATTTTGCAAAATAAACAATCCGACATACCCCTTCTCCTTCTGATATAAGCCACCCATTGACGTATGAATTGCCTCATCATAAAGTTTCGTAGCTTCAGCTTCGTAGCTTCATCGACTCACCAACAACGCCAGAGCGACGATGGACGCCGTATCAGACCGAAGCCGCCGTGGACCGAGGGAAACCGTATGGATACCGGCCTGACGACCCCGTTCAATTTCCTGACGGTCGAAACCGCCTTCCGGGCCGATGAGGAGTAAAAGCCGTTTGGCGTCCGAATACCGGGCCGCTGTTGAGACCAGATTCGCCTGTGATTCGTCTTCCCACGCCAGAAATGCCACATCATACTCTGGCAATTTCTCTATGAGGATATCAAAATCCAATACAGGCAGAACCCGGGGCAATCGGGCACGGTGAGACTGTTTCATTGCACTCTGCGCAATCCGTTGCCAGCGGTCAAGACGATGAGCGCTGACGGAACCCTGACCGGCTACCGTATGCTTCGTACGCATCGGGATCACGAAGGAAATCCCCAATTCTGTTGCCTTCTCTATAACTGTGTCCATCCTCGAACCTTTTAAAATAGCCGGCGCCAGAGTGATCTCGACACCACCTTCCGCTTCGTCTCGACACCTCGTCTCCACGGTAATCTCAACAACTTCCGGGTCCGAACGGGCTATGATACCCTCATACTTCCAGCCGTCGCCGTCGACAAAGACGATGACATCTCCCGGCTTGTTGCGTAAAACCCGCACCAGATGCCGTCGCTCATTCGGATCCGAAATATAGGCCCGATCCCCCTCAATATGTTCCGGTGGTATATAGTACCAATTATCCATTATTTTACCCGTCCCGCAACCCCACCCCACCATTCCCCCATCGTATACCGTTCTCTAAGCAAAAATCCATGCGCATCGAGACGGGCGGTCAGTGCATCTTCTTCATCGAGAAGCACCCCGGACAACAAGAGGACGCCCTCCGATGTAAGTAAGGCGGCGAATGAAGACAACAACGAAATCAGGGTATTGAAGTCGATGTTTGAAACGATAACCCGGTAAGGGCCGTTTACAGCCGGATGATCAATCTGACCTGCATGCACCTGAACTTGTTCAGATACACCATTTCGTTGAATATTGTCTCTTGCGTTTTCAATCGCTTCTTCATCAATATCGATGGCAGTAGCTGTCTGTGCCCCTGAAAACACAGATGTGATGGATAAAATACCGGAACCAGCGCCTATATCCAGAACCCGGTCACCGGACCGGACCTCTTTTTCCAACATACGGAGACAGAGTTGCGTCGTTTCATGTTCTCCGGTCCCGAACGCCATCCCCGGTTCAATACGCACGATCCGTGCATCAGTGGCCGCCAATTCAACCCAGGGAGGCGCAATAATCAACCGATCCGAAATTTGAACAGGAGCATACAGTTTTTGCCAGCTTGTCGTCCAATCACTGGTAGGAACAGGTCGAATCTCGATATGGCAATCGCCTGTGGCCAGGTCAAGCCGGCATAAATCGTTCCATAGGTTCCGAATACCATCTATTTTACTTTCAAGGTCTGTGTCTTTCGGCAGAAATCCCACGACCGTCTCCGTAATGCCGGTTGAATCCCCATCCCTTTGGATCACCCCATTACTACCCGACTCCCAAAGCATATTGGATATGGCCTCTTCCGCATCAGGCGTAACCCTTACATTAATCTCAACCCAATCCTGCATAATATTCCTGATTTAGATGAACCCCGAAACACCAAAGGCGACCCCAAGAGATCGCCTTCTACCCACTGCCTACCGTTTACCACCTACCGGTGCCACCCTTCCCAATTTGGTGATTTGTTGATTGAAATGCCTACTACTTTCTGCCTACTGCCTACCGTTTTCTGCCTGCCTTATACTTATTTTAGTTTTTCAATCACCAAATCACCAAATTCTTCCTGCCCGCCTACCTACTCCCCAAATCCCAACTCTTCCTTCAACCGGTCGAAGAATCCCTTGTCGTGCTTGGGGGCTTTGCCCCCATCTAGTTGAGCTAATTCCCGGTATAGATTTTTTTCCTTATCTGACAAATTGATCGGCGTCCAGACTGTAATCTTGACCAGTTGATCCCCTTGGCCATAGCCGTTGAGATGCGGCAGGCCCTTGCCGCGAAGCCGGAATACCTTGCCCGATTGTGTGCCCTCCGGGATCGTCAACCGCACCTTGCCCGTCAGCGTCGGGATCTCCGTTCGATCGCCAAGGACCGCCTGGCTGAAGCTGATCGGCAGTTCATACAGCACATCGTCGTCCTGACGGTCAAAATAGGGATGCTCCTCTTCCTGGATGATCACCAGAACATCACCCGCAGGTCCGTCTCGTGGGCCCGCATGACCCTGGTCTTGAAGCGTCATATAGTTCCCGTCCGCCGCGCCGGCTGGAATGTCTACCTTCACAGTAACGGTCACCTCTTGACGACCTTCACCCCGGCAGGCATGGCATGGCTTGTCGATGGTCTTGCCTTCACCTCGACAAGTCGGACACGCAGAAACATTCATGACCGATCCGAAGAACGACTGGGACATCTGGCGCACTTCCCCGGCGCCTCGACAGGTCGGACAGGTCACCGGCCG
>CAJXCW010000265.1 GCA_913051705.1 uncultured bacterium
GTCGCACTGGTAGTCGGGATGGTCCACCTTGCTGTTGAGAAGCTCCATGCAGAGTGTAATGTCCTTCTCTTCCGCCGCCTTCGACACCCGCAGGAACCCTTCGATGGTGTTGTCTCTGCCTTCCTCATCCGACTTCCCACCGAAGTTTCCCGAAAAACAGATCAGACTCGGAATATGATGCGCTATGGCGAGATCCATATTCGCCAGCAGTTCTTCCTCGATCCGGTCATGATTCTCTCGTTTGTTCAATCCATCCGGCAACGACTCATGTCCGACGACAATTGCGATGTTCATACCGTGATCATGGACCTTGTTCCAGTGTTCTTGAGGCAGCATCTCAACGGACTTGTACCCGATGCGACTCGCCTCCCGGATCACCTCTGCCGGCGATACGCCACCCCGGTGAAAACAGCCGAAACAAATGGATTGATTAATGGCACTCATAGTTTCTCCTTTGTCAAGACGTCTGTCCTGCCCATCCACCCTGCCACCCTGCCCAATTGACTGATTGACTACCTCCTGCTTTTTGCCTACTGATTACTGCCCACTTGCCCACCTGTTTACCGACTACCGCCGACTGGTTTTAGTTATTTCAATCACCCAATCATCCAATGCTTTCTGCCTACCGCAACCGGGCGTAAACGGCTTCAAGAGCAAACCGGGCTGCCAGGAGAGCCCCTCGTTGGCCTTCATCATAGCGTGGGGAAAAACAGCAGAGATCGAAACCCGAAATAGGCCTCGTTGCGGTCACTCTTCGCATCATCGTCAGAATCTCTCGCGGACTGAACCCGGCCGCATCGGGATATTTTTGAGCCGGACAGAAACCTGGATCAACAACATCAATATCGAGGGAGATGTAAACTGAATCAACAGGTTGCAGACGACGAGCGATCTGCTCGCAAACGGGTGAAAGGCCCTGGTCGTCAATCTGCTGCAATGGTATGACCATGACGTTGTGTTCTCTGGCGTATTCAATCTCGTGCTGTGATTGTCGCACACCGCGTGGTCCAACAATGATGAGGTCTTCAGGCTGGACATAACCTTCATCAATTAAAGTCCGCCACTGAGAGCCGGCCCATAATGGCGGAGATAGATGCAAATCCAAATGGGAGTCAAAAACAACGACTCCTGTGCGTTCCCGCTTGCCTTTTTGTTTACCTCTAATAAGCGGCAATGGCACGAGGTGATCGCCTCCGAGCGTGATGGTCATGCCGTCTGACTGTGCAGCCTGTTCGGCAATATCTTCGGCGCCTTCAAGTGTGTGGTTACCCGCATCTATGATCTCAAGTCGTTCAGAAATGTTGGTAAAATTCACTTCAGCGGCTATCCCACCTTCGTGCTCCAGAGAATAAATCACGCTGGCCTGCCGAATGGCATCCGGCGCTCTGTCAGCGCCGGAGCGCGCATAAAAAGATTCGGGGGGATGTGACCCTGGAGGGTAGAGGGTGTGACGATCGGCAACAAGTATCCCCTCATACGGAACACCCAACAAGATAATATCCTTTGTATAGTCCTGTGACGGTGGTGCTTCAAAGAGCGTGGGAATCTCACCGTGAAGCATACGTGCTACGCCTCGTTCAGACATTTTTACGCCTCTCTGACTGCTGCCGTCAAGAAAATAGCGCCAACGGTACCAATCTACCGTTTACCGCCTTATCCGCCCCACGCTACATAAACCCCAGCCGCCGCTTCAACCGTGGATCAGCATTCTCATAGACGTGTTCCGGCATGGTATAATCGATAAACGGAAAATATTTATGCCCGATCATACGGCGTCCATAGGTCACCTGCGTAATATAACGCACTCGGTCGGTTCGGTTTGGACCACCCCGGTGCCAGACCTGATTGTTGAACATGATGACACTGCCGGCCTGACCCAGATAATAATGAATTCTATCTTCCCGCTCGGTTCCCTCAAATGAATCGGGGCAGGGTTTGCCGAACAGATGCGAGCCCGGGATGACTTCGGTCCCGCCGTATTTCGGATCGGTTACGTCGGTCAGATAGTAGTTGCAGGTAAAAAACAGGACCGGCAATCGAATGTTGGTCGGCGCTGTGCCTTCGGTCACAAGATAATGCGGTGAATCATCCTGATGCCAACCGAATTGCCCACCGGTTCGTGTGACGAATGAATTGTTGTGAATAACAGGACAGTTTTTCGCCACCAGCGCTTCGGAAAAGCTGACGATAAGCTCCATATCGAACAATCGTAAATTGGCTTTGCTGAACTCGAACATACGGTGGCACAAGGCCATATATTCACCTTCACCGTTAAGCCCGTCAGAATTTTCATGCAATCCATAATCCAGATCATCTGGCGGTTAAACGTGTCCACCCATTCCTGAATTCGGAGTGTGCTTTGTACTTTGTGCTTGGTTTTAAATACGGATTCTATACACTCATCATGTTAGTCATACAAAGCGCAAAACACAAAACACAAAGTACAAAATATTTACTCCAGAAAATCTTTAACGATCCGTGCGTACCTTTCCGTATAATCCATTTCCACATAATAGGCGCCTGCATAGGATCTAGGCGTGAAATCGGACAGGTCGTAAATTGGCGATGGCCGGCATTCGATGACCCCGTCGCCTGCCCGGCATACGCGGACGTTCACATCGTTCGTTACCTCGGATACATCAATCAGTTGCATGACCTCGGCGCCCGGACCATCAGCACGGGGGATGACTTTAAGACGCCACGCAGGTTGTAAAACCGGCATCTCTTCAACAGTCGCCTCCTTATGCATGGTTGAGCGGATACTCAGGACTGATGCGCCGGCCACTTGGGTATCCGTGAACATCACCCGCTCATCCATCGCTACCGTGATATCAGCCGCGACCTTCGGCGTCCCGTATATCTCCCGGCCGGCCGGAATGCTGGAGCGGGAGTTCAGAAAAGCCACCGGTGTAAAATAGCCCATCTGCCCTTCATAGCTACATGGTACGGTAAGTACACTCTCTTCGAACGCCCCGTAGTTGGCTGACCACGGAATCGAGATGCCAATCGCCGCACAGAGTCCGTCTTCCACAGGCTCAAAACAGGCAGGCAGAACCCGGTCGATAGCCGCAGGGTCGGCCTGGAAAAAAACATATTGAAACTGCGCCTGCCGATACCGTGCAGGCGGCATGGGATAGTAAGGTGAAAAGGCCGGCATATTGGCAATCTGGTCCATCGGGATGGGCATGGAGGCTCCTTCGGAGCGGCGGATAGCTTGTAGCGGGTAGCGCGTGATATTATAGATATATGTTACCTGTTACAAGCCACCTGCCACCTGATACAAGCTATTCAATTTCTTCAAATGGATACAATGGCTTCTTTCGATATGCGTAGCTGAACCGCCGCATGTCGGCTGTGGTGGAACCCGGTGTGTCGACACGAATCAGCCGGTCGCAAACGGGGGCATAGGCGGCGACCGGGGCGTGGACGCCTTTGGCGATGATAATCTGAAAATCAGCCGGATTCAAACCGAGACTCGTCACAACGCCGAGGCTGACCGGGACCGTCCGCAGAGAGGTGAGGCTGATGGTCAGCCCGGTGTCTGTGCCCACCACGGCCGTGATCCCCATATCAAAGGCCGTCTGCCCGCCGTGGCGTATTTCTGATTCGGTAAAACGACCATCGTGAATGCTTCGCACCCGGACTGATGCTTCCAGCGGCGGCCCATGCTCGTCATCCACCCGCCCGCCCATCTTAAGCATCAGACGGCTCCCTACCCCTGCAGTGACGACTTGATCTACTGCAACCGGATCATACAGACAGACAAAGGTGTTCGGGCCACCTCGTTTATGTATCTCGTGAGCAATGAGCGTACCGTCCGCCGCCGAGCCGCCACCGACATTATCGCCCATATCCAGAAGGCATACAGGACCGGGGATCTGTATCGCCATGTCTACTGCATCTTCAATAGAAATAAATTCTCCAATAAAATCCGACCGGTGATCCACAAGATACTGCGCCATGTCATCCACGATCTGTTGCGCGAGATCCGGATTATGATCCGTTACAGCGATAAACGCCGATCCCATCTCCTCGACATCCGCATAGGGAAAACCGAGCACGATGCTGTTCGAAAGCACGCCGGGGTTCTTGAGACAGATATCTGCCAGATCATACATCGGCAGGCAGGGCGGTGAGGTCGTTGACTGTCGTTCAATACCGATGGCCACCGGTGGAAAAGAAGCGGCCTGGGTAGGCCGTATCTCTCCATGCAAAGTCCGCGCCATTAAGGCAACAGCTTCCAGACCGCGCAGCTTCTGATCCAGATGCGGATTGGAGCGATACGCGATGGTGGCGTCGCACGCGGCGATCATGCGGGGCGACAGGTTGGCATGGGGATCGATGGTGCATATGATGGGAAGATCAGGGCCTACCGTTTCACGCAGACGCGTCAGCCAGAATCCGTCCAGGTCGTGGTAGTCATGCCCCTCACCGGCATTGGCGCCATGTGGCGCCACCAGCATCCCATCGAGAGGACCAGCGCCGTCTAATTGCTCAAACATGAGCCCGATCAACGTTTCGCAGGTATCCTGCGTGATGCGACCCAAAGGAGGTGTCGAGGCGTAAAACAGCGGGACGGCCTCGATCCCGGCTTCATCAAGCCCCTCCAGGAACCCGCTGATTTCATGATGGCCGCCCTGGAATAGATCAGTGACGGCCTGCCCTGTCAACAACGCATCGCGCCGGAATAGATCGATGGTCGTCGGGGTATGAATAAATGTATTGGACTCATGGATGAGCGAGATAATACCAACACGCATGGCTACTCCTTCAGGATAGTTACGCGGTTCGCTCGCAGGAGCGAGCTCCTACCCTGATTTAGGCTGTTTTATATGGTAGGGGCCCGCTCCTGCGGGCGATTGATGATTACTATGTCACTCCTGATCAGGATAACAGTCTACCGGCCTTTGACCGGCCGCCACGCCACCTATCATACTGCGAATCAGCGTAACGCGAAAAGAAGGTCTCCAACTGGGCCTTCAAATCCTCAATAACGGACGCGTATCCGGGCGTGTCGGCCAGATTCCGGCGTTCCCCCGGATCGGTTTGTATATCGTAGAGTTCATCCGGGCCGTTCGGAAAGCGCCGGGTATATTTCCACGCGTCATTACGGATCATACGAACATTTTCAAACTCATGAAAGATCACATCGTCCCAAGCGATATGCTCTCCTTGCATCGCCCGGGCATAGCTCGTACCGGGCAGATTAGGGTCTGTCTGCATCGCATCGGCCATACCGAGATAGTCCAGCATCGAAGGGAAAAAATCATAATTGCAGGTCCGCCCGTCAAACACCGTGCCGGCCGGAATGTGGCCGGTATGGCGAAAAATCAGCGGAATGTGTAGGGCTTCCTCGTAGGTATGAATGGGCCGGGCATGATCCCCCATGCCCCACATCCCATGGTGCCCGGCGCACAGGCCCTGATCAGAGCAGAAAATAACCAGCGTATCTTCATCGAGACCATACTGATTGAGCGTATCAAGTATCGCCCCCACCCCATCATCCACGCCGCTGACCGCAGAAGCATAGCCACGCATACAGACCGGGTTGCCGATAAAATCCCGGTTCTGTTTTAACCAGGGATGCACCGGCTCTCTGGGAAAACACGGCAGATCCTTATCCGCGTAATACGCCGTGTGCCGATTTTCATGCGTGTAGGTCATGTGCTCACCGAGGCCGTACGGTCCGTTGTAACAGACATACAGAAAAAACGGATTCTCCTGCTGCTGTTTGAGAAAGTCCAGCGCGTGTTCGGTGATGACATCGGTATAATACCGTGGCTCGGTGTATATCTGTTCATCCCAGATGGCTTCGTCATCATAAAACGTCTGGGTATGTCCGCGCGGTTTAGTGAACCAGTAGGAGAACCCGGTCTGCGGTTGCAGGCTATCTCCCAGATGCCATTTTCCGCTGAGGCCACAGGTATAACCCGAATCCGCCAGAATACGCGGCAGACTCATAAATTCATCAATCGTGCAATAGGCATCCGGACCGATCTGCGCATCCGGTTTTTCACCGCCCAGATAGCAATGCACGCCATGCTGCGACGGGATCAGGCCGGTCAGATACGTCGCTCTGCTGGGCGAGCAGACCGAATTAACGCAATACGCATTCGAAAACCGTACCCCCTGCGATGCCAGCCGATCAATCTGAGGCGTACGGATATCCGGATTCCCGTAACACCCCAGCGTCCAGGCCCCCTGATTGTCCGTCATAATAAAAACAACATTAGTCGGCATAGAAACCTCTTACAACCTTCCGATGTTAACGTTCAATAGTATACATATCCTTTTGACAATACCCGGATAAGTATATACATTCAAAATGGCTGTACAAGAAGATTTTGCAACCGAAAATAAATCACCATTGCTTATCCCTGTGGGCTCCAGCGACCGCTGTGCGGTTCACCAATTACCGGTTATCATTTTTTATCGGAGGCGTACATGAAGAAGATGCTTTTGACCCTGGCTGTTTTAACCCTCCTCGTATCAAGCGCACAGGCACAACTACGGGCATTTACCGGGAGCTTGCATAACAAAGGCGAAACGCGTATTCTGCTCTGGGACGGCGGCGCCGGCAAAGCAGCCGCTGAAGTCGCCCTCAGCTATGGCAGGCCCGCATGGAAAGCAGACTATGAAGCTCCGGGCGCCCTGGACAGCATGACCAAAGGAAAAGTATGGCGGGCGGGACAGAATTTCTTTACGCATCTGGATAGCAATGTACCCATAAAAATCGGCGGACAGGATGTCCCTGCAGGTCATTACTATATCGCCATTCAACGTTCGGCGGACGGCAGTAACTGGATGCTGGCCTTTATTGATCCGGCATCCACCAGAGGATTACACATGGATGCCTCCGAAGTAGGCGCACGGGCTTCGGAACTGACCATTAAATTCACCGCGCCACTGACCTTCAAGAAGACCTCCGACACGACCAAAAACCTGGACATGACATTCACCACCAACCAGGACGATGTCAAGAAATCCTTCCTTCAGATCAAGTGGGGTCAGTTTGAACTGAGCGCCCCGGTGGAAGTGGTGATGTAGGCTGGGCGCGGCGGCCTGGTATGTGTTTAGCGTATGTTCCGGTATTGTCATCTTGGCGCAGACCGGGAACCAGCGGCTTTGGCCAGCGGCTAAGTTATCGCATCAAGCGATATGGAAAGGCACCGGGCCCCGGCTTTCGCCGGGGTGACGGTCTTTCTCGCAGACCCAGAAATAACGCTAAATACATACATCGCCTACCCGCCCCTGGATCAAGGATACAGGGGACAGGATACAAGATTGTACAGAGGCCTGAAGACGATATACCTCATCCTGT
>CAJXCW010000266.1 GCA_913051705.1 uncultured bacterium
CCGATTGAGGTGTTCTCCAACCGATGCTCATATGCAGCCGTTCATGGTTGTAGATGATCGATATAGATCTTTGCGCAGTACTGTCGTCCTCGATCAGAGTGGTGGGTCAGGCCGGTATCTTTTCTGATAGGCTTAAGTGCTTTTTTTAAAGCGCTCAGACTGTCCGTAGCTTCTATGGTTTCAGAGAGGTTATAGCCGACAATCTTTTTTGCTCAAACTTGCTATGGATCCCCGCTTGGCATGAGTCATATTATGGTTGATGGGCAGGTTTATGGACCGTATGAACTGGCTTCTGATCCGATATTCAGCAGGGACGGACAGCATGTAGTCTGGAGTGCCACGGATACAGGAAGTAAGCGAGAGCAGATGTTTGTAGATGGCATAGCGCGTAGCGCGGGCCATGATGTGATTTACGGCTTCCATGCCAGTCGGGATGCTGAACATCTGGTGTTTATTGCTCAACGCGGGGATGACGTGCTGGTTGTGTTCAACAAAGAGGAAAGCCCGCCTTACATGGAAGTTAAGGATTTGAGCATCAACCCGTCCGGCCATCATGTGGCCTACCGTGGGGAAGTGGATGATGGCTGGCTTGTTGTACATGACGACCAATTATACGGTCCTTTTCCGCAGGTCAGCGGTCCGGCCATGAGTCCGGATGGGTCGCGTCTGGCGTTTGGGAAAAAGCTTGAGAGCGGAAAATGGCCGGCGAGGCCGGAGAGATGTTCGATGATATATGGCATCCGGTATTCAGTCCGGGCGGCCGCCCGGTTGCTTTTGGCGCCAGGAAGGGGAGAGATGTGTGGTGGAAGACGATGGTGGTAGGAGAATAGTAAATTATACCAATTGTTGAATTATGAATGTTGAATTATAATTGAAGACCTTATTATTTCCAGTCAATTATAACATTCATATATGGTTTTTAATTTGGCAACTGGTATTAGTAAGTTGGTGCGGTCTACCAGGGGATTCTCTGGCTGACGGGGGGCATGGGGGCGTTGTCGGTATGGGGTTCGGTCTGGTACCAGAAGGCGACACTGGAATAGTCGCAGCCGGGGGTATCGTTGGCGCCGCTCCAGTCTACGGCATCGAAGTCGATCGGCTTTCCGGCGGCTTTACAGACCGCGATGGCATCGGCGTTCGGGCCGCCGTGTTCCATATCGACTTTGATCGATTTCTCAAAGGGGATGGCGTCCGGCACGTGGAACCGATAGGCGATGACGCGGGCGCGCATTTCGTCTTTGAGGATGACGCCGTGGTAGGGGGCGGCGAACGGGCCGTTGATGAAGTACCAGCCGCCGTTGAAATAATCTTCTGTCCCGGTACCGTGAATGGATGGGAATGACTCCCCATCGATATACATCTGTTCGTCTCCCTCCAGAAAATCCAGTCCTTCTTTCCACGGCGCCTGTTGCATGCTCAGAATACAGCCCATAAAATGGCCGTGGCCTTCAGCTTCAAGAATGGTGTAGGGCTTACCTGCCTCCGTGGTCGCCCGCCGCCATTTTGCGTGAAACCGGCCGGTGTCTTCCTCCAGATGATCCAGCTCCCGATAATTGAATGCGTAATAGAAATGCGGGACCTGCTCGTCACTTTCGTTGGTGATTTCGATCCGGCATCCGTCGGCATACGGCATGGGGAAGTAACAATAGAACCCGCCCCTCGCCATACTCATGACGAGGGAATGGTATTCCTGATATCGACCGAATCCCGCGCCGAAGAAATCACCGAGCGGGCAGTCGATGCTTGGCTTGTCCTCGCCATCCCAGTAGGCCCGAAACAACAATTTTTTCAGGATATGTTCACGTTTCACCTTGAAGCGGCCGGGGTCCGGCCAATCCTGAGTGGTGATCCAGATACGCTCGATCGTACCCGCGCCGGTCGTGTTCATCAGCGTCGATGTTTCACCCGGCGCCAGCGTAATAAAATCTTTGTTGCCGCCCTGCCGGTCGTAGCTTGAGGCCTGGCGGGCGCGGCCGGGGCGGAGGTAAGGGAGGTTGGAGAGGTGGGGCATGGGGATTTAGTGAATGGAAAAAAACACTTCGAGATATTGAGGTGATGTGAGACTATAAGATATAGAGCGGATTGTGAATTTTCTAATACAAAATTGACATAAGGGGCAATGGAAATGGAAACAAGGTCTGGTCCGCATCCGGCTGAACAATTAAGACAGCGGACAAAACAGCTTGCTATTCGTGTTATTAATATGTCCAGGACATTACCGAGGACGAAAGAATCCCTTGTTATTGGCGATCAAATGATACGATCAGCAACATCTGTCGGTGCAAACTATCGGGCGGTTTGCCGTGCACGGTCGAAAGCAGAGTTTACCTCAAAATTGAGTATGGTGATTGAAGAAGCGGATGGAACCGCTTTCTGGCTGGATATTCTGATTGAAACACAAATCGTCTCCCAGGAACGGTTACAATCCCTGATCTCGGAAACGGATGAACTTCTCGGTATCTTCTCCTCTGCTCGAAGTACAATACGAGGCAACAAATCACCAATCACCAATCACTAAATCGCCATTTTCTTCACCGTCCGATATACAGATCCATAAAAGTCGTATTCTGCACCGTCAGGGGATAGTTCCCCCAGCGGTCTTTCTTTATGCCTTTTAACCAGGGTTTGCGGAGTTCGATGGACAGGGTGTGGAACAGGAAGACGCCGCCGACGTCTTCGGCGAGGATGCGTTCGGCTTCGTCGTACATTTGCATCCGCTTTTCCTGGTCCAGTTCCCGGGCTGCCCGGTCGACCAGGTCATCGAAGGCTTCATTTTTCCAGTCGTGGCGACCGTATCCGGACGGTTGGGAATGCCAGACCAGGCCGATCATATCGCTGGGGTCGGGATAGTCGTAGGTATACCCGATCAAGGCCATGGGAATATCACGGCGGATCATATTGTCCGTAAAGACCTTCTGCTCCTGATCACGCACCTCGATATGGATGCCGAGGGTATTCTGCAGCATGCCCTGCACGGCTACGGCTGTTGATTTGATGTTGGGCGCGGCCTGCCGCAGCCACATTTCCGTTTTCGGAAATCCTCTGCCGTTGGGGTAGCCGGCTTCGGCCAGGAGGCGTTTGGCCAGGGCGGGATCGTACTGTTGCAGGGCGCGATGTTTGTCGCCCACATAACCCGGCAGGGTCGGCGGGTTCATGGTGTAGGCCGGTTCCATGGTATCTCGAAGGACGACGGAACAGAGGCTCACCCGGTCAATGGCATGGGCAATGGCCTGACGGACGCGCACGTCGTTGAACGGCGGGTGTTCCGTTTTAAAGAACAGGTACCAGGTCGCCGGAAACGGACTGCGGTCGATTTCCTTACCCAAGACCGGATCGTTCAGCACGCGGGTAATATCCATCGCGCCCACGCCGTGTAAATCGACTTCATTGTTTTCATAGGGCAAGGTTCCCGGTTCGGCGCCGGTGTAGAACAATCCGGTGATCCGTTCCAGAAAGCCCTTGTTAGGGCCGGTATAATACGGATTCAGCACGAACGACATGGACCGGCCATGATCCCAGGTGTCGAGCCTGTAGCTGGAATTACTTACACAATTTCCGGGTTCCGTCCATTTGGGACCATATTTTTCCACCTGCCAGCGGGGCACGGGAGCGGAGGTGGAGAACGAGGTGATATAAGGTAAATAGGGGCAGGGGTTTTCCGTTTCGATGACCAGCGTGTGGTCGTCGATGGCGTGGACACCCACGGCGTCCAGGTCTTTAATCCGGCCCTGATTAACAGCTTTTGCGCCTTTGATATCGTAGTAAAAGAAGGCAAAAATATTACCGCTGGTCGGGTCAAGCAGGCGTTTGTAAGTATATTCCCAATCGTGTGCCGTCATGGAACGGCCGTCACTCCACCGGGCGTCTTTGTAGAGGTGAAACGTCCAGGTCTTGCCGTCCTCCGATCGTTCCCAGCGTTCCGCTGCGCCGGGTACCAGGTCGTTGTTCTCATCCAGCATGACCAGCCGTTCGAACAGGAACTGTGTGCCATCCGCGTTGTAGGTCACGACACTGATGTCGAGGCTGGTAGGCTCTCGGAGCAGGTATCGAAACTTCTGGCGCTCCAGTGGCGCCGCATCGGAAGGCATGATTTTCCCGACGGTGTTTACCAGGGGGGCTTGAGCTTTGCGGGGGATGAAGGCGGTGATCAGCAGGATGAGCGTGATGACCAGGCCTATAGATAGGGTGCGTTTTGGCTGTATGGGTGTATTCATGGAAATACCCCTTTCCGCAATATCCGCTTAAGACAGTGAAAAATCCCTCAGATTCAACCAACATACAGTCTGCTATCGATTCCAGCAAGCGTAATGGAAGCAAACCAACACCCCCAAAGATCACCGAGACGATTTTCCGAGAACACGGTACACTTTATTCCGTGAGATGCCCAGGAGACGGGCGGCGGCGGCCACGTTCCCGCCGGTTTGGTCAAGCGCCCGGCGGAACAGTCCGCGGTTCAGTTGTTCGATGAGACCGGCATCGCGCATGTTGTAGAGCGTTCTCAGATAAACCCCGGCCTTGAGCAGCTCGTGCGTTCGTAGTACGCCGTCGTGTTGGTGAAACACGTGCCTGGCCTGGCTGATAAGGATGGAGGTTGTCATAGAAACATGTTGGATAATTTTAACAATAAATTTCAATTAATATAGTATAATTTATCCAATTGTGTTATAAAGTCTACCGGAATATGATTGCAGTCCTCAAGGATTAAATCCCTCTAAGTATTTCTACCCGTTGTTGTTATCCAAGTTGAGGTGGGGAGATTCGAACTCCCGACCCCTGCTTCCAAAGCAGGAGAGGTGGTGTGCGGGGTTGAGCACGGTTCGCCGTGCTCCTAAGTTACCGGGATTTCTCGTGGGCTTCTACGTCGGCTGCGAATTGTTCGGCGTTGTCCTGGGGTTCGTAGCCGAGTATGTGCTGGGCGTGGTGTATATCCCAGTAACGCCGCGTGTTGGCGGAGATGCCGTGGAATATCTCGAAGGTCAGGCCTTCGACATCGATACACAAGCCGAACAGTTGAATCATATCCCGAATACTCAACCAGGTGGACAGGGCGCGCCGTCCGGTTTTCAGGCCCGGATGATCGTCCGGCAGAGGGGAGCCGATGCGTACGCATACGATCGACAGGCCATGTTTATCCGAATAATGACAGCCCAGCGACTCGCCGAACTGTTTGGAGACGGCATACATGCTGTCCGGCCGAATGGCCATGTCGGCGGTGACGTAGCGGTCTTTGGCATAGCCGTCGATCACATGGTTCGTACTGGCATATACGATCCGTTCTACGTGGTTCTGCCTACAGGCTTCAAAGACGTTATACGTCCCCTCGATATTGTCCGGCAGCAGTTGCGTATGAAAATCCCGATCGCCGGGATGGGCGGCAAGATGGATTACTACATCTACATTGCGGGTGATGTTCATCATATCGTCTATCTTTCGTAGATCGGCGATGATGATATCGGCGCCTTCTTCGGCTTTGATATCCGTTAGTTTCAGGTTATACCGGTCCTGAAAGCCATCACGGAGGTATTTGCCGATAGATCCGGCGGCACCGGTGATGAGTATGGTTTTTTTGTTGGTCTGGGATGGCATGGTGGTCCTTTTTGATTGTCTGATGGGTTGATTGTCTGATGGGTTGATTTTGTTTTTCAATCACCAAATCAGACAATCACCAAATCATCATTTTACCTTGTCGGCATGATTAAAGCGTTGCGGGCGGCCATGACCTTTTCGGCGGCGGCTTGTGAGGTGTCGCCCTTGGCGGTCAGGTGCCCCATTTTTCGGGCGGGGCGGGCATCTTTTTTGCCGTACAGGTGCAGTTTGACGTCTGTATGGGCCAGCATGGCCGGCCAGTTGGGTTCGCCGTTCTGCCACAGGTCGCCCAGGAGGTTGGCCATGGCGGCTGGTTGGGGCTGGGCGGTCGATCCCAGCGGCAGGCCGCATACGGCGCGTACCTGTTGTTCGAATTGGCTGGTGATGCAGGCGTCAATGGTAAAATGCCCCGAGTTATGCACCCGTGGGGCGATTTCATTGATGAGCAGGGTATCGTCGCGTGTGAGAAAGAATTCCACGCACATGACGCCGACCACGTCAAGCGATTCCAGCACGCCACGGGTAATTTTGATGGCTTCCTGATATACGGTGGGTGAGACGTCTGCCGGGGATATGGTCACATCCAGGATATGATTGCGGTGGGTGTTATCGACCACGCCGTAGTGGGCAAAACCGCCATCCAGTCCTCGCGCAGCGACCACCGACACTTCCCGATTGAAATCAATAAAGGTTTCGAGCACGGCTTCCTGGCCGCTCAGCTCATGATAGGCGTCATCGACGGCATCGGGCGTGTCGATGCGCACCTGGCCTTTGCCGTCGTAACCGAAACCGGCGGTTTTAAGTATCGCAGGTGTGCCGAGGTTCTCTACGCCTGAACGAAGTTCCTCGATAGAGGTAATATGACGGAAGGGCGCCACAGGGAAATTATGTCCGTGGAGCCATGTCTTTTCCCGGAGGCGGTTTTGCGCGGTATACAGCACGTGGCCACCCGGTCGCACCGGCGCATAGGTGGTCGCCGCATCAACCGTTTCGGTCAGCACATTCTCGAATTCCAGGGTGATCACATCCACCCCATCGGCAAATCGTTTGACGGTGTCTATATCGTCGTAGGCTGCCGAATATTCCAGATCGGCGACGTGGCTAGTGGGTGAATCCGCGTCGGGCGCCAGGGTATGGATACGGTAGCCCATACGCCGGGCGGCGATGGCGATCATACGACCGAGTTGACCGCTGCCGAGGATGCCGATGGTGGAGGGGGGGAAGGCCGCAACGTCGCTGAAATGGCTCAATTCGATCTATGCGGGGCTCGATTTCCTCCCCCTCGACCTGCTCGATGAACGCGGCGTCACGGTCACCAACGGGGTCGGCATCAATGCGATCACGATCGCCGAATACACGGTTATGTTGATGCTGACGCACGCCAAGGGCTACCGCGACGTGGTGCGCGCGCAGGACCGGCACGAATGGCTGCTCGACAGTCCGGGCAAGCGCGAGCTTGCCGGCGACACGGTCCTGCTGCTGGGGCTGGGCGCGATCGGGCGGCTGGTAAAGACCAGGCTCGAAGCTTTCGACATGGCCGTCCTGCCCGTGCGCCGCTCGAGCTCCCTGATCCTGACCTTCGTCTCCCGAATCGCCGCCTTCTCATCGTGCACCGTCTTCACGGTCCACTGCGCGATCTGCATCACCTTCTGCGTCAGCGTGA
>CAJXCW010000267.1 GCA_913051705.1 uncultured bacterium
TAAAGCTCCCCAATTGACTGCTGGATTCTGGGCACTCTTTGCTTATCCCAAGTTGTATGGAGGTCTAATTCTTTGGATAATCTTGCTCTGGAGGATGTGGAAGAAAGACGGCCTGCTGACTGACATAGAACAATCCAATATTTAGGATGAGCCTCAAATTGAGAATATTCACAAGTAAAGTAGGCCCGATACAAAAAATCTGTACAATGATGGTGTTCCATCACAGATTCATCGGCCGCTTCGAGTCACGGGTGGATGACTTTTCAATGGTACTTGCCTACTTGGCCATGCATAGGACAGTGCTTTCTCATCATATGAAGGTGGATCACAAGCACTATAGTAGAAGGTCACTGAACGAGCGCATATTGTAAGCGATGTTTCTGTTTACCTATCTTTATTTATGTCAATCATTTATTCCTTCGTTCCGTGACATTCGATTTAAGGTATTGATATAAATAGTACAGAGTAGAAAGTGCAGAGTACATAGCGAGAGTCCTGCATATCTTTTGCTCTGCACTCTGCACTTTCTACTCTGTACGTATCCTATCTATATCACTTCCAACTGCTCCTGCTTTAACCAACCGATTTTTCCATCCTCGAGTTGTATCCGAAGCCAGGCGTCGCGTATCTCAACAAGTTGAACCTTTGTGCCTTCGTGCAGAGTGAACAAGGGGTTGGCGGCTTCGTCCGGACTGCTTCGTATGATGGAAGCGGCGTCCAGAATAATCGCTTCCTGATGGTTAAGCATGGTATATATTTTAAAACCCGTAAGCCCGACGCTCAGCAAAAACACGACACAACAGCCTATACCGATTCTCATCAGGAAACGTCGGGAGTTCGGCATCAGTATATAGCCAAGAAGTATAAGGACCGTCACGCCCCCCAGTACAGAGGCTATGACCGTGCATTCGTTGATGGTGACCGCATCCAACAGGCGTTGACCGGGCCAGGGTGTCTCAGTGGCGATTTGATCTAAGGTTTTCAAGTTAACGACCGATAGATTCGTTTTTACATCGTCATCCCGTGGAATTAAACGGCTCGCCCGTTCATAGGCCAGAATCGCCTGTCCGATTCTTTGCTGTTTGAAATAGGCGTTACCCAGGTTGAAGTACACATAACCATTCTGAATACCGCGTTGTACGATCCGCTCATAAGTTCGGCCTGCCTCAGCAAACCGGTCCTGTTCATATAGCAGATTCCCCTGACGATACAGTTCTACCGCCTGCGGATCGATTTCGCCTTCCCCACAGCCGAAGCACATCATACCCAGGAATAGACAGATAATATACTTTTTGCAGGTTTGTTTCATTTTAACAGATGGGCAGATGAGCATGAGGCCGTTTTTCCATTTGCTGATTTGCTCCTATTACTCCTTCACCATTTTTTGTTCCAGGGTATGGATGATTTTCTCAGCGGTTTCAAGCACCTCGTTTGTATTTTCTTTTGTAAGCAGCGTAGGCGCAAATCGGGCCATATCACAGGCATCCAGACAGTGTTTAACCTGATTAATCATATCCTCTTCGATCTTCCAATCGGATAACAGGTCCACAATCTGAGGCGAGGTAAGACCTGCGGTCGCCTGATTATTTTTATCGGCGATGAACTGGTACAGTGCATTAGAAATATGCATATAGGCTTGTTCAAAACGATCTTGATTCAGCGCCTTTTTGGCCTCTTGTAATTCACGCCGCGCCTGACCATGCGCCCGACGCCACCGGGCATATCCCACATCATGCCGAAGTCGATTCGTGTGTGATCTATATAAGATCGTGCCAAAAATGGCCGCAATGGGCAGAGCATGCAGAATAAGGTACCAGGGCGTCTGGAAAAGAAAGCCACCCTGGTGGCCTAAAAACACGGTCTCAGGTTTAATATACTGAATATCCTGCCGGATCTGGATTACGGCTGTTTTCTGAGGCATGAAACCGGTCGTCGGATCCCATTTTTCGGAGGCAACCGTTATGGTGATCGGATTTGTTGAAGCTATTTTATATGATTTGGTCGCCGGATCAAAATAAGGAAATGCGGGAGGTTCAATCTGATTTACGCCTGAAATGACAGGGATCAGAACATAAGAATATGTTTTAAAACCGCCGATACGCAGATTATTAGCGTTGATATTTTCTTTGCTTTCGGAGGCGTATTGCTTAAAATTCGCCATCGTGGGCAACACAGGGGCTTCCAATGTTTTTATATTGCCTTTACCGGATAAAATAACCGTCAATGTAAGCGGTTGACTGACCTCCGCTACCGCCTGATCGATGGATGCCGTGATTTTAAATTGTCCTACCGCATTTTTGAACGTATCGGGTTTACCGGCTTCAGGCAGCGGTAGCACATCAATGGTCTGTGTCTCCGATTCGATCCGGGTCTGTCGCGTCCGAGAAAAAATCGGGTCGAGCGGGTCATCGAAAAAGCTGTCGAACAGACTTCTTCGCCGGGCTATCTGCACGTCACAGAGCATGGAAAGTGGTGCTATTTGTTGTTCTCCTGTTACCGTTGGGAATAAGGCGATGCGCTTTAATGTAGATACCGCATAGCGTTTACCGTCGATAATCTCTTCCTGATAATCGAGATGCTGGGCCGAATACATCTCCTCCATCCAGAATCCGGTATAAGAGGGCATGCGGTCATAACGAACATTGGCCAACCCGACCCGAGTATAGAGCTTATAGGTGATCGTAACTTGTTCACCTACATAAGCCTTTTTTTTGTCGATAACCGCCCTCACAAATAGTTCTTCTCTTAAATTCGTCTGATTATTGACGCCGGGTAAGGGTTGTTGGACGCTCCCCCGACCTCCCTGGGGAGGCGCATGTGCTGTACCCTGAACCACCTCAATGGTAATAGGCTTGGTTCGGTAACGTTTCCCTTCGTACGATGCCGTGATGGCATCAATAACAAATTCACCCACTGCATTGGGCTGAAGCTGATAGATATATCGGATGGTTTGCGAGGAAGATATTTTCCCATTCATAAAGTTGAAACTGGAAGTGGTAGAGGATGTTTGCCCTAAAATGAGAAAATTATTCAGGTCGGGCAGCGCAGGCTCCGGCACATTATTAAGATCCTGTCCCGATACCGTAACCGTCATGACAATTAAATCATTAACCGAGATACGGGTTCGATCCACATCGGCCGTGATCGAAAAGTCCTGGCTATATGTCAGGCCGGGTATCCCGATTAATAGGATCAGGATGCTTATGATAGGGTGTTTATTCATCTAACCAATGTCCTCAGGCGCGTTATATCGTGTTTCTATCGGTCACGTTTCAAATATCCTTGCGCCTGTAGTAATTCTGCATTCAAAATAGCTGCGCCAGCTGCGCCGCGTATGGTGTTATGGGATAAAATAACACATTTGAAATCTAATACCGGACAGGGGCGGACACGCCCAACGGATACGGCCATACCCTGTTCCACATTCCGATCGAAGCGCGGTTGGGGACGATCTGGTTCATCCCGCACAATAATAGGACGACGGGGGGCGAAAGGTAGATCAAGTTCTTGCGGCAGTGCAGTAAAAGATCGGAGGACCTCTATAACATCCTGCGTGTCCGCTCGTTTTTCCAGAGCAACGGACACGCATTCCATGTGCCCATCCTGAACATGCACCCGGTTACATTGCGCACTGATAGCCATGGATGCCGGCTTGAAACCTGTACCGTCACAGACGCCCAATAGTTTTAAACTTTCCCGCTCCATCTTGTCTTCTTCATCATCGATATAAGGCAACACATTGTCCAGAATCTCCAGAGACGGCACACCGGGATATCCGGCTCCAGACAGCGCCTGCATCGTCGTAACCATCACGGTTCGAAGTCCGAAATGATCTGCCAGCGGCTTCAGGGCCAGAGTCAACCCAATGGTTGAACAATTCGGATTGGTGGCGATAAAACCGCGATCAAACCCACGTTGTTTTTGTTGGTGCGGTATAATCGCCGTGTGATCCGGATTCACCTCCGGTATAACCAGAGGGACATCTTGATCCATGCGGTGATTTTTGGAGTTGCTGATCACCGCATATCCGGCGGAGGCAAAGGTATTTTCAATCGGACCGGCAACAGAAGAATCCAATCCGGAAAAAACCAGATCACAGGGCAAACCGGGGACGCAGGGCTGTACCACCTGTCCTTTTACCGATTCCGGCATCGGTGTGTCCAGCCGCCAGGTGGCTGCCTCTGCATAGGGTTTACCCGCCGAGCGTTCCGACGCCGCCAGCGCCGTTACGGTGAACCACGGATGGCCTTGCAAGAGTTCAACAAATCGCTGACCCACTGCGCCCGTTGCACCCAGAATACCTACACGAATGTTGTTTGACATGTCAAAAGTCCCAAGTTAGTATTTGTTGATTGAAAAAATAAAACCAATCACTCAATCACTCAATCAATGACCCTGGCCGCTTTAATCAAATCTCCAAACAAACCGCCCGCTGTCACTTCAGGACCGGCGCCTGGGCCCCGGATCACCAGGGGATTATCCTTGTATCGCGCCGTCGTGCAGACGACGATATTATCCGGCCCGGTCAAACTGCCGGTTGGACTATCCAGCGGTACGCTCTGCAAGCCTACCTGACAGGCCCCATTTTTCACTGTGGCCATATATCGAAGAACCTGACCTTGTTCCCGTGCTGCGGCCATCCGCCTGGCATAGACCTCATCTTCCTGAGACAGCAGCGCCATGAACGCGTCTACCGACGGCGCTTCAAGGAGCGTATCAGACACCATGCCGTCTACGTGCAGGTCAGACATATTCAGGATATAGCCGATCTCCCGTGCCAGAATCAATGCCTTACGTGCCACATCCATGCCATTTAAATCTTCCCGTGGATCAGGCTCTGTAAATCCGAGGGCCTGCGCTTCCACGACGATATCGGAGAAAGCGCAACCGGTATCTAATTGGGAGCAGATGTAACCCAGGGTGCCGCTCAGGCAGCCTGCTATTTCAAGAACAGTATCTCCGGTATCGACCAGCTCTTTGATGGAGCTGATCACCGGCAGGCCTGCACCTGCGGTTGTCTCGTACCAGTATCGGAAGGTGGAGCCACGACCAAGACGCTGTATTTCGTCGTAGGCGCTGTAGTCATCCGCAATCGGTTTTTTGTTGGCGGTTATGACCGGGATACCCTGACGAAGACAGGTCAGGTGCACGTCAGTCATCTCTGCGCTAGTGGTATCGATTACGCAGAGGTTCGGCGGATTATTTTTCAATACGGTGTCGAGCATTGCCATAGAGCCGGGATAGGCTATATGACCGGGATAATTGGTGAGCATCTGGTTGATATTGGTTTGTTTGAGTGATTCATTCAATCCCGCCTGATCATACACAGCCTGCGACTGTCCGCATACCCCGACATATTCAAAATGAAAACCGTATTGGGTCTGCATCGCGTCGACGCGATGTACGACCTGTTTGATCAATGCGCCGCCGATGTTGCCTTTTCCGAATTGAAACAGATGATAAGTTTTCACGAAACGCCTTTCCCACTTAGTTTAAACGAGTCATGGACCAGTTGAACCGCTCGCTGAAGATCACTTCGAGCGACGACAAAGGAAATATTCAACTCGGAGGACCCCTGCGCGATAGCAATGATATTGATGCCGTGTTCACCCAGAATACCGAAGGTCCGTGCAGCGATGCCCGGCGTACCCTTCATACCCTGGCCAACCACAGCAACGGCAACCAGGTTTGGTTGGACACTGATGGTTTCCAGGCTGCCCAGGTCCATTTCATGACGAAATTCCGTTTTCAACGCAGCCACAATCCGTTGGCCATCCTTCTCATTGATCAACAGGCAGATATCGTGTTCCGACGAGGCCTGTGTAATCATGATAATGGGTATTTTATGCTCGGCAGTAGTTTTAAATAACCGCGCCGGCGTATCCGGTGTACCTATCAGGCTGCCACCTTCGATCATGATCAGGCAAAGCTGATCGATGCTGGTAACCGCTTTAACCCCCATAGTAGTCGGCATCGTATCGCCTGAGATCAGCGTCCCCGGCTCGGTAGGATTAAACGTATTCCTGATACGGATGGATATCTGCTGTTTTACCGCCGGTAGCATGGTCTTTGGATGCAGGACTTTAGCGCCGAAATATGACATTTCCGCCGCTTCATGATAAGATATGTTTTCCAGAACACGTGCGTTGGCCACAATACGAGGATCTGCCGTCATGGCGCCATCCACGTCCGTCCAGATCCATATCTCGTCCGTCTTTAAAACACTGCCGACAATCGCGGCGGTATAATCCGACGCACCGCGACCAAGCGTGGTTGTTACGCCCTCTGATGTGGAGCCGACAAAACCTGTAATAACCGGTACCTTGCCATCGTTTATCAATGGTTTAAGACCGCTGGATAAACGACGTGTCGTTTCTAAAAAATCGACTTCCGCCTCCGTATATCGCCCATCGGTTTTAATATATTCCCGGGCATCCACTGGAACCGATGGTACGTCGTGAGTGCGCAAGGCTGTCGCTATTATAGGTGCCGATAAGCGTTCCCCGAATGAGCTCACCAGATCGATAGATCGAGGACTGAGTTCTTGAAGAAGCATGATACCATGACAGATGTTTTTCAGTTCATCAATCATATCAAAACAGGTCGCCAGAGCAGATGCACGTTCCTCCTGATCAATCAAGGCGTTTATCGTCACTTCATGTCGTCGTCGCAACGCCTCGACCCTATCCATTGGATCATGCCCACGGCACGCTTCTTCTGCGATGTCGCGCAGCGTATCCGTCACTTTACTCATCGCTGAGACTACGACGATCGGTTGCAAGTGATAATGCGTCTTAACAATAGCAGCTACACGCCGAATGGCGTCTACACTGCCGACGGAGGTGCCGCCGAATTTCATAACGATCATAAAATGAGTTCCAAGTTCTGAGTTAAAAAAGTAAAGTGATAAAAGATAGTTCCGAGTTCTGAGAGCGTCTCACTTTTTACTCGGAACTCGGAATTTATCACCAATCTTTTTTTGGATTGGTCTGGTTTACGGCGCCTTGCTTACGTAGTTGTTTTTGTAGATCCTTTTCATCCTGATTTAAGGCGTTCAGTAATCTCTCCGCCTCTTCCCTGGATAACTCGCCTTCCTGTGGTTGATCCTGTTGATCCTGTTGATCCTGTTGATCCTGTTGATCCTGTTGATCCTGTTGATCCTGTTGATCCTGTTGATCCTG
>CAJXCW010000268.1 GCA_913051705.1 uncultured bacterium
ACCAGCTCTGATTTTTCGAAAGGCATTCAACCCCGCGCAGTGTGCGGGACTGATAGATCGATTTTATGAGCGCGGCCTGCTGTATGATCCACGGCAGAATGGGGAAAGTAACACAACTCGTGTTGATATCGGTACCAGCCTCGGTCGTCTTAGCCGGGACGATCCGGAGATTTTCTTTGCTCATGCCCGGGAAACCAGGATGTTATTTGAAACGCTTTTCGATGGATATACCGATCCGGTCCGTTTTATATACCATACCTTAAATGCGCTGGCGCCTGGTAAACAGGTGATGACGGCCAGAGAATCCGCCGACAGATTATATGGTCCCGCTATCTTTCGGACCTACTATGAAGGGTCAGGCCATACGCCCCATTATGACTCTGTTCGGAAAAGGTCCCGTCTGTTCAATTATTCCGTCTCACGATTCGACAGACAATTTGCCGCAGTCCTTTGTTTCCAGAATGCTGTTGATGATGCCGAACACGGGCAGGCTTATATCGCCGGCAATGGTCACCGGACATACAGGACAAATTGCCTCATTTTAAAGCGTATGCCACCGAGCAGGGTATCGAACGAATTCGTATTGAACTGGCGCCCGGCGATTTTTATGTGTTCTGCTCAGAGACGATTCATGAAGTCCCCCCGCCTAGAGGCGACCAGCCTCGTATCGTCCTTGCCGCCTTCTTTGCCATGTCCGACGATGATGATGAGATTTATGTTTGGTCGTAGGAGCAGGGAAGCTACGAAACTACGAAACAACGCATTTGATTCGTAGCTTCGTAGCTTCGTAGCTTCGTAGCTTCGCAGCTTTATAAAGGAACTATTATGAATGCTCACCCTCGGATTCTCATTACCGGCGCCGCAGGGGCCGTCGGCTCTATTCTGGCTAACGGCTTGAAAGGACGCTATCCGATCCGTGGCTTTGACCAGGCGCCTATGCCTGATCTGGAAGATACCGTTGTGGGGGACATCACGGATATGGAGGTGGTATTACAGGCGACAGAAGGTATGGATGCGGTCATTCATCTGGCGGGAGTTCCTTCCGGCGGGGCGCCCTGGGATGATATTCTTCATAGTAACTTCATCGGCACGTACACCCTTTTTGAAGCGGCGCGAAAAAACAAGGTTCGGCGCATCGCTTTCGCCAGTCGCGCCGGTCTCTTAGCGCCCTATCCCAAGGATATCACAAGAACCGTGGACATGACACCCAGGCCGGAAAGTTATTATTCCATCAGTAAAGTCTTCGGCGAAAGTCTGGGGTATATGTATTCAAATCAATACGATATGGAAGTGGTGGCTGTTCGAATAGGCAATTTCAAACGGGATCGCGATTTACCCGAACATCCTCATCAACTCAGTCATGGAGATGCCATTCGGGTGTTTGAACGGGCGGTCATACATCCAGGGGTGAAATTCGAGGTGGTCTTCGGTGTTTCAGACAGCACCTGGTCCCTGTACGATCTGGATCACGGTCGGCATGTGATTGAATATTATCCGCGGGATAAATCCAATATTGAACCGGGGGTTTAGAGGGTGGGCGGAAAGTCCATCAGGACACCCTCTTACAGGCTGGCGCTTTGACGAATCCTTTGAAGCAGTATGAGCAGAGTACTTAACTGGTCATGGTCCAGGCCGACCAGACTGGTTTTGTCCATGATATCAACAGGTTTTTCCAAACGGTCTAACAGGGCTAAGGCCTGATCGGTGATGCAACACAATACCTGGCGGCGGTCATGGGGACACCGATTTCGTTTAATAAGATTTTTTTTCCCCAGGCGATCAAGCAGACGGGTGATTCCGGGGGTTTTTTCGACGAGTCGGTCCCCTATTTCCATAGTGGGCAAAGGCTGATCAGCACCTCTCAGGATGCGTAATATGTTATACTGTTGTATGGTAATGCCTTCCTTTTGAACCAAATGCTCATATTGTAGATGAACAAAGTTCGCTGTTCTTAACAGGCTGACAATAGCCTCCTGTTCGATTGAGGCAAAAGGTTTTGTCTGCTGTATCTCATCATGAAAGGTCATTGTTTTGTACTCCATATCATAGAAGATAGAATATTTATTTGATTGGTCAACTAATTTATTGATATAAAAGAACAGCGAGGTTGTCAAGAATCGGCGCGTCCGTTGCCTGATGCGTAAAATGAATTCTAATAGGCGACGTTTTTTCTTTCTGTAAAGCCAACCAGCCCAACGTTACTTCCAATCTGCCGTTACGTCCGAACTTTCGCTGTCCTGGGCAAGCGAGACAGGCATCGCATCCCAACTGGCCAGGCGACGATAAGGAGTCCATTGATCCCCATCCCGCTGGAGTTCCCACAGCTCTGCAAATTCCGCATCCCAGGGCCGTCTTGCTTTTTGTGTCCCATAGAACCGTTTGCCATCTGCCGGGAATTGTTCCAGGCTTACATCATGAAGACCATAACTCCGCAGTTGTCCTGCGATGAAATCAGCCGCCGCATGGAATCCTTCAGAACCCCGCATTCGATGCTGCCTTGCCAGAAATTCCAGGTTGCGTTTTGCCGTCTCCCCCGACAATTCCTCTGTCAGAGCCCGGACGATGGATTCATCTAATAAGGGTGTAGGCTGGGCGTAGGCGATAGATGAAGTAAGAAAGGCCAGGAGGATTAAATAAAGTGTTTTCAGCATCTGCGTATCCCCTCTTATAAGGATTAAACTATTCCTGAAATGGAGATTGTAAGGATAGCTAATGTATGTGTTTAGCGGATGTCCCAGATGGTCATCCGTCCGCAACCCGGGAACCAGCGTCTTTTGACAGTGGTGGAGTCATCGCATCAAGTCGCATGGAAAGTCATTGTATCCAATGTCGTGATTTCTGGCCATCTTTCCCTCACTATAATATGGCCTTTTGCGGACGGGATCAACTTTAAACGTGCTTTGTACTTTGTGTTTTGTACTTTGTGAAAATCTCCATAAGTACACGACAAAAGTTAAAAAGGTTGTCATCCCCGCAGGCTTTAAGGGGGAACCACGAAGAGCTCGAAGCGTAGCGTCCCCGGAGGAGACCTGCCATCCATAGCTTGGAGAGGCTGGATGTGACAGACTCTTATATGGGATAACCACGCAGAAAACAACTTTTGTCGTGTCCGATGCTATGTATTATCGTCGAAATTTCAGAGAAAATATCGTAAACAAAACGATGGACGATGACTTGAAGTCGCAGGATTTGTAAAAAGACTGGAAATCAATCAGGTGATCGTCTATTTTGTTCATTACTCTGACACCTTCGATGACTATGACATAAGTGCTGATGGCCAGTGCTTCGTGGTGGTGCAAAATGTGGATTAGGGGGAGACGCCGACGATCACGGTTGTATAGAATTGGATCAAAGAATTCCCAGGCCAGATGTGACCGGTCAGCATATAAGTCCATGATGACGTTACACCTCCTCCTCACTAAACACCGGTGACTTAAAACATGGTCGCTAACATAGATCGAGAGGTAAACAATTGAAGCGCCGGCATATCACCCGTTTTCCCCGGACCGCCTTAAAAGCCCCGAAAGGACTCATGTCCAGCGGGCACCGCCCGTCTTCGGTATACGACATCCAGGCCTTTGGCGCCGTGGGGGACCGGACGACGATGAATACCGAAGCCATACAGCGCGCCGTCGATTTCGTTTCAGGCAAGGGTGGGGGTACGATTTATTTTCCCTCCGGAGACTATCTTATGGGCACCCTCAGGCTGCGCGATAACGTCACGCTCTATCTTGAGAACGGCTGTACGATCTGGGGCAGTACCGACCTGGACGACTATGATCCGGGTCACAAGCATCTCCTATATGCCGAGAACGTGCGGAATATCGCCCTCGTCGGCCGGGGCGCCATCGACGGCCAGGGACCCCGGTTCTGGGATAACGGAAGGCTCGCACGCTGGCTGCGGGGGGAGATTGATCTGCCGCGCACGGCGGACATGATCCGTTTCGACCACTGTGAGAACATCACCATGGAAGACATCGAAGTACGATATGGCGCATTCTGGAATATCGGTTTCGGTGATTGCCGACGGATTACCATTCGCGCCCTGACGATCATCAACGGCATCTACGATGAAGACGGTCCCAACACGGACGGTGTCAATCTCTGGAATTGCACCAGAATACGGATCTCGGATTGTGATATCCAGACCGGGGATGACTGTATCGTCGTTCTGGGAGACAGCCGCGACGTCAACATCACCAACTGCAAGTTCACGACCACGGAGACCGCCCTCATGATATCCGGGGTACGTAACCTCACGTTTTCGAACAGTACCATCCACGACGCCGGCTGCGGAATCGGCTTTCGGGTGTGGAACGGCATCGTGGTCGACGGGGTTCACATCGACAATATCGTCATGGATGTATCGGAGAAATTCAACACCGGTGGTCAGGCGATCTATCTGTGGTCCTTTCCCCTGTATGTCGAATCGGATTCGGAAATCCCCGAGGGCGAGCCTTTACCTCCCGCCGGCGCCGTCGACAACGTGACGATCTCCAACGTCACCGCGAAGGCAAACGGTGGTATATTTATCACCGGGTTCCGTGAACGGGAAGGTTATATCAAAGGGCTTACTCTGGATAACATACGGATCCACATGTTCGGCGGCAAAGATAAGAGTGAATTGAATGAACACCCGCCGGACCCGTATCCCATTTACGGATTCCACGGGGCGCCTTACGCGATGTACTTCCGATACGTGGAGAACCTGGTACTTCGCAACATAAAATTCTCCTGGAACAAGCCGGAGAGGGCCGATTGGGGCAGTGCCCTGCGTTGCGTCTGTGTCGAAGACCTCGAGATCGACGGATTTTCGGGTCGGCAGGCAAAGTCCTCCGAAGCCCCGGCGATCAGGCTGAAGCACGTGCGCAGCGCCTTTATCCGTGGTTGCCGCGCGCCGGCAGATACCGGTACGTTCCTCGATATCGGTGAAGGCGCCGAAGATGTTTCTCTCATGGGGAATGATTTGAGCCGGGCCAGGCAGGCGTATGTCGTAGCAGAAGGTACAACGCCCCGAATTTTTGAAGCAGGCAACCGGTTATGACCACTTCCTACAACCTTGAAAAATTCCGGGTGGTGCGTCTCAACGCAACCCTGTTTCCGGTCAGTGAGCACGAAGTTGAACTCTATCAAAAATATGGGCTTAACGTAATCCAAATAGAAGTAAACACCGCTGAGGAGATTATCCCTCATGTGACCGATTGCGATGCCCTCTTTGTGGTTTCTACCGCTCTGCCGACCGAGGTCATTGAAAGTTTATCCCGTTGTCGCGTGATCTCCCGCCTGGGTACCGGTACGGATAAAATTGATGTGGCCACCGCGACCCGCAAAGGCATTGTCGTCACCAATGTCCCCTATTTCTGTATCGAGGAACAGGCCGACCACACCATGGCGTTGCTTCTGGCCGTCGCCCGCCAATTGCCCCGTATGGGGAAGGCTATGATTGAAGGCGCATGGGGCAGCGCCCGGCAGCAGGCCAACACCAATCGTCGCCTGTCAACCCGGACGCTGGGTCTGGTTGGCTTTGGCGGCTCAGCCCGGGGAACAGCCAGACGGGCCGGCGGGTTCGGTATGCGCATTCTCGCCACGCGCCGCCATATGAATGCGTCTCAGGATGAGGCCATCAACCTGGGCGTCGAAATGGTGAATCTGGATACGTTATTAGTAGAATCAGATTATGTATCCTTGCATTTACCTCTGAATGCGGAGACCTATCACCTGTTTAATGAGGCCATCCTGCGTAAAATGAAGCCGGGCGCCATCTTGATAAACACCTCACGAGGGGCCCTGGTTGATGAAATGGCGCTGGTCGCTGCGCTGCGTGAAGGTCGATTGGCCGGAGCCGGTATCGATACATTTGAGCAAATTGATGTCTTTACCAAAGAGGAAACGGCGCCGGATCATCCCTTGTTAACCCTTGACAATGTGGTATATACCCCCCACGTCGCCGCACTTTCTGTCGAGTCAAAACGGGATAACAGTCAAGGAAGCATTGAAAACCTGGTCGCGCTTCTCAGCGGTCACTGGCCGGATCCACAGAATATGGTCAATCAGGACGTTATTTCCAGATTTCCGTTGAAAGATTACGAAGAAAGGAAAATCTAAAATGAAAATTACCCGCATTGAAACCATCTGGCTCGATGAACAACCGAATACAACCTGGGTTCGTATTCATACCGATGAGGGTCTGATCGGATTGGGTGAAACCTACTATGTGCCTCGGGCTATCAGTGCCGTGGTCCACGACGTGTTCGCTAACCTGCTACTGGGGTGCGACCCCTTTGATATTGAAAAACACTGGCAAAATATGTTTTCGACGGTCAACTTTTTTGGATTCGCCGGTTCGGAAACACGGGCCATCAGCGCCGTTGATGTCGCCCTGTGGGACATTGTGGGCCAGTACACCGGCCAGCCCATTTACAACCTGCTCGGCGGTCGGTGCCGGGCCGGCCAGCTTGCCCATCGAGCGGCGCTCGTGCAGCAGTGTCATGGCATCCATGTGTAGCTCCTTCGACGATACCGGTAATGAGACTCAATGCCTGGTCGCCTGACTCTACGTCAAAAGCGTCACTGCCGCAGCAGCCGTGCGGGCAGCTCCGGCGCCCAACCCGGCGTGGCACGCCACGGGTTGATATCCAGCCCGCCGCGACGCACGTAGCGTGCCATCACCAGCAGCGCCTGCGGGCGGCAGCGCGCCATCAGGTCGACGAAGATGTGCTCGACGCAGTGCTCGTGGAAGTCCTGATGCTGGCGATAGGAGACGATGTATCGCAACAGGGCGGCGCGGTCGAGCCGCGGGCCACGGTAGGCGATCAGTACGCTTCCCCAGTCCGGCTGGCCGGTGACCGGACAGTTGGATTTGAGCAGGTGCGAATGCAGCGTCTCCTCGACGACATCGCCCTCGTCGCAGATGAGCAGCTCCGGCGACGGCGTGTAGCGGTCGATATCGACCTCGATCTCGTCGATACACTCCCCAGCCATCGGCCGGGGTGCCAGCGCGGCGTCATCGACACCAAACAGCTCCACGGTGACCGGCGCACCGGCTGCCGCGCTCAGGTCCCGCACCAGGAATTCGATCACTGCCTCGCGGCCGGCGAACGTCGTCTGGTTGAAGCTGTTGAGGTAGAGCTTCCAGGACTTGGATTCGATCAGCCGTGGCGAGTCTGCCG
>CAJXCW010000269.1 GCA_913051705.1 uncultured bacterium
TGAAAGCTCCGGGAATGGTGATTGTCTGATTGGTTGATTGTCTGATTGGTTGATTTACAGGGTGTCCTGAAGGACTTTTTCGGTTTGGGCCTGGCGGTATTTACGGAGTTTTTCGCGCAGGGCGGGGCGGGTGTTGGCCAGGATGGCTATGGCCATCAGAGCGGCGTTTACGGCGCCGGACTGGCCGATGGCCAGGGTGCCGACAGGGATGCCTCTTGGCATCTGAACGATCGACAGCAGGGAGTCCATTCCTTTTAACGCTTTGCTTTCGACCGGTACGCCGAGGACAGGCACCAGGGTTTGTGCGGCCATCATGCCGGGTAGATGCGCGGCGCCGCCTGCTCCGGCGATGATGACTTCGAGGCCCCGTTCTTCTGAGGCAGCTGCATATTCGGCCATCCTCTGGGGGGTCCGGTGTGCGGAGACGATACGGCATTCATTCGGGACATCAAAACTGTTCAGTATCTCTTCCGCGTGACGCATCGTTTCCCAGTCTGATTTACTGCCCATGACAATGCCGACTATGGGGGATGGGTGGGGGGAGGTAAGCATAGGGACTCCTGATTGGTTGATTGTCTGATTGGTTGATTTAAAATACGAGAATAGGGGATGAAAATAGACTATGGTATATATGGTGTTTAGATTGTCTTTTCAAGGAAAAGAGAAAGGATGCGGTTATGAGTCAATCAGAACATGTCTTATTGGCAGAGAAGCTGAAACAGCGAACAAAACTGTTTGGTATCATCAAAATGTATCGAACTTTGCCTAAAACAACAGAGGCTCAAATTATTAGTCGTCAATTGTTACGTTCGTCAACTTCTCTTGCTGCAAATTATCGGGCGGCTTGTCGGGCACGGTCTAAAGCTGAGTTTACTGCTAAGATGTGTATCGTTGTTGAAGAAACAGATGAAACCGTGTTTTGGATAGAGCTACTTGTTGAGACAAATATCATCCCGTTAAAGAGTATAAAAGGCTTGAATGCTGAAATCAATGAACTTCTGGCTATTTTCTCTACTGTTCGTCGCACGGCTAAGGGGAAGAGACAAGCATTATTGGTTGATTGCGTTTGGTTTTTTCAATCAGACAATCAGACAATCAACAAATCAATGACTTTATATGTTCAACCACCTTCGGCCCATGCATCCGGCTGTTTTCTATGAAGGTTTCGCTGCTTACGTTGCCGGCGGTGATGACGCCAATGATGTAAATGCCTTGCGTATCGGTTTCAAAGGTATCCGGGTTATAGATCGGCCTGCGGTCTTCCGGTCTGACCTGCACGCCCACGCTGTTCAGAAACTGGACGTCCGGTTCATGGCCGATCATGCAGAATACGAAGTCGTTGGGGATGGTCCTGTCCTGTCCGGCCACATGAAGAACGACCTCCGCCGGACGGATTTCTTTGGTGGTCGAATTCATGAGGGCTGTTATAGACCCTTCTTTGATCCGGTTCTCCAGGTCCGGAAATACCCAGTATTTGATGCCTGTAAACTTGCTGCGACGATAGGACATGGTCACACGCGCGCCGGCGCGATAGAGAGACAAGGCTGTTTCTACCGCCGAGCTCTTACCGCCGATCACCAGGACATCCCGGTTGAAAAACGGGTGGGCTTCCTTGAAATAGTGGTGTACCTTGGGCAGTTCTTCCCCCGGTATGTTCAAGGTGCAGGCCTGATCGAACGCGCCCGTGGCGATGATGACTTTCCGGGTCCGGTAGGTCTGCTCGCCGGTGGTTTGCGAGATGGATTGAATGGTAAAATCGCGATCATGGCCTGTTACACTTCGGACTTCTTCGTAGGTATGGATATTGAGGTGCTGTGTTTCGACAAATTTCAGGTAGTAATTCAGGGCCTCTTCACGCGTGGGTTTCTGGCTCTGGACGATCATCGGAACATCGCCGAGGGATATCAGTTCAGGTGTTGAATAAAAGGTCAGACCGGTAGGAAATTGATAGATGGTATGAACGATACATCCGCGTTCAATGACCAGGTAGTTCAATCCGGCGTTCCGGGCGGCATAGGCTGCAGAGAGGCCGGCCGGGCCGGCGCCTATGATGATGATGTCGTACAAAGGGGACTCCGGGGGAAAGGGGAAAGGATGAAAGGGCGAAAGGGCGAAAGGACGAGAGGATGAAAGGACGAAAAAGGATGCCTTGTTTTCCTCTCTTCCTTTCGATTTTAGATCTTCTCTTCCTTTCGCCTTACAGCCCTTCTATCTCCATGGTGACAACTTCCCAGTCCTTATACAGGGCTTCCAGTTCTTTTTTGACTTTTGAGTAGGCATTGCCGATGTCGATTATTTTGGTCTGATCGGTAAATATTCGTTCATCGTTCAAATCCAGTTCAAGCTGGGCTAACTCGGCCTCTTTATTATGAATGGCCGTTTCGATCATTTCTGCGGTCTTCTCCTGTTTTTTACGTTTGAAGGCGCTCGGGGCCGCAGGCCGGCGTTTTGTCCCGGCTGTTTTATTCGGGAGGGTCTGTTCTGCCGCGGCCTGTTCTTCTTTAAAGGCCCGATAACTGGAATAGTTTCCCGGCCATCGGCTGACGCTGTCCGGTTCGAAGACCAGCAGTTCATCCACGACGCGATCGAGGAAATACCGATCGTGGGAGACGACCAGCATCGCCCCGGGATAGGTGGCCAGCGCCTGTTCAAGGGCTTGACGGGACTGGATGTCCAGATGGTTGGTCGGCTCATCAAGAATCAGGAAGTTCGGTTCTTTCAGCATCAGTTTGGCCAGGGCCAACCGGGCTTGTTCGCCGCCGCTTAACTGACCTACCTGTTTAAAGACATCGTCCTCGCTGAACAGGAACCTGCCCAGAATGCTTCGCCCGGTTTCTTCATTCATCGACGGTTTTACCGACCACAGTTCATTTAACACCGACCGATCATGTGTCAGACTGATCCGCTCCTGATCATAGTAACCGATTTCCACTGAGGCGCCGATCTGTACCGTGCCGTCTGTGGCGGACTCCTGATTGAGGATCAAACGCAACAGGGTCGTTTTACCGATGCCATTGGGGCCGATCAAGCCGACGCGTTCCCCTCGCCGTATAATCAAGGACAGGTCCGTAAATAAGATCCGGTTATCATAGCATTTGGTGATCTGATCGAGGATCAGGACTTCTTCTCCGCTACGATTCATTGACGTAAAGGTCAATCCGGCTGCCCGTCGCGCGGCTTTGGGGAGATCGATACGCGTTAAACGTTCCAGTTGGTTACGGCGCCCCTGGGCTTGTTTTGTTTTCTGACCGGCGATATTACGGCGGATAAAGTCTTCGTTATGGCGGATCATCTTCTGTTGCTGCGTATGCAGCCGTTGCTGCGTTTTAATCTGTTCCGCTTTCAGGGTCAGGAATTCGCTATAATTACCCTCATAGCGTTGTATGGTCTGGTCTTCCAGTTCTACGATCTGATTAACCGTCCGATCGAGGAAATACCGATCATGGGATACCAGCAGCACGGCGCCGGCGTAGTTATTTATATAATGCTCAAGCCATTCTGTCGCTGCCATATCGAGATGACTTTCCGGCTCATCGAGCAGCAGCAGATCGGCATCACTTAACAAGAGTTTGGCCAGGCTCAAACGGGTTTTCTGTCCGCCGCTCAGCACCTTGACGGACAGGGACAGATCCGCATCAGAAAAACCGAGTCCATGCAGTACGGCTTCGGCACGATGATGATACGCGTAGCCGCCTGCCTGTTCGTATTCTTCCTGTAGACGTCCATAACGAATGAGCAGTCGCCCCGCTTCTTCTGAATCGGATTGAGCCGCTTCCATATCCTGTTCTGTTTTACGTAGTTGCGCTTCCAGGGTATGAATTCTATCAAGGCCTTCGATGGCTTCTTCGAGGACGGTATTGCCCGGTGTAAACTGAGGGTCCTGGGTGAGATACCCGATCGCGATACCCGTCTGTCGAGGCAGGTCCCCTTCATCGGGGGACAGTTCACCGGTAAGGAGTTTAAGCATCGTGGTCTTACCGGCTCCGTTGGCGCCGATCAGGCCGACATGATGTCCCGTATCGATCCCCCAGGATACGTCGTGCAGGATACGATGGGCACCGTAGTATATAGATAGGTTATGAAAAGAAGCGAGGGGCATGAGTCAATGAGGCATGTGTATGTGGGCACACGTTGTCGAATCAGCATTAAAAAGCCATGGAAGCATGCTCCCATGGCTTTGACCATCCTATTAAGGGTTCATCTTAAGACCGAATGGTCCATCGGATCAAATGGTTTTGATATTCACGTCAATGTTATGTATAAGACACTCTCGTGTTGTCTCTCTCTACTGGGCGAATTCAGGGGAAGGGCTACCGGGATACCATTCTACGAAATTGTAGGACCCTGTCCGGATGATGCCTCGCGGATTACCATGAATATCCACCTTATCACTTCGGATGGTGACAATGTGGGCTTTGGTCCCGATCTCTTCATCCGGCACGATGGCTCTAGCTACAAAGTATTTGCCATCCTGCTCACAGACACCAAAATCGATGCCTTTTGTATGAAGATCCTGAACGCAAAATTCGATGGCATCCCGTTTTTCGAACTCACCTGTCACCTGAATATACTCACCATCAATTTGTCCGAGTTGCATATAGAACCTCTCCTCCTACCTCGGTTTACAGGAACGTAATCCTAATTGTTGATTTATGATTAATCATAAACTTTGAGGCATGATTGAAACGCGATACGCTTTACTTTTTAGTAATTCATGATAGAAAACATGATTATTTTCGATCTGTTATAAACAATTTTTTATCACGTATCAGGGTTATTTCTTACCGTCCATGAAATTCCGCCGGTCGTTTTTCCAGAAAAGCCGTGATGCCTTCTGCTTTATCTTCTGTGGCGCTTACCACACCAAATTGTCTGGCTTCAAAGGAAAGCGCCGCGTCCAGCGGTTGGTCAAGGCCCGTATTAACACACGCTTTAATTAAACGAAGCGCGACAGGCCCTTTACTTGCGATATTCCGGGCGATCTCCCGAACAGTATCCATCAGTATTTCGCCAGGAACGATCCGATTAACAAGTCCAATGCGATACGCCTCGGTCGCATCAATCAGATCTCCGGTTAACAATATCTCAAGGGCGCGTCCTCGTCCGATCAGGCGCGGCAGGCGCTGTGTGCCGCCCCAGCCGGGTATGAGGCCCAGGTTGATTTCAGGCTGTCCGAATCGGGCTTGTTCCGAAGCGATCCGAAGGTCACAGGCCATCGCCAGTTCGCAGCCTCCGCCCAAAGCCACCCCGTTCACCGCAGCGATTACCGGCAACCGAAACGTTTCCATCCTTCGGAAAAGATGATGCCATCGTTGCACCATCGATTCCGCATCCGGGCCGGCCAGATCCTGCAGTTCCCGGATATCAGCGCCGGCTGCAAAAGCCCGATCACCACTGCCCGTTATAATTACTGCCCGTGCAGCCGAATCATGATCGATTTGATCCAAAGCTTCCCTTAATTCCGCCCCCACCGTTGTATTTAAGGCATTCACCGGCGGCCGATTAAGAGAAAGTGTGACGATCCCTTCATCCTGCTCAATGAGAATCGTCTCAAATGCCATGTATTCGTCCTTAAGAAATGGAATCTAAATAAATACACACTTAAAAAGTTATACCATATCGGTTACTTTTTATTTAAAATAACCTGAGATATTCTTCAATTTCAATCTTTGTAAGATAATGATTTTACAAGGATTTGTCAATAGAAAAGTTAATAGAAAATACTTTGCGTAAGCTATTCGGCATCAATGGGATAGAGGGGATTTTGATTGGTGATTGGTGAATGGTGATTGGTGATTGGAAGGCCAAATCTATGTTTAAATAACCAATCACCATTCACCAATTTTCATTCTCTGTCTCTTGCGCTGACGTCCCAGCGTTCGCGGCAGTGGCCGTCGGCGTCGATGACATAGACATAGCGGTGCAGGGCGCTGGTGGGGCAGATGTGGGTCGGGAATATGTAGACGGGTTGGCCGACGGTCAGGTCGGATGTATCGGGATATTTCATGACCCAGTGTTCTTCATTCTGGAAATCCAGTTCTGCGTTTTCCATGTTCCAGACTATACCACGTGGCTGGGCCGGGTCGGAGGCGATGGCCTTGGAGCCGAGGTCGAGGGTCGCCCTGGTTGAGGTCGGGATGCTGACGATACGGCAGAGAAGCAGGGCGGCGGCCTCGAACGGCAGATCGGTATATCGGCGTCCGTAACCCCAATCCCAGAAGATGGCGGTGCCGGGTGATGTTTCCACGTCGCCAGCTTTTGCATAACAGGGGAAAGATATAGAGCCGCCCATAATTCGGCGGGGTACGGGCAGCCGTTTTGCTTTCAGATCATCCTGGAAGGTCCGAACCTGATTCAAGCTGTTGTTACACGCCTGTGTGCGCTCGGCAATATCGACCTGATGGTTATGACCGTCGTAAGCATGAATGCCACCGGGTGTCAGGCCAGGCAGGCGACTAAACATTTCGTAAAGCGTTGCCGCTTCCGGTCCCGGTGCGATGCCGGTGCGATGCTGACCTACATCAAGGTCGATCAGCACATCGACGGTCACACCAGCGCTCATCGCTGCATCCGAAAGGGCCTGTGCCATCTGCGGAGTATCCACCATGGTGCGGAAGGTCGTCTCCGGTCGGCGTTGTACCAGATTGACCAGGCGGCCTATGTTCGGACCAACCATCTGATAGGCGATGAACACGTCGGGTACGCCGGCTTCGGCCAGCATATCGGCCTCAAACAAGGTGGCGCATTTCTGTCTGGTGATTCCGGCTTCCAACTGCATGGCAACGATATGGGCCATTTTGTGGGTTTTTACATGGGGGCGCAGCAACTCGGGTCCCCCGGCGATATCGAGAATACGGGCGAGATTTTCTTTCACGCGTTCCCGGTAGATGAGGAGGGATGGGCTGGGGATTTCATCGATATTTTGCACAAGATAACGAAGGTCCATAGAGGGCTCCGGAAAGTGGTGATTTGGTGCGTTAATTTTTTCTATCATGGGGATCATTGATGTGAGCTATCGCTTCTTTTAGAATGGG
>CAJXCW010000270.1 GCA_913051705.1 uncultured bacterium
GTCAAGGGAAAAAGCGGGGGCAACATCTGGTCATGGACTGTTGAATAGTCACTGCATTTTGAAGGGGACATCATACCCGCCAACGCACCAATTATCCTTCAATCCCTCAAAGCAAAGATCACATTTTGACCTGCAAAAAGGTCCGGCTTAAGTAATTTCACAAAAGCCCGATCACCTGATTCATCAAACGAGATGATATACTCCTGACCTTCTTTAAATGTACGGGGGAATATATCCACCTTTTTAATCCGCTTTAACTCCGGAAAGGTCAATGTATCAAAAGTCAGGATTTTACCTTCACGCAGGTCGTGCGATTGTGAGAATTTAACATTGGTCAGGGATTTAACGCGAGGGCCACCAAAAAAAGGATCTGAAATAACACGTACCTCTTTCCAGTAATCCATGGTATTAACTTCATAAAATATGGAATTTAACTGCTTTTCGAGCAGGAGACTCTGTCGTTCGGCCATATCACTCTTTACTATGGCTGCATCTCGTGCCTGGCCCAGCGACGCAATTTCCGATTGAAGTCGGCTTTCCTCATTACGCAAGAACAGAATACGCTCTTGCAGATTGTCGTGCCGTACTTGTAGAGAATCTGCCAGCATTTGGGCTGTATTCCGCTCATGTGTAAGGGTAGTAATACGATAGGTGATACGCTGTTTGGCCACGCGTTGCGCCTTGCCCGGTGAGACCGACGCCACCCCTTGCGTAACATAGGTACCGAAATCTCCATCCCGGTAAAGCAGCCAGATCTTGAATCCCGCATGCAGATTTTCCACCAGAGCGACCCGTTCAACGGCTTCACGGGCCTGATCAGACATCAAACCATGGTTCTCCATGAGATATCGAAGCGCGACATCCACATGGGTGTCGCCAGATCGGACAGTATATGGTGCTGGAAGATTTTCCTGCACAAGACGAACCCGCTCCTGCAAAATATCGATCTGCTTATGCGTATCGACGATTTCTTGAACCAGACCACGATAGGACACGTCTTTTTCTTCACCAAGAAGTTGGTTTAACGCTTCAGCCTGGTCAGGATCAAGTACCATGCGATCGAGGGTAGCCATATCGATCTGCGTATTGGGATTTGCAGCGTTGTATTCCTGTATTCTGGACCGGATCTCTTCCTGTTTGGTTCGAATATCCTGCTCTGTCTCATCCAGCTCTTTAACCAAAGTTTGAAACGTATCCATTTTATGACCGCAGTTCATACTCAGAATAGCAATTAAACAGATTAACACCCCACTACGCATGACAGCCTCCGTGGAAGATTCCATCCGACAGGTAGAATCGTTATTCTATATTTATCGTTTCTTTTATCTTTGTCATATTTCCTCGAACCTGTTTTACTAAAGATAGTGCCCCTGCATAATCACCGGCCTCTGTATGGCTATTTATATTCTCAATGCCTTCATCAAATATACTGCGGGCTTCTTCCAATGTGGTCTGTTGAGCTTTGGCCAGACTCCTTTTATTCAACTTCTGACCGAATTGCGTCCATTCATCTTGCAATGCAATCAGCGCCCTATCCAGTACCTCTTTCATACCTCTCTTACCGACCTCTACATTGTTTTTAGCCGCTTCAGCTTTCTGTAATGCGTCCAATGCAGAAGCGCGTGCGCCTTCATAATCCTTTCGCTCTGTCCGGGACTTCGCATCGGCCAGGGCTGCCGCAGCCGCCCTGAAATCAGCAGAAGCATATTCATCCGCGCCTGCCGCCTGAGCGATCTGTATCGCCGTCTCCGCCTGCATCATCTCCTCCACCGGCGGATCAGCACAACCTGAACATAAACCAATGCTCACCAACATTATCGGAAAGACACCTCTATGAACCATATCCTTGTTTTCTCCCTATTAACCTGTATGCGCACGGCGCGCTATGCACCTCCCAACGCACCAACTCACCAACCCACCAACTATAATATCTCTCTATCTTATTTTACGCAAGGCAGACGGTTATTCCAGGCTTGACTAACAACGCCTGTTACTGTATATACTTATTTTATAGGTACATAGATTCAAATAAAATGGGCCTACACTAATTTCACCTATCCGTATTGCGTCCGCTTTGCAATTTGTCGTTTGTATTCTGCTTCATTATGTCCCAGGCCATTGTACAACCGGATCAAGCAACATTGTCACCTGAAGAGGCCCCGGCACACGCTGCATCGTCGATAACGTATTTGTTTACCGGTGGCGGTACGGGTGGACATATCTATCCTGCCCTGGCCATTGCGGACGAAATCCGCGCCCGTAATTCCAAGGCTCGGATTGTGTATATCGGTGCCCGAGGAAAAGTTGAGGCCACCCTGGTGCCGAAGAGCGGCTATCCTATTCACCTCGTTCATGCGTGCGGTCTGCCCTCATCACGAAATCCCTTTGCGTTATTCAATTTCTTCATCCGAACCTGTATCGGCGTCCTGCAATGCCTGGTACATCTGTTTCGAATACGTCCGCAGATGATCGTGGCCACCGGTGGTTTTGCCAGCAGTCCTGCTCTGCTGGCGCTGGCGGTTTTAAAATTCCTACATTTATCTTCCGCGCGTTGTTTTGTACACGAGCAGAATGTTGTCCCTGGCAAGGTCAATAATTTGGCCGGCCGGATTGCCGATCAGATCGGGGTTTCCTTTAAAGAATCGCTGAGGTATTTCCCAGCAAATAAGGCCAGCTTTGTAGGCTATCCTATCCGCCACGAAATTGGAGCTGGATCTCGATACGAAGCCCGTGCCGCATTGGGCATACCGGACCAGGCAAATGTTATATTCGCCTTTGGCGCCTCATCGGGGGCGCGATCTATTAATCGGGCTATCGTAGACGCCCTGCCTATATTGCTGGCCAAATCAAATGTACACGTCATCCATTTAACCGGCCAGACCAAAAATGAAGATTACGACGCTATAGAGGATACCAACGGCCGGATTGAACATCTTGACTTGTCCCCGGAAGACCTCTCAAGATACCATCAGTCGGCGTATTCACATGAAATCCAACAACTTTATGCGGCCAGTGATATAGTCATCGGACGGGCCAGCGCAGGGACCGTTACTGAAATAGGCGTTTGTGGCCGACCGGCTATTCTGATCCCACTGCCGTATGCCCCCGGCGATCATCAGGCGATGAATGCCAGGACGCTGGAAACCGTGGGCGCGGCCTATGTGATCTATGAAAGTGTCATCCTTGAAAACGGTCAGACCGTCGGGACAGTGGATAGTCAGCGGCTGGTCCAACGTATCTATGATATTCTGGACAATCCGGATCAACAGGCGATAATGGAAGAACGTGCCCGGGAAACATTCGACCAGCACGGTCTGAAACGAATTGTAGATCTATTAAATGACTTAATGAACCCTTCATCGGATAGTATCCAATTGTATAATGGAACCGCAAGGGAAGAGAAAATATCCGATAACCATGAGGCCGACACCTCGCTTTCTCCATTTGGCCTGGTCAAACGATTCAGACACGGCCGTGATGAAACTTTTATTCGGTCCCTGGGTGAAGACTATCTGAAATATCGGGTGGATGGATTTCTAAAAAGTCCGCGATGGCCCATTCGTAATGAAGGCGTAAAATTGGTTGGGTTACTCAACTATCAGGATCGTGTGTCTTTTATGCTTTCACTTCTTCAAGATAAGACACCTGTTTCATGGATACAACGCCTTTTTGGCGGAGATTATAAGCAGGTGGGATTCATACGACGTAATGCCGTGACCACTATCCAGCAACTTGGCCTATATAATAAAGAGATCCGGAAAACTCTGTTGGACCTGCTGGATGATCCGTATTACGAAGTTCGTACGGTCGCTACGCGTGCCTTTGCAGTATTGATCCCCCAGGATGCGGATACAGACACTGAAATAGTCACCCGTATCCTTGATCTCATACAGGATCGTTCCTTTGAGGTCAAAGCAGAGGCCGTCCTGACCCTGGGAAAAATCGGGACAGCTTCCGTAATAGATGACTTTCGGCCACTCTATCTGTTTCCCAACTGGAAAGTCCGAACAGCCGTTATCTCCGCCTTAACTGATCTGGTTCGGCGCCATTTAATATCAGATCTGGAAGCCCTGCAACAAGACCTGGATAATATTCTGGTGACCTGTGTTCATTTTGAACCAACCTTTCCAATCAAACAGACGTTGAATAATCTCACCGAGGTTATCCGTCAACACCACTCTGCGTGATAAGACATGCTCTATCATCTAACGACTTACCTTTACGACACCATTGATGCCCTCTCATTCTTACGGTTGTTTCAGTATCTGAGCTTCCGTGCTATTTGCTCGGCTCTGACAGCTTTTGTTATTACACTCCTGTTCGGTGAACGTCTCATCCGATTATTGTACGTCAATCATATACGTGACAATCCCCGTTCTTATGATATCCTATCTACCGCCTCCAAGGCCGGTACGCCGGTTATGGGCGGCCTGTTAATCATTCTGGCTATTTTTACGAGTACCATACTTTGGTGTGATTTACTCAATCGTTTTACCGGCATTTTTTTTCTCGCCTTGATCTGTTTTACCGTTTTCGGGGCCGTGGATGACTATAAAAAGGTGAAACATAAGGACAACGACCGTGGTCTCTCACAGAAAACCAAGCTGCTCTGCCAAGCTGGTTACGGGCTGGTCCTTGGTATCATCTTTCTCACGCCGGATATATCGCCTGTGAAAGTTGAGATTGCGTCGCAGCTCTATATCCCCTTTCTCAAAGTCTCTATAGTAGATCTTGGATGGTGGTATTTACCCTTTATTGTTTTTGTTGTCGTATCTATTACAAACGCGGTTAACTTCGCTGATGGGTTGGATGGTCTGACCGTTGTACCTGTTGCATTCACCATTGGTGTGTATGGCGTTTTCGCATACGTTATCGGCAACGCGATCCATTCGAACTACCTGCAATTCTTCTATCTGCCCGGTAGCGGTGAGCTGACTGTGGTCTGCGCAGCCATTTTTGGCGCCTGTCTTGGATTTTTGTGGTATAATGCCTACCCGGCCCAGGTGTTTATGGGCGATATAGGTGCTATGACTCTGGGCGGTATTGTTAGTACGATGGCCGTATTACTCAAACAGGAATTTCTGTTTCTTATCGTAGGCGGTATCTTTGTGGTGGAAGCTTTTTCAGTCCTTATACAAGAAAAAATTGGTATTAACTGGCTCGGAAAACGTATATTCTATAGAGCCCCGATTCATCACGGGCTGCAATACAGCGGTTTAGCCGAGACCAAAGTGGTCATCCGATTCTGGATCATCGCGGGTATCCTGGCGTTAATTGGCCTCTCGACGTTAAAGATAAGGTGAATGATGATACACCTGCAATACACAAAATGGATTCCGGCAGAGGAAGCATTTGAAGATAAAATCGATCAGCTGATCAGTCTGTTCAGTCAGATTCTAATCCACACAAACGGTGATGTGGACGAGGCCCTGAAGTGGATGCAATATATTGATCAACGTCAAGGGCTATTCGATGAGAGGATAGGCTATGAAGAGTTCATAAAAGAGCTTGAAAAACAGGGCTATATCAAACGCGAAGAGACCTCCTTTAAGCTCACCCATAAAGGGGGAAGACGTATTCGGGAAGATTCGTTAAAGCATATTTTCAACAACCTGAAAAAAGGCTTGAGCGGAGGCCATGAAACTCCCTTTGAAGGGGAAGGGGTCGAGCGGCTTAGCGAAACACGCCCCTATCGTTTCGGAGATCAAGCTTCCAACATAGATTTTACTTCCACCATCAGCAACTCCATCCGAAGATCGGGGTGCGATTTTTCTCTTCATGAAGATGATTTCGAAGTGTACGAAGTCGAACACACGACGTCCTGTGCTACCGTAATGCTTCTTGATATCAGCCATAGCATGATTTTATATGGCGAAGATCGTATTTCTCCCGCGAAACGAGTGGCCATGGCCTTAGCAGAGCTTATTATACGGAAATACCCGAAAGATGAGCTGCATCTCGTCTTGTTTGGTGACGATGCACAGAAAGTACAAATTGAAGACCTGCCATATATAACCGTTGGGCCTTATCACACCAATACCAAGGCAGGGCTGTTGATGGCCCGTAATATCCTGCGGCGGACACGTAATGCAAATAAACAAGTATTTATGATTACAGACGGTAAGCCTTCTGCGATTTATGATCGTAATGGTCGGCTCTATCTGAATTCTTTTGGTCTTGATCCCAAAATTGTAAACCGAACGCTGGATGAAGCCATGGCCTGCCGTAGAGAAAAGATCACCATCAGTACGTTTATGGTTACACAGGATCCGTATCTTGTGGGATTTGTAGAAAAGCTAACAGAAATGAATCAGGGCCGAGCCTATTACTCTTCTCTCGACAATCTCGGTGAATATATCTTTGTAGATTACGTCAACAATCGTCGTCGTCGGCTGAAATGAAACGCCGTTAGAAAAAACTTGACATTATATCATCAAGATGATTAACATGATTAGAATAGATCCCTGGAATATAGTCTATATAAGGATATCCCCATGAAGCATTTAGAACGTATATTTTCCCTCAGTATATTGATCACAGGATTCATATGGCTCATGGGTTGCGGTGGCGGCACACCCTTGACACAGGCCGATAATCTTACGGTAGAACTTCAAGAACAGCAGGCTATCTTGGCCAATATGCATGAATTGGCCGATACACTCGCCGTGAGTCGTGTGGTTAAGGCGGATTATTTTGCTTTTTATCGTGAGGTATACGCCATGACGGATGAAGAAATAGAGGCCGCCAGTGGATCGTTGGAAGAAGACGCGGTCCTACCAGCTTTCATGGGTAATTTCCTGAGCAAGGTCGGTGCGACTTTGAAATCGCTCTGGCCATTTTAACCCTGGCATTTCATGCATAAAGAATAAGGCAAATTAAAACAGCGTGGTTGACTTCTTTCCACGCTGTTTTAATTTGCCTTATTCTTGAACCGGTCTCACTTA
>CAJXCW010000271.1 GCA_913051705.1 uncultured bacterium
ATCTTTCCTTGTTTATCGGTAATACCACCCATGCCCATATGATTGTCCTGGCCACATTTATGGGGGGGCCTGGCAGCCGGCAGTTTTTTATTCGATCTACGGAAAATGTCGGAACACGCGTGGCCTTGCTCTACTTCATCAATAGTTTCGGTGCAGTAGCAGGGACGCTCATTGCTGGTTTTTATGTCGTGGAGCAACTGGGACTCATCGTAGGTTTGCTGGCGACCGGAAGTGTCAATTTTATCCTCGGACTGCTTATCCTGATCATGGACAGGGCGCTTGCACAAAAAAAGCCGGAGGATACCGTATCAATGGATGAATTGAACAGGTAGGTGGATTCTTGGTAGGAGCAGTATCGCCCGATCAGCGTAGGAGCCCGCTCCTGCGGGCGCTCCTGCGGACGATATATCCGGTTACCTGATCCCCATCCCTGATCCGGCTACTGTTGTACGGATCCGATAAAGAGAAGTTTGAGCGGTAAGATACAGTGATTTTTTATCTTCATCTCCCCAGGCGCAATTAGCTGGCCTTTCAGGCGGCGCGATAACACCAAGCAGTTCCCCGTCCGGTTCGAATACCCAAACTCCCGTTGCTCCGGTAACATAGATATGGCCTTCCTCATCGACTTTCAACCCATCGGGCGACCCGGGTTGAGGATGATCCATATCACAGATAATGCGGGAATTTTCCAGGGTGCCGTCCTCACGAACATCGAAAGCCCTGAGGTGACGATAATAAGAGTCGTCGATATAGAGTATGGATTCATCCGGCGAGAAAGCCAGTCCGTTAGGCCGTTCGAAATCGGTTGCCATTAATTCCAATGAGCCATCTGTGAGAATACGATATACACCATTATGCGGTTGTTCCTTCTCTTCAGGCTGAATCCCGTAGGGCGGGTCGGTAAAGTAGATCACCCCGTCGGATTTCACGACCAGATCGTTCGGGCTGTTCAGCCGTTTTCCCTGATAGGCGCCTGCAATGGTCTCAACCGTTCCATCGGGATTTGTCCGAGATACCCGGCGATTACCATGCTCACAGGCCAGAAGCAGGTCGTCCGAATTCCGGGTTAAGCCATTGGAATTCCCACTGGGCTCTCTCCACACTTCGGCGCCGCTTTCAGGCGTCCATTTATACATTATATTGGCCGGGATATCGGAAAATAAAAGATATCCGTCCGCCATCCAGACGGGCCCTTCGGTAAATTGGAAACCGGTAGCCAGACGTTCAGGTTCACCCGCTTCAATTAACGACTTCAGCTTCATAGCTTCTCTCCAAATCATCCATATACATGGATCAAAAAAAGGCGATCCGAATGGATCGCCTTTTAAACACTATTGCAGGTGTGCGGTGCATCTGTAATGCATTAATCGTCACTCGACATAAAGAACTGCAGCACATACCAGAACAACAGCGCCACCGAGGCGAACAACTGAAGCGCCGCGCCCACATGGCGGTCCGCCGGATAATGGTGCAGCACGTTCGAGGTGTCATAAAGGATCGCGGCGCCTGCCACAACGATCATCAACACGGTGAATAGGGTACCCAATTGGAATCCGAACAGGACGCTGGAGACGATCAGCAATAAAGCGCCGATCATCGCCCACCGCAGGAGACCGCCAAGAAACGAAAAATCCTTCCGTGTTTGATAGGCTACCATCGTTAACCCAACGAAACCAATGAGGGTTACCGTAGCGGCATTTTCAATCACGCCCGGAGCATACGTATTCGCTAAATACAGCATGGGGGTAAAGATAATGGCCTCTGCGACAATAAAAAACCCCAGAGCCCCGTACTGGGCGCCCTGTGACTGAGAACTGTGCGCCACATGCGTCGCTATCCAGCTCACGATCATAAATCCACCCAGAACAATCAGCCATGATCCACCGAGCAAGACACGGGCGATAGACTCTGCCATGCCGGTCTCAAACAGGTAGACTTCAAGCATGGTAAACGCAAGAATGGCGCCCAGAAGATGCGTATAGGTTCTGGTGATAAACGCGCTGCGAACATCGACACCGAGTTGAGAGACCGGAATGCCAGGTCGGGCGGTGTACGTATCGGTACTCATACCTGTACTCCTTCATTTGAATGCGTCTGCATACATAGTGTTAACTTCTGCCGGCGTCCATTTCCTCATCGAGCAAATCTTCTATGTCTTTAAGGAGATCTTCCCCCTCTGACCGCACCAGCGCCAGGATGGCACTATGAGGAAGAATGACGTAATTTTTATCTTGATATTTGATTTCGATCGATTCTTTCCGCAAATAAAAAGCAAAATCGCCTATCTGCGCCTGTAATGGCAAATAACGGACCGCTTCGCCCGGATTGACGACTGGTTCGCCCTCGGTATAATCCGGATTGGGCATCAGATGACCGGGACCTATTCGGGCTATCCGCCCCGACCCCACTTTTTCTTTTTCCGTCACCGTCGCCGGCAGATACAGGCCTGAATCAGTCTGTTGCTCTCCGTCTTGCGGTTCAATCAAGACACGGTCGCCGATTATGATAAGTTCACTCATGCCATTATTCAGTTATGGGATGTACTGCCGATAAAGGGTCTACAAACGATTATACACGAAATGATTCGTTGATAATCCACGAACACGCCTGTCGGATAATATAACATATATGCGTCGTATTGTAAATGATTTAGGGGACTATGTGTTATCTCATGGGCCGATCAGCGCATCCAGAAGCCGTAAACAGACGGCTTTGCTCCGGCCATCCTCGTCCATATTCGGTCGCCAGGTAGACATGGAGACGGCTACGATTTTATACGTGTCGGCAAGATGTCGAAATACTTTTTCAAGGTCGTTGGCGGGTGGGCCTCCAGGCGCAAGATAGCCCATGGCGGAGGCTTCCGAAGGGTCCAATATATCCGTATCGAAATGCACATATATTTCACGAAACGGGAGAGAATGGTTTAATAAATCGAGGACATTGGACAGGTGTACTATATTAGATTTTTCAATTAAATCCCGTTCCCCCGGATCAAGATCCCGTCCGTCTGTGAGTACGATATTTTGATCCGGAAAGGGGCTCATTCCGACATTTTCCACCAGCGTCTGCTCCCCTATGCCCACCATCATAGCCAACGGCATACCACCAAGAAAACCACTCGGCGTGGTCTCCCATGTATTAAAATCGCCATGGGCGTCAATCCAGACGAGCGCAGGATTTATATCCGCCTGTTGCAGTCCCGCCATAACCGGAATCACCGCACAGCAATCGCCTGCGATACTCACCGGGCGTTTCATTCGGTTGAGGGTTGCGGCTGTAAGGTCAGCCAGAGGACGATGAACGGCCATCGTGCGGATTTTCTCATCTCCCTCAGGCAGAGATGGACTGTTGACATCCCAATCTGATTGCGCCAGGACAGCCAACCCTTCATCATATCGGTCAAAAAACAGAGGGGTCAGGATGAAGTGGTTATCCATGTTAGACTCCAGGATGAGGGAAGCTACTCAACGACGAATCACCGATCTAATAAAAAGTCGCGAACGATTTTGTTGAATGCCTCTGGTTTCTCTAACTGCGAGAGGTGGCCTGTTTCTGGGAAGACGACTTTGATGGACCCCTTAATATCCAGACTCAGTCGATCTGCATTACGGATGGGGAAAACGCCATCCTCCTGTCCCCAGACGATTAAGGTGGGAACGGAGATGGTTTGCATCTCTTCCTCCGTCACATCGCCCCCGTCCCGTAACATCCCCTGTATGGCCCTGGCGGATCGTAGCCACATCGTAAATGCTTCCTCTGCCCAGGATTCGGTCACGAGCGCTTTATTAAATACCCGCCGCTTCAGAAAATTCTGTGTGGCGCTCAAGGTTGATCCGGTGGCGACCCGGTAAAAACGAAGCTGCCGCTCGGAAGGCGGTTTGGCCAGATCCCGATTTGGATTCCGGTACCCCGCCCCATCTACAAGTATCAATCGTTCGACTAAATGAGGATAATGAACCGCCATGTAGGTAGCCGTATTCGCACCCATCGCCTGCCCCATCAGGGTGGCTCTGGGGATGTCCATGGCTTCTATGAAACCTGCTAAAAATTGTCCCAGCAATGCATTATGATAGGAAACGTCCGGCTTGTCCGATCCATGAAAACCTATCTGATCAACCACAATCATCCGGAAGTCGGCGGCGAGCGCCTCAATGTTCCGATCCCACTCGTTTCGTCCGCCCCAAAGTCCGTGCAGGACGATGACCGGTGGTCCTTGGCCCGCTTCCGCGTAGTGCATGTTGAATCCGTAGACTTCGATATCTTTTTCTACGATGTTTATGGCCTGGACCGTTGACAAGCCCGGCAAACAGAACAACCAGCTTAAAAATAAGGTGATTCCAATACGCATGGTAGTAAGTCCTTGTCTACTTTACTTTTCGCCATACCCATTCCCAACGACTGCCGTTTGCCAGGTTGAAATGGAGGATAAGTTGACCGTCTTTTAATGTGTAGGGCAATCGGGATGTCGTGCCGACCTCACGTGGATTTTCAGATAGATGGCGATACCATATTAAGGTGTCTGCTTTCACCTCGCACGGTCCTGTATGTCCATTCATTTCAAGCCAGGCTTTCATAAATGTAATTTGCTCGGCTTCAGGTAGATCTTCCATACGTTGGCCCCGCTCGAGTTTCGGCCGATCCGGATTAATCGTCATCATGGAATAATACCCGTGTGCAATGATCATCAATCCTTTCTGGCCGGCATCAAGCTGGTTTCCTGTGGATGTGTTGGTCAACGACACACGCTCATAGACGCCGTCGAGGGGCGTGACGATCTGGGCAGAGCCCGTGCCTATGGAAAAAAAGCACCACAGTCCCAGTAAAATTCGTGCAGTCATTCAGGCCTCCAATTGTTTATGATTCCGAAAAATCCAACCACAGATCCTGTTCTTCCGGCATCCAATACTGCTCTGTTACCGTCTCTAAATCAAAAAATTGATAGGGGTCCACAGCTTTATACGCCTCGTAAGGACCAGACCAGTCTTTCCGTCGTTCTTTATAGGCCAGGAAGCCTTCATGAGAGACATATTCAAACAGCATGATAAACCGTCCAGTCGGTTGTCCTGTCGACCTGTCTACCTCCCTGAAATACCGGGCGGATTTCCATTCGGCAAACATCTCCTTCTGATGCGTTTTCATGAAGGCGAACCAGGATCGGATCATGGCATCATGATCGACCCTTTTATCGGGTTTTGGAACCCAGGTTTCTACTTCGTAAAAAGACATGGCCAGACTCCTGATTTATACCAATGATTAATTTATGAGAAGAGCAGTAAAAACCTGTATATAGCAAATCACCCTGTAAATTTTTACAGGGTGACCGAGTCCCACTGAAGGATGTTATTAATGATATTATAAGAACAGGGGCAGCAGGGATCGAACCCGCGACCTACGGTTTTGGAGACCGTTGCTCTACCAGCTGAGCTATACCCCTACATGGCCGAATAGATCCGGCGTGTATCGCGTATATAAAATACACTGTTTCTATAAAATATCAACAAGAGATTTCAATCCATCTGATTTTATACTCCGAAATCGTCCGGAAACCACTTGCTGTTTTAGATTCCCGGCTATATGATACGTGGTAATTTGATATATGATCTGTGTAAACTTAGTGATGTATAATCTGCCTTATTATATCCATGAACGCTTATCAAAAAACGGCTATTGCCACTATCATTGCTACCATCTTTCTGATCTCTGTCGGCAGTCTCGTGCGTATTACGGGGGCGGGACTTGGATGCCCTGATTGGCCGAAATGCTGGGGATGCTGGTTCCCGCCATCGAGTATTGAAGAGGTGGATATGGCCTATATTCAGGAAAAAGGGTATGATATACAGGAATTTAATCCGATCAAAATGTGGACCGAATATATCAATCGGCTCGTCGGGGTGATCATCGGGTTTCTTGTTTTTCTCACCTTTCTCAGATCGGTTCGCTATTTGAAATCGCAACCTGCCATTTTCTGGTATTCCTGTTTGAGTTTTGCGCTGGTCGGTTTCCAAGGTTGGCTGGGTGGCCAGGTGGTCAGGTCGGGACTGCAACCCGGTATAATTACCTTACATATGGCCCTCGCCGTTCTTCTCCTTTGCGTTCTCATTTACGCGACGTTTAAGACGGGGCAGGACCAGAACCTGGAAAATATATCTTCCGATTTCTGTTCCAAACTGACACGCCTCAGTATCCTGTTGTTTTTTTTTACCTGTATTCAGATGTTGATCGGCACCCAGGTTCGTGAGGGGATAGATCCATTTATTAAAGATGCAGGAGGACTTCCACGATCCGAATGGCTCGGCCAGGTCGGCATGATCGATCATGTCCATCGCCTATCCTCCTGGCTTGTTTTGATTACGGGAATTCTAATATACCGTGCTATAAAAACCACCCGATCCGCAGGTTTGCTCCCTGCCATCAGTCGTTGGTTGCTGGCAGGGATTATCTCACAAATTTTCCTGGGTGTCCTCCTGGCCTATGCTTCACTACCTCGTTATGCTCAGGTGTTGCATCTGACCCTGGCGACCTTACTGCTATGTGGTGAATGGTATTTGATTCTGGTATTGCGTCATCCCCGTCATGATGTTGGTACTTCCGCAGTCCAGGCGGTCGCAGGTGACCAGGGTTTCGCATCGATTTATCATTAACCTGATATCATTCTATTGTATTATTTTTTCCTTTTCCCCACTAATGTATCCTATTATGTTCTGATACAACCCATGTATCAGAACATCAAGATAAAATCAAAGACAACGACTGAGGCCAGGGACATTTCATGGCGCAACCCGTCCATTATATACCGATAATTACCACGTTTTTCGCAATCATCTTTTCAACGATGGTTTTCATACGATATCGCCAGAAGGGCCGGGGCGCCCATCTGCTCTGGTGGTCAGCGGGAATCTTGATATACGGTATAGGCACATT
>CAJXCW010000272.1 GCA_913051705.1 uncultured bacterium
TTTTAATACTTAATTTCAGGTCCTTTGGGCCAAAGGTGTGGAATAGTCTACCAAATGAGATAAAGATCCCGGTCGGCGGCCTGAATGGCCTGGCCTTAAGTGCGACCACCATATGGGCGGCGACGGAAAATGGCGTGGCCGCCGCGCGTACCTCTTCGAACCTGAAAGATCCGTTAAACTGGTCCACCTTTAATACATCGGACGGTCTGCCTGAAAATAGAGTGACGTCGGTCGCCATTTTAGATACGGTCGTATGGGTCGGCACACGGTCCGGCGGTGTGGCCCGGTTTGACGGGGTATTCTGGACTGCTGTAAACAACGGCCTGCCGTTATTGGAAATCAGATCGCTGACGGTCATCAACGGGGTGCTATGGGCGGCTACCGGCGCCGAAGTGGTACAGTTTGATGGAACAGCATGGGCGTCCGTAGGCGGCGGAGCGGGGCCTATGGGCTCGCGAACAGTCGCAGCCGATGAGGGGGGCAACATCTGGATAGGTGCAGCCCGCAACGGTCTGGGGCGCCTGGAAAACGGGTTGTGGCGTTTCCTCGAATCCACCGGCCCGGCCGCCAATATCATCGATGCGATTTATGTAGACCGTCGATCCATCCTGTGGTGCGGTTTCAACGAAGGCGGTGTGAGCCGGTTTGATGGACAGGAATGGGTGAGCTATACCACCGACGATGGCCTGGTCGCAGAGACGATCAGCATGGTCGGCGAAGATCCATCGGGAAAAAAATGGTTCGGCTCATTCGGCAAGGGACTTGCCCGTCTGGATGACAACGCTACAGCCGATAAAACAGATGACAGCTGGGAACAGTTTAATCAGAACAACAGCGTATTCGAAGGCATCCCCAGCGATCCCGGTTTTGTGGTCGTCAATTCATGGGACATCGACCGCTCGGGTGGACAGTGGTTCTCTAACTTCGTTATCGGAGCACAGTTCTTAAGCCCGTCCGGTCAATGGACGACATTTCGGGTTCGGGCAGGTGAACTGACCAATGCGCGTATCCGAGACATCGCCGTCAGCGCAGACAGCAGCGTGTGGTTCGCAACGGATAATCGCCTGTCACAATATACCCCCTCACTGAATACATGGCGGACCTACGGAACCCCGGACGGCCTGCTGAGTCCGCAGATCAACGCAGTAACTGCCTCGACAACCGGTGATGTGTGGGCCGGTACAGACGCCGGTATCGCCCGCATTGAACCCAACGGCAATCTGACGCCGTTCGGGCTGCCTGCGGGTTTGAATACAGGCCGTGTCAATGCATTGGATACGGATGCGCGGGGTAATTTGTGGGTCGGTTCTCCCTCCGGGCTGGCACATTTTAATCCGGAGACATTCGAATGGCAGGTCTTTACCACGAGCAATAGCCCCCTGGCCGATCCGCTGGTTAAATCAATTCACGTAGACGCACAGACAGGGGAGGTGTGGATCGGAACCGGCCGGGGCATTAACCGTTTCGAATCGGGCGTTCTGCCGGCACGTAAGGCGCTCACCGGTGTGCAGGTCTATCCCAATCCATTTATCCCCGGCCGGGGCGATACCGAGGTGGTATTCAATAAACTGGCAGATGGTTCACAGGTGTCCATCCTGACGGTAGACGGCCTGCTGGTCCGTCAAATTCCCCCCGATCAAATTATCGCCCAAAAACTGAGCTGGGATGGTCGCAATGCATCAGGACAGATGGTCGCCGGCGGTATATACCTATTCGTGATTACGGCGCCGGACGGAAACCATCGGGCAGGGAAAATCGCCGTTATTAAATAACTATCCAGATACAAAACGCCGGATAGGGATCGGATGTTTATCCCGGGATCCGTATCACTCTAAATTATGACGATTAAACGATGGCAGGATACTGAAGAGAATATGGCGTTATGGGATCAATGGGTGGCGGATTCCAATAATGGAACCATATTTCAGACGCTTCGATTTTTAACCTATCATCCGACCGATCGGTTTATAAATCACCACCTCTGTATCTATAAAAGGAATAAGTTATTTGCCGTCATGCCGGGGGCTGAGGTTTCGGAAGAGGGCGGACCGGCTTTTGTTTCCTATCCGGGGGCGTCGTACGGGGGTATGGTGGTTTCTTCAGATTGCCGTTTAGAGGATGCCGTGCGGCTTGTTGATACCTTGGTTGCATACATCCGTACGGCCGGTTTTACCCGAATAGATCTGACATTGCCCCCGACACCATACTACCTAATCCCCCATCAAACCCTTGATTTTGCGCTGGTACACGCTGGTTTTCAGTATCGAAAACGGGAACTGACCAATATCGTCTCTCTCAATATACCACCTGATAAAGTTTTACAGAACCTGCCGGAAAAAACACGCGCAGACATCCGCCAGGCGATAAAGACCGATATCCGGATAGAATGGATCGACGATCCATCGGATAAGATGCTTTCGGTGATGTATGGCATGCTGCAGGACAATAGAAGCTATCTGGGATTGGATTTTCCGCCAACACATACCCTGCCGGAGCTAAGGCGCATACGGGACCTGAATCCCGGCAGGCTTGTGCTCGGGGTGGGCTATGCAGAGGAGATCCCCGTTTCTACCACTCTGGTTTTACGATGTAACAGGCAGAGCCTGTTGACCTTTTACATCTGCCATGACCGGCAGGCGCGGGATCGGCATCCCGTACATTATCTTCTGTATGATTTAATTTGTGAAGGCGTCCGGAAGCAGTATCGTATCCTGGATTTCGGCATCTCTACGGTCAATATGGCTCCATTGAACAGTCTGATTCGTTTCAAAGAATCTTTCCGCGCCCGGAATTTTTTCCGTGACACATTCGAATTAAAGGTATAATAAAGACAAACGCATAAGAACTCAGGGTTATAATTTATAAATCACCATATATCACTCTTCCGAGGTTTCCATGTCCAAACTCATCCAGGGTATTCTTCCCGCATTATGCACGCCGTTTGATGACCATCTGTCGTTGGTCGTCGACCGTGTGCCACCGCTGGTCCGGGCGTTGATAGATGCCCGAACTAATGGTTTTTTTGTCTGCGGTGGTACAGGCGAAGGACGGCAAATGACCGTCGAAGAACGACGACGTATGTGCGAGGCCGTGTGCCGGACTGTCGCCGGTCAGGTCCCGGTTGTGTTTCATGTAGGTGGAACGACCACAGAGGACGCCGTGGGACTAGCTCGCCACGCCCGGTCGCTGGGGGCAGATGCTGTGGCCTCTGTCGCACCGGCAGATCAACCCAACGATCTGGCCGCAGCGGTCAAACATTATGCGGCCATCGGTGGGGCGAGTGACCTGCCTTTCTATGTCTACTGGCTGGCTACCGATGCGGATGGAAGTGTCACGCCGGGGCAATTTTTAGAGGCCATGGAAGCGGTGCCCAATTTTGCCGGTGTGAAATTTACCGATACGAATTTCTATAAGTTTCAGCAGCTCATCGACCTGTCCCACGGGACGTTGAACGCCATCACGGGGCCGGATGAGATGTGTATTGCCGGCATGGCCATGGGTAGCGACGGCGCCATTGGTACGACCTATAATATCATGCCCCGGCTGTATGTGGACATGTATGAAGCATTTCATACCGGCCGGATTCCTGAGGCGATGGAGATGCAGGTTAATGCCAATCGCGTGATCGCCCTCCTGATTTCTGTCGGTGTCCTGGGCGGCGTCAAAGCCATGCTTGGATGGCGAGGTCTGCCTGTAGGGCCGCCCCGCCCGCCCATCCCCGCTCTGACCCCCGAAGGGGAAACCTGCCTCCGGGCCGGTCTTGCCGCATTCGATTTCGATGTGGCTTGATGACAAAAGATTCAGGCTTGATGCCTATGACTCCGTATTCCGAAACCCCGAAGGGCTCGAGGCGTCCCCAAAGGGAACCTTCCATCCGAAGTCCCAAAGGGTTCAATGCGTCTCCAGAGGAGACCATCAATCCGAAATCCCTTCACCCCCGTATTCTCCACATCGCTCCCTTCAATACGGCGGGCCTCCCTGCCGCCTTTGTAAAAGCGGAACAGGCCTTGGGCTATGAAAGCCGGCTGATCACGTTCAGCCCCAATGAATTCGGCTTTGAAGAGGATCTCTGTCTTGACCTGCCCTGGATGAATGGACGGACTTTTCGAGCCATGCGTAATGTCCTCTCTTCGGCCAGCCGTCGATCAAAAAAAGGGCTTGAAGCAACGGCTTCCTCCGGCAAGGTTCCGCTGGTTTGGAAACCCCACTTTCTGGAAGCAAATTTGATCGCATGGAGAGAACGACTGTGGCGTCCAAAAATAGAAGAAGCCTTGAAGCGGCTTGATTTCTTTTCGTTCGATATATATCAATTTGATGGCGGTATGGACTTTTATCGTCAGGGCGGGATAGCTAAAGCGCTTCAAGAAAGAGGGAAAAAAATAGTGTGCTGCTATTTCGGCAGTGACCTGCGGACCCGTGGGGTCCTGTCGGCGCTGGACGAAATCAGTGAGATAAACTTCACGGTTGAATTCGATCATCTGCAGTTACACCCTGAAATACATTACCTTTTTTTTCCATTCGACCCATGGCGGTTTCAACCAGTCGAGCGCAACAACACGCGGCTGCGCCTCTTTCATTCCGCAACCAACAGAAGGTACAAAGGGTCAAATCATATCATTGAGATCGGGCAGCGGCTGGAGGAAGAATTTGAGGTCGATTTCGTTTTTATGGAAAATACGTCCCACGAACAGGTGCTTACCGCGAAGCAGCACAGTGATATCGTCATTGATCAGATCACCAATATGGGGGGCGTCGGCTACGGCATCAGTTCACTGGAAGCCCTTTCGATGGGCATTCCTGTATGTACGCGATTAACGCCCGAATACGAAGCATTTATACCTGACCACCCCTTCGTCCACGTCACGCCTGATACGTTATACGATCAACTCGTCGCGCTTATCCGTGACCCGGCGTTGAGACTACACCATGGTCGGCATAGCCGGGAGTGGGTGGAAGCGCATCATGATGCGCGCAACATCGTCCGGCATATGCATGCCATGTATAAAGAGCGGGGATGGGAAGGGTAGGGGGGCAGGGGGGCCTTTGTCCACTTGCCGATTTCACATAGGAGACCAACAACACATGTCCATGGCTGATAAGATAAAACAGCTTGAAGCGCTGAGAGAACAGGCCGCTAAGGGAGGTGGGGAGGACCGCATTGCCCGGCAGCATGAGGCCGGAAAATGGACGGCCCGTGAACGGGTGGCTTTTTTGCTTGATGAGGACAGCTTTCAGGAAATAGGGGCGTTTGTAACCCATCGCTGTAATGATTTCGGTTTGGGAGGGAAAGAAATATTAGGGGACGGTGTAGTCACCGGATTCGGGATGATTGAGGGGCGGCCTGTATATGTTGTGTCCGAAGATTTTACGGTTTTCGGTGGTTCGCTTGGTGAAGCATACGGAGAAAAAATATGTAAGATTATGGATATGGCTATGAAGAACGGCGCCCCTGTCATCAGTCTGAAAGATTCAGGCGGTGCCCGCATTCAGGAAGGGGTTATCAGTCTGGCCGGGTATGCGGATATCTTTCTAAGCAACGTCATGGCCTCAGGGGTCATCCCCCAGATCTCTGTCATCATGGGGCCCTGTGCAGGCGGGGCGGTATACTCACCGGCGATGACCGATTTCACCTTCATGGTCGAAGACACGAGTTATATGTTTATCACCGGTCCTGATGTTATTCGGTCGGTTACGCATGAAGAGGTAACCTTCGATGAATTAGGCGGCGCCCGGGTTCATAACTCAGTGACCGGTGTGGCCCATTTTTCCGCCCCGGATGAAGCCTCCTGCCTGTTACAGGTTAAGCAACTTATGGCGTACCTGCCCTCCAACAATATGGAAGATGCGCCGGCAATTCCCCCATCTGATGACCCGAACCGTATGGACGAGGCCCTGGCCGGTATCGTGCCCGACGATCCGAATAAACCTTATGATATAAGAGAGGTTATTACCCGGGTCGTTGATCAGGGTGACTTCTTTGAAGTGCACAAGGATTTTGCCGATAATATGGTCGTCGGTTTTGCCCGTCTGAACGGCAAATCAATCGGGATCGTCGCCAACCAACCGGCGTCTCTGGCTGGTGTCCTTGATATCAATTCCTCGGTTAAAGGCGCACGTTTCGTCCGGTTCTGTGACGCGTTCAATATTCCTCTTGTGGTGTTCGAAGACGTACCTGGTTTTCTGCCCGGCGTCAGCCAGGAACACGGCGGCATCATTAAAGAGGGCGCTAAATTGCTGTATGCGTTCTGCGAAAGTACCGTGCCTCGCCTGACTGTCGTTACCCGAAAAGCCTATGGCGGCGCTTACTGCGTCATGAACAGCAAGCAAATCCGGGCCGATGTCAACTATTCCTGGCCGACCGGCCAGTTTGCCGTGATGGGACCGGAAGGATCGGTCAATGTACTGTATCGCCGGGAACTGGCTCAGGCAGATGATCCGGATGCCCTGCGTGAGAAGCTGATGGGAGGATTTCGGGAGAAATTCGACAACCCGTACGTGGCGGCCCGTATGGGCTATATTGATGAAGTGATTAAGCCTCAGGAAACGCGGCCGCGTCTTATTGCCGCCCTGGAAATGTTAAAAGACAAACGGGATATCAATCCCCCGAAAAAACATGGAAACATACCCTTGTAGGCGCACAGCGTACCGTGCACCTGCAACAGGCCTGATTACGATATAAGGATGACCTATGTTCAACAAAATTCTGATCGCCAACCGGAGTGAAATTGCCGTGCGGGTCATGCGCACGTGCCGGGAGATGGGTATCCCCACGGTGGCGGTATTTTCCGAAGCGGACCGCACGGCACTGCATGTACGTTTTGCAGACGAGGCCTATCTTATCGGCCCCGCACCCTCAGCCGAAAGTTATCTCCGCACGGAAAAAATCATTGAAGTCGCCCGTCAGACC
>CAJXCW010000273.1 GCA_913051705.1 uncultured bacterium
CCAGGACTACGTCTCTCCTACCTCATCATCATAACAAACCCACTCAACCATATTACCCTCAGGATCATCGATATACAGAGACCGCCAGTGCACCCAGCTATGTTCGGCCGTTTTCACCTTCAGTCCAAGTCCTTCCAGGCGGAACTTTTCCGTTTCATAATCCGCCAGGTCAATGGCAAAAGCGAAATGATCCACCGTGGTATGCGCCGAACGGATGCCCTTATAATCAGGGTCACCGGATCGGTCGAACAGGGCTATGATCTGTTTATGGCCGCCGTACCCCTCTGCAATAGGGAAGAAGGTCGCGTGTTCGAATCGTTGCATTAATTCGAGCCCTACGACGTCTTCATAAAACGCCTGCATAGCATCCAGATTCTCGACGCGCAGCGCAATTTCACCTAATGCTTTTATGGGACGGGTCATTTACGAAATCTTCTCATGCGCCTGTGTGTATTTCTGCAAGGCGTCGTAATCCAGCTCACAGCCAAGCCCGGGCTTCTCGGGTGTTGGCACATAGCCGTCTACGAATTCAATGGGCTCGACGATGAGGTCGTCCTCACGGGTCCAGCTTCCGACGAAATCCGAGGCCATCGTGCAATTGGGCGCTGAGGCAGCCGCATGCACGAAAGACGTATCAACAATCCCCAGATCATTGCCGGAACCATGCCAGCAGGGCAGATTGGCTGCCGCTGCCACCGCCGCATTGCGCTGAAAACCGAACAGGCTGCCGCCCAGATTGACGCAATCGATGACGCCCTTACCGCCGTCAGCCTGTAACCCCCGTACAACGCCAGGCCCATCTCCCAGATGCATGGCCAGGGGAAACGGAATGGCATCATGAATTTTTTCATAGCCCTCAATGTCCGATTTGGGGATCGGATCTTCGAATACTTCCACGTTCCCCAGCGGTGCAAGTTGCTCGGCCAGTTCGATGGCCTGCTCCGCCGTGTAGAACCGCTCATTAGGATCGACGGTCACTTTGAAATTCGCACCGGCGACATCCCGCATGGCCTTCAGACGTTCGTACATGGGCTCCTGTATCCGGCATTTTATTTTGACCCCTTTGAAACCGTATTTCAATGCCCGCGCCACAGCTTTCTTGCCGTCTTCCGGCGTCTGATGTCCCATCCAGTAATCCGCGCGTACCCGATCTCGCATAGCGCCGCCCAATAAAGCGTGCACCGGAAGTCCCTGCACACGACCTACCAGGTCGAAAATCGCCATTTCAAAAGCATCATAAGCCGGCCCCCGACCGACAGTCATCTCATCATCCGGGCGATCAGCCCGCCATACAAAAATATCCTGTAAGGTGATTGTCTCCGGATCACGTCCGATCATCTTTCGGGCACCTTCGCGTACCTGGTCGATCGGCAGACCCCGCCCCGTCTCACCGAGACCGTAATATTCCGTATCCGTATCTACTCGGATAATATGCTTGGGCACCTCATCCCAACCAGCCTTACCCTCGTACTCAGGGCTATGTACCCGACCGGGTATCGTTGGCACCACAACCGTCCATACGTCAACAGACGTGATTTTCATGGTAAGCTCCTTCTCCGTTTTCCCTGTAGTTATTTTAATTCCAACTCGCAATAATTTCTTCTACACCAAAGGCTTCAGGGAACTCATTGAAATAATAATGCATAGGGCCGGATTGAAAGCCGGGCACGTATAGCTCCTGGTCCGTCTGGATCTTCTGATCCAGGGTTGCGAAGCGCTGCCAGAGGATATCGAGTTCCTGTGCGGTAAAACGCGGTTTCAGATCTTCATCATAGGACATATCCCCACCGTAATCCGGACGTACGGCATGCGTGCCGGTTCTCATTTTGTATACCAGTTTCGATAGGAGGATAAGGCACACGATGCGGCCTGTTTCACCGGGGTGTAGTCTGGACAGACCATCCAGGAATACGGGTTCATCTTTATTTATGATCGCCCGGAATGTCGTCTCTATGACATTGGCTTCCTCATCATACCTTTGTTTGAGGTCCTGAAAAACGGCCTGTGCATCGGACGACAAACAGGCCGTAAAACTCAAATCCCGATAGAACCGGTTTACATACGGAAAGATCGGACCACCGAAGGATCGATATCCTATATGGATGGTGCGGCGCAATCCGGCACTGTAGTTGCTGCCCCAATGGAGAATCGTGTTGGTGTAAACGACGCCATCCCCGGCTTTTAACTCAACCGGTATGCTTTGGGGTAACGGTTTATGCGCATCCTCCAGTAAACAACGATTTTCTTCTTCGGTATTTATCCGGCTGTGGCTTTGCGGCACAACCCATAGTACGTCGTCGTCATACAGCGGGATGTTCCACTGTATATAGCCAGGGGCGTTATTAAGTAAATCCATCTGCAGGCCACTGAGCGGCGCCTGGTCGATGGGATGGATATCCCGATGCCAATTCGCCGGTCCCCGGTCGGTGGTCGGGCTGCACATGAACATAAGTCCTGTAATCCCTGCCGCCTCTGCCCGCATGATCTGACGGCTGACCCCCATCGTATGTTCGTGAAGACTGAATTCTACCGTATTGGCCGTTTCTTCATCGACCAGGGTATCGAAAATCAATCTGGGTTGATGAGCCAGCTCCCATTGGCCGCCGGGCGGGTCTTCCGGTTGTCGTTCTTTCGCCCAGATAGCCTTCTGCCGCGCTACCATTTTTTCAAAACTTACCCGCAATGGCTCAAGCTTTTCATCCGGGATCACACCACGTAGAATGATGTATCCATCGTCGAGAAGTTGCTGAGGATCAACGGTCATAATAGCATCCCCGGTTAAGTTAAGGAATAGGAACCGATTTTGTATGGTCTGATAGGGAGATTTTTGCTTAATGTAAGGCGGTCTGATGGATTGTCAAGCTTGCATATGAGACCATGCGATTTCTGGTTGACATCCCATTGATATCAGATGAGATTGGGAGAAAGGACATCGGAAGACGTAACCACAGGAGATATAGGGTCGTCACAGGAGCATAACTATGCCTGATCAACAGGATTGGAGTGCATTCGCGCTGCTGCTCATTGACGTGCAAGAGGATTTCTTGCCGGAGCAATCGGTGCAGGCATTCCCTGATTTCTCATCGAATGTCGAGCGGCTGCTCTCATTCTGCCGGATGTCAGACATTGATATCGTACACATTCGGGTGCTGTTTGAACCGGATCGGTCCGATTGGATGGTCAAATATGTAATCAAGGGTGCGATTCCCTGTATTCGGGGTACAACGGGTGCAGAGATTCTACCCTGTGCACAGGAGCAGCCGGGTGAAAAGGTGGTGATAAAGCACACCTTCGATGCGTTTCATAATCCGGAGGTGTTAACCTATTTGCGCCGGCGAAACAAAACCTTTATACTGACGGCAGGATTAGTCACCTCCGTCTGTGTGTTCCTTACAACGGCCTCGGCCGCGCAGAATGGCTTTCTGACCGCCATCGTCGAAGACTGCTGCGCGGACGACCCGGATCACCATGCGCATACACTGAAACAATACCCATTCATCTTTGAACGAACGACCGTTGATCAGTTGAATACAAGCTATAACCAATGGATGACTCAAGTAGAAAAAGTATGTGACCACAGGGTCCCTGTGGTTTCTCACAGGAAGGGGATGCCATGAGCCAACTGAATGTAGGTATCGTCGGCCTCGGCTGGGTGGCTGGGGCGCATATCGAGACGTTTAAAGCGGTTAAAGGCGCTGATATCACGGCGGTATGTTCACGCCGAACGCATGATGAGGCCCTGCTGTCGGCGGAATTCGGGACGCCGCTGAAGGCGTACACCGATTATATTGAAATGTTGGCGAATCCGGATATACATGTCATCGATATCTGTACGCCTCATCCTTATCATGCGGATCAGGCGGTGGCTGCGGCTGAGGCAGGCAAACATCTGATTATCGAAAAACCGATTGCCCTCACATATGACGATGCGCGACGGATCAAAGTCGCCGCTAAAAAGGCCGGCGTCAACGTGTGCGTCTGTTTTGAATGCAGGTACAGCGCTCATTTCACTATGATCCGTTCCATCATCAACGAAGGTCTGCTGGGTGATCTGCATTATGCGGAAGTGGACTATTACCACGGTATCGGCCCCTGGTACGGTCAATACGACTGGAATGTGAAAAAAGACTTCGGCGGCACCAGCCTGCTTACGGCAGGGTGCCATGCCCTTGACGCCCTGTTATTCTTCATGGACGGCCAGGTAGAGGAAGTGACCAGCTATAATACACGGTCCTCCAGCGATTATTTTAAACGGTATGAATACGACACCACCAGTATCTCCATGATGAAGTTTGAGGGCGGAAATAAAATCGCCAAAGTAACCTCTTGTATCGATTGTCTCCAGCCGTATTATTTCCATATCCATCTGGTGGGCAGTGAAGGCAGTCTGCTGGATAATCGGTTCTATTCCGATAAGTTCAAAGGCATGGACAGAAGCAAATGGAGTACGCTCGAAACCTCATTAATCGATTCCGGTGATGTAACCGATCATCCGTATGAGCCGCAGTTCCAGGCTTATATCGACAGCATCAATAACCAGGAGACCATGCCGCTGACCGACCTGGATACCGCCTTGGAATCACACCGCGTGGTGTTCGCTGCGGACCGATCAGCTGCGGAAGGCCGATCGGTGAAATTGAACGAGTTTCAGGCTGACCTGTAATCTTGCCTTACACGTTCTCACGCCCGATATACTTCAGCAGATAACGCGGATTATAGGTCTTATCGCATTGGCCGCAAGAGGTTTTGCGGCGTGTGCGGTTCTTTCGGTAGTACTTATGGCCCCGGGGGCAGGTGTAGACATGCCGGTAAGGTCGGTCATAGGGCCGCATATCGTCATGATGATAGATACTTTTCTCGCCGGTTAGTTTTTTCAGCCAATGTTTGAACTCCGGCGTATGGCCGTATGGCTTCCTCCGGACGTGCAGGTCGGCGTGTATCATCTCATGAATTAACGTATTACGACACTTATCCCAACCATGCAATCGTAAATATGGCGCGGATAATCGAATAAGTTTCCGCTGTGGAAAATACCGGCCGGCTGCAGAGGTCATACGTTCGCTGAACTCAACTGAGACCATAGAAAGCCGTCTCTCAAACATCTGGTTATTCAATTCGCCAAACAGATTTTCCAGTATAGTTTCTCGTGTATTGGACATGGGAAAAATTGCTTGCCTTCAAATGGGGGGATTACTATACTGACCTGTCGTTTTCCTGTTATGTCGGCCCATCGCCCATAGAATTAATTATGGCAGCAGATGTCAAGGCCCATCTCAGAATTACCGGCCGAGTTCAAGGGGTCGGATACCGATATTTTGCCTATAACACGGCGAATCAACTGGGACTCCGGGGATACGTCCGCAACCTGTGGAACGGTGAGGTGGAAGCAGTCGTGGAAGGCCCTCGCAATTTGATCGAGCGGATGATTCAATATTTACGGCAGGGTCCTGCTATGGCCAGGGTAGACGATATCGACATTACCTGGGCGGATGCCACGGGTAAATTTCGTAATTTTGGTATCCGGCATTAAATTTGACCATTTTATAGATCCATCCTAAAGAGGTGTCATGTGGATGAGTTGAAGCAGAAAATACGAGATATACCGGATTTCCCCAAGCCGGGCATTGTGTTCAAGGACATTACCACCTTGTTGCAGGACCGGGTGGCTTTCCGTACCATGATAGACCGGTTTAATGAAGTGTATGCGAATCATGACGTTGACCTGGTCGCCGGCATAGAAGCGCGTGGGTTTCTCTTTGCTCCGTCCCTGGCCTATCATCTTGATGCCGGGGTCATTCCCTTACGAAAGCCAAGCAAGCTGCCGGGCGAAACCATGCGCATCGAATATGACCTGGAATACGGTACGGATGCCCTTGAAGTGCATACGGATTCTATAAAACCGGGTGATCGTGTATTGGTGATAGATGATTTACTGGCTACGGGCGGTAGTGCCAAAGCAGCCTGTCAATTGGTGGAGAATACAGGGGGTGAAGTGGTAGGGGTAGGCTTTCTGATAGAGTTGAACTTTTTAAACGGCCGATCTAAACTCGATGGCTATGACGTGTTTTCTTTGCTCCAGTATAATGAAGAGTAGAAGTTATCTATTACGATTCCTTACTTTCTGATTTGGTCTGTCCATCAAATTTTTTCAGCAAATCTTCTGTTTCTGTATCCGTTTGCGGCGTTTTCAGATACCCCGATGTCAACCTGTCTTTTACGGACACTTCCGGATCGACCATGGTCTGGCGATCTCCCTCTACGATCAATTTCACCGTCTTAATCTGGGCGAGTAAGGTCGTGACCTCACGAATACGTTCTACGGCGTCTTTAATCTTATGTAACCGCTGATTTGAATCATCCTCCATCAGAGACATTTCTACATTCCCCTTGATGGCCATCAGTGGATTATTTATCTCATGTTGAACCGTAGCGCTCATATGCAATATGGTATTAAGCGCTAATTTCGCTCGTTCGGCATCCACCAGTTTTTCCTTCTGTTCCTCTAAGATCGACTGTTGTCTCTCAAAGGTAGCCAGCACGGCGTAGACCAGCAGACTGACGGTTGCCAGTGCGATTAAAGTACCGACCAGCGCCTTGCTGAGCGGATCAAACCACTTCTATCCCCATGTCTGCTGAACCAGTTCACGTGCAACGGCGGCCAGAAATATCATTACAGTTGTGAGGTGCTTTTGATCTACTGCTTCCCTGACAAGCCGTGCCATGAAGCCTTTCATGGTCTTCTCCTCTCTTTAAACCCGTCTTGAAACAACAAACGGGTATCCTGATTTTCAAGATACCCGTTTGTCAAAGTCTCATGCTACATGGCCATCAATTATTCAGAAGCGAGGTTACCAGCCTGATCGATCGTACGGATGATACCAGCTACT